>NZ_JBHYPE010000013.1:0-180093 GCF_042746015.1 Streptomyces sp. NPDC058773
TTCCCAACCCCCCCCGGGCCGCACCACAACCCTCGCCCCCCCCCGCCCGGGGGGGGGGCGGGGCGCCGCCCCCCGGGGGGGGCCCGCCCCCCTGCCGGTTTTCCCGGCCGTGCAGCGGGGGGAGCGCGCGGCGCGGAGCCCGGTCCGGGGTGCCGTGGGCCGTCGGGTGTGGTCTGGTGTGGGGGACCGGTGCGGCGCACTATCGGGCATTGTGTGTGCTACGTACACCTATCGCACCGGTCACATCGTGAACCAGTAGGTCGCAGCCCCTTACGCGGCGGCGGATCGCGCTCTAGTCTGATCACTGCTCAAAGGTTACTCGCGAGTCACCAGCAACGAAGCGGGCCCCGGAGGACGCCGTGACGGACACCCACACGCTGATCGAGAACCGGCCGCCCTCGGTGGCGCACCTCTTCCTGGAGCGGGTCGCGGCCACGCCCGACGGCGAGGCCTATCGCTATCCGGTCCCGCCGTCCCCCAAGCTCTCGGCTTCGCTCGAGCAGGGAGGTGCCCCGACGGGCCAGGGGCCGGACGACTGGAAGACGATCAGCTGGGCCGGGGCCGCGGAGCGGGTCTACGCCGTGGCCGCCGGGCTCATCGCGCTCGGTGTGCGCCCCGAGGAGCGGGTGGCGCTGGCCGCCGGCACCCGCGTCGAGTGGATCCTCGCCGACCTCGGCGTGCTCTGCTCCGGGGCCGCCACGACCACGGTCTACCCCAGCACCAACGCCGAGGAGACCGCCTACATCCTGTCCGACTCCGGCAGCCGGGTGCTGATCGCGGAGGACGCCGGACAGCTCGCCAAGGCCCGCGAGCGGCGCGCTGAGCTGCCCGAACTGGCGCATGTCGTGGTCATCGACGAGGCGGGCGCGGAGCCCGCCGAGGGTGATCCGGAGGGCTGGGTGCTCACCCTCGCCGAGCTGGAGAAGCGCGGCACCGCCTATCTGGAGGAGCACCCGGAGTGCGTCAAGGAGCGGATCGCCGCACTCCGCGCCGACCAGCTGGCGACGCTCATCTACACCTCCGGGACCACCGGCCGTCCCAAGGGCGTCCGGCTGCCGCACGACTGCTGGTCGTACATGGCGCGGGCGATCCAGTCGACGGGCCTGGTCCATGAGGAGGACGTGCAGTACCTCTGGCTGCCGCTGGCGCACGTCTTCGGCAAGGTGCTCACCGCCGGGCAGATCGCGACCGGCCAGGTGATCGCCGTGGACGGCCGGGTCGACAAGATCATCGAGAATCTGCCGGTCGTCCGGCCCACGTACATGGCGGCCGTGCCGCGGATCTTCGAGAAGGTCTACAACGGTGTCGCGGCCAAGGCCCGGGAGGGCGGGGCCGCCAAGTACAAGATCTTCCAGTGGGCGGCCGAGGTGGCGCGCGAGTACGCCAAGGTCTCCCAGGACAACTTCAAGCGCACCGGCAGCGCCTCGGTACCGTTCGCGCTCGCCGCCAAGCACAAGGTCGCCGACGCCCTCGTCTACGCCAAGCTGCGGGAGGCGTTCGGCGGCCGGCTGCGCGCGGCGGTCTCCGGCTCGGCCGCGCTCGCCCCGGAGATCGGCTACTTCTTCTCCGGCGCCGGTATCCACATCCTGGAGGGCTACGGCCTGACGGAGTCCAGCGCCGCCAGCTTCGTCAACCCCGGCGAGGCCTACCGCACCGGCACGGTCGGCAAGCCGCTGCCCGGCACCGAGGTGCGGATCGCCGAGGACGGCGAGATCCTGCTGCGCGGCCCCGGCATCATGCAGGGCTACCACGGCCTGCCCGACAAGACCGCCGAGGTCCTGGAGGAGGACGGCTGGTTCCACACCGGCGACATCGGCGAACTCTCCCCGGACGGCTATCTGCGGATCACCGACCGCAAGAAGGACCTGATCAAGACCTCGGGCGGCAAGTACATCGCACCGGCCGAGGTGGAGGGCCAGTTCAAGGCGGTCTGCCCGTTCGTCTCCAATGTGCTGGTGCACGGCGCCAACCGGAACTTCTGCACCGCGCTGATTGCCCTCGACGAACCGACGATCATGACCTGGGCGGCGGAGCACGGTCTGGGCGGCAAGCAGTACGCCGAGGTCGTCGCCACCGACCAGGTCCGGGAGCTGATCGACGGCTATGTCGAGCGGGTCAACGAGGGGCTCCAGCGCTGGCAGCAGATCCGCAAGTTCCGGCTGCTGCCGCGGGACCTGGACATCGAGCACGGCGAGGTGACCCCCAGCCTCAAGGTCAAGCGGCCGGTGGTGGAGCGGACGTTCAAGGACCTGCTCGACGAGATGTACGCGGGGTCACGCGAGGCGTAGCCGTAGGGCGGAGCGGTACGGGGCGGGTCAGGGCCCGCGCCGTCCGGTTCCCGCCGCGCCGGTCCCCGTACGGGTGAGATCCGGCTGCTACGGGAACCGCCCGGCGGCCCGCGTCCGTCCCCGCGGGGTTCCCGCACGCGCCCACGGACGGCCCCGGCCCCGTTCTCCGTGCGTCGGCCAACTCCCGCGCGCCGTCAGCCGAATTGATGGCTGCGACCTCCCACTTCTGTGACTCAGTGCTTATGGCTGCGCTCGTTCTGTCACTCTGTCGTTGGCGCATCCGGCGCTGTAGCGGAGCTGCTCGGGAGTTGCTCAATGAGGACGACCACTTCGTCTCCACGGGACGACGACGTCACGGCGGCGCGCACGACGACGGACGGGTTCCCCGGCGGACCCGCGGCCGGGCCTCCCGACGGGCCCGCCGCCCGTTCCCGTCGGGCCAGCCTGCCCGGTGACCCGCAGGCCGCTGCCGCCGCCCGGCGCTTCGTCCGGGCCACCTTCGCCGACTGGACCGGCGGGCGGATCACCGGCGCGGAGGGTCTCACCGACCGGCTCGCGGACGAAGCGGAGCTGCTGGTCAGCGAGTTGGTGACGAACGCGGTCGTGCACGCGGGCACCACCGTCGAACTCCGCTGCCGGCTGGACCCGGCGGCCGGGCGGGGCGGGGAGGCGGAGCCGTACCGCGGCGGGGAGCCGTACGGGGCGCCGCGCCGGGACGCGGCGACCGGGCGGGAAGCCGGCGCCGGGGACGCGGACGGCCCCGGCGTCGTCATCGAGGTCTCCGACCACCACCCCGCCCGACCGGTCCGCGCCCGCGCCGAGAGCGCCGTGTCCGAGACCGGCGGGCACGGGCTCCAGCTGATCAGCGCGGTCGCCGAATCCTGGGGCGTCACCTACCGCCGGGCCATGAAGACCGTGTGGTTCCGGCTGCCCGTGGGGGCCGCGGACGGTGCCGGACGGCCCGAGCCGGAGTTCACCCTCGACAACCAGCTGCTGCACCGCGGGCTGCGAGCCGCCGAGCTGCTCGCCCCGGCCCCGCGCCGGGCCGCCCGGCAGGAAGCGGGCACCGGCCGGGCCGACAACGGTGCCCTCTCCTTCCTGGCCGAGGCCTCCGATCTGCTCTCCGGCCAGCTCGACGCCGACCAGGTCGCCGCGCTCGCCGCCCAGTTGATCGTGCCCCGGCTCGCCGAATGGTGTGCGGTGTGGCTGTACGACGGCGACGGCGGCGCACCCGGCCGGGGCATCGCCCAGGCCGGCGACGAGCAGCGGCTCGCCGGCGTCTGGCACACCAGCGAGAACCGGATCGACGCGCTGCGCACGGCGCTGGAGAAGCAGCCGCCGGAACTCCCCGGCTCCGGCCCGTCCGGCGGCGCCCCGGCGGCCGTGCCCTGGCCCTGGCCGTACGAACCGGGCGGGTACGGCCCCGGCGGCGCCGCGCTGGCCTGCCCGCTGGTCGCCGGAAACCGGCGGCTCGGCACCCTGCTGCTCGGCCGGGGCGGTCTGCCGCACTTCCCCGACGAGGCGGTCGGGCTGCTCGAGGACCTGTGCCGCCGGGTCGCCCGCGCGGTCGCCACCGCCCGCGCCTACAGCCGCCAGGAGCGCATCAGCCAGGTCCTCCAGCGCCGGCTGCTGCCCCGGGGACGGGCGCAGGTACCCGGGGTGGAGTCCGCGGTGGTCTACGAGCCGCGTGAGGGCGCCTGGGCGGGCGGCGACTTCTGGGACCTCTTCGACGCCGGGGACGGCCGCTGGTGCTTCGCGCTCGGTGATGTCTGCGGCAGCGGGCCCGAGGCGGCCGCGGTGACCGGGCTGGCCCGGCCGGTGCTCCGGCTGCTGGCCCGTGACGGCTTCGGTGTCGCGGCGGTGCTCGACCGGCTCAACAAGACCATGGCCCGGGAGGCCGCGGACTCCGTCGCGGCGGTCGCAGCGGCGGTGGCCGCGGCCGGCGCCGGGGCGGAGGCACCGGTCGAGATCCGCGAGGAGGGCGAACAGGCCCGCTTCCTGTCCCTGCTCTACGGCGAGATCGTCCCCTACCCCGGCGGCCGGAGCGGGGCCCGCTGCACCCTCGCCAGCGCCGGCCACCCGCTGCCGCTGGTGCTCGGCACGGACGGCGCGGTCCGGGTCGTCGCGGCGCCGCAGATGCTGCTGGGCGTGGTCGAGGACGCGTCGTACGTAAGCGAATCGTTTGACCTCTGCCCGGGGGAGACGCTGCTGTGCGTCACCGACGGGGTGACCGAGCGGCGCTCGGGGCGGCGGCTCTTCGACGACGAGGACGGCCTGGCCACCGCCCTCGCCGCGGGAGCCGGGCTGGGCGCCTCCGCCCTCGCCGACCACATCCGTCGCACCGTCCACGCCTTCGGCCCCACCCCGCCCGATGACGACCTGGCTCTGCTGGTCCTCCAGGCGTCCGGACCCGGGGTGTCCTGAGGCACACCGGCACCGGACGGGCAACGCCCCGCCATGACGGACAATGGTTCCCATGCCTTCCGCACTGCCTGATGGTGAGCCGATGCCCGAGGACGGGGCGCTGCCCGGTCATACGACGGCCGGGTCCGCCGGGCGGCCGCTCGGCTTCTATCTGCACGTGCCGTACTGCGCCACCCGCTGCGGCTACTGCGACTTCAACACCTACACCGCGAGCGAGCTGCGCGGCTCCGGCGGCGCCCTGGCCTCCCGGGACAACTACGCCGACACCGTCGTGGACGAGATCCGGCTGGCCCGCAAGGTGCTCGGCGACGACCCGCGCCCGGTCGAGACGGTCTTCGTCGGCGGCGGCACCCCGACCCTGCTGCCCGCCGCGGACCTCGGCCGGATGCTGGCCGCGATCCGCGAGGAATTCGGCCTCGCGCCCGGCGCGGAGATCACCACCGAGGCCAACCCGGAGTCCGTCGACCCCCGCTACCTCGGCGAGCTGCGCGCGGGCGGCTTCAACCGGGTCTCCTTCGGCATGCAGAGCGCCCGGCAGCACGTCCTGAAGGTCCTCGACCGTACGCACACCCCCGGCCGCCCCGAGGCCTGTGTCGCCGAGGCCCGCGCCGCCGGGTTCGAGCACGTCAACCTCGACCTGATCTACGGCACCCCGGGCGAGACCGACGACGACTGGCGCGCCTCCCTCGACGCCGCGCTCGGCGCCGGCCCCGACCATGTCTCCGCTTACGCCCTGATCGTCGAGGAGGGCACCCAGCTGGCCCGCCGCATCCGCCGCGGCGAGGTCCCGATGACCGACGACGACGTCCACGCCGACCGCTACCTCATCGCCGACGAGCGCCTCACCGCGGCCGGTTTCACCTGGTACGAGGTCTCCAACTGGGCCACCACCGACGCCGCCCGCTGCCGCCACAACGAGCTCTACTGGACCGGCGCCGACTGGTGGGGCGCCGGCCCCGGCGCACACAGCCACGTCGGCGGCGTCCGCTGGTGGAACGTCAAGCACCCCGGCGCCTATGCCCAGGCCCTCAGCGAGGGCCGCTCCCCGGGCGCCGGCCGCGAACTCCTCTCCGCCGAGGACCGCCGCGTCGAACGCATCCTCCTGGAACTGCGGCTGGCGGACGGCTGCCCGCTGGAGATCCTGGCCCCGGCGGGGGCACGGGCGGCGGCGCGGGCGCTGGCGGACGGCCTGCTGGAGCCGGGTCCGTACGAGGCCGGTCGGGCGGTGCTGACGCTGCGGGGGCGGCTGCTGGCGGATGCGGTGGTGCGGGATCTGGTGGACTGAGAGCGCGCTGCCCTTGAACGAGTGAACCGATGCGAACGGAATTCGGCACCCTCCCCGACGTCAGGCCGCACCGCCGCCCGTGACGAAGTCGATCAGCTCCTCCACCCTCCCCAGCAGCGCCGGCTCCAGGTCCTTGTAGGAGCGCACGCAGGAGAGGATGCGCTGCCAGGCGGCTCCGGTGTTTTCCGGCCAGCCCAGGGACCGGCACACGCCCGTCTTCCAGTCCTGGCCGTGCGGGACGGACGGCCACGCGGGGATGCCGACCGAGGACGGCTTCACCGCCTCCCAGATGTCGATGTACGGGTGGCCCACCACCAGCGCATGGTCGCCGGTCACCCCGGCCGCGATGCGGGACTCCTTCGAGCCGGGCACGAGATGGTCGACGAGGACGCCGAGCCGGGCGTCCGGGCCGGGGGAGAAGCTCCGGACGATCGCGGGCAGGTCGTCGATGCCCTCCAGGTACTCCACGACGACGCCCTCGATGCGCAGGTCGTCGCCCCACACCCGCTCCACCAGCTCGGCGTCGTGCCGGCCCTCCACATAGATGCGCCCGGCGCGGGCGACCCGGGCGCGGGCGCCGGGCACGGCCAGGGAGCCCGATGCCGTGCGGGCGGGGCCGCTCGGCGCCGGCGCGCCCTGGGGGCGTACGAGCGTGACCACCTTGCCCTCCAGGAGGAAGCCGCGCGGCTCCATGGGAAAGACGCGGTGCTTGCCGAAGCGGTCCTCCAGGGTGACCGTCGGGCCCTGCGCCGTCTTCTCGCAGCGGATCACCGCGCCGCAGAAGCCCGAGGTGACCTCCTCGACGACCAGATCGGGCTCGGCGGGCACCTCGGGCGCGGGGCGCTGCTTCTTCCACGGTGGGGTGAGGTCGGGGCTGTAGCGCTTGCTCTGCATGGGGCCTGTCTCGTGAGGTCGGCGGGCGGGGTCAGGAGGGGGCGACGCCGAAACGGGCGGCGAGGGCGTCCCGTTGGGCGCGGACGAAGCGGGCGTCCACCACGGCGCCGTGGCCGGGCACATACCGCGCGTCCTCACCGCCGAGGGCCAGCAGCCGGTCCAGCGCGCCGGGCCAGCGCAGCGGCAGCGCGTCCGGGCCGGCCTGCGGCTCGCCGGACTCCTCGACCAGGTCGCCGCAGAAGACGATCTCGGGGAAGCCGCCCCGGCCCGGGACCAGGACCGCCAGGTCGTGGGCGGTGTGACCGGGGCCGACATTGGCGAGCAGCACCGGCCGGTCGCCGAGTTCCACGGTCAGCTGGTCGTGCACGTGATGGTGCGGGGCGACCAGCAGATCGGCGGCCTCGGCGGCGGCGTCCCGGCCGACGCCGTGCCGCATCGCGTCGTGCCGCAGTTCGTCCTTGCCGCGGCGCAGCAGCTCGCCCAGTCCGGCCGCGCCGAAGACCTGGACGCCCGCGAAGGCGGCCGTGCCCAGGACATGATCGAAATGCGGGTGGGTGAGCGCGACATGCGTCACGTTCCGGCCGAGCACGCCGCGGATCGCACGCCGGAGGTCCGCGCCGTCGCGCAGGGTCGCGCCGGTGTCGACGATCATGACGCCGGTGGTCCCCGCGATCACGCCGATGGTCTCGTCCCAGCCCGGCATCCGGCGTCTGGCGACACCGTCACCGAGCTGTTCCCAGCCGGCCTCTTCCCAAGAAGTGTGCATACCGAGACGCTAGCGCCATCGCGATAGCGTTGCCCGACAGATCGCCCGAACACGGTCATCGGGCGGGTGCTGTGTACGGCAGCCCTTGCCGGGTCCGTGCTACTCGGCCGTACACTGGCTCAAGGTCTGGCACTCGGCCCGTGTGAGTGCCAGGAGAGTCGAGACGGCGGACGGCCGGACTGGAGGTGCGCGGGATGCTCAGTGAACGCAGGCTCGAAGTGCTGCGCGCCATCGTCCAGGACTATGTCGGGACGGAGGAGCCGGTCGGCTCCAAGGCCCTCACCGAACGCCATCGGCTCGGCGTCTCCCCGGCCACGGTCCGCAACGACATGGCGGTCCTGGAGGACGAGGGCTTCATCGCCCAGCCGCACACCAGCGCCGGGCGCATCCCCACCGACAAGGGCTACCGCCTGTTCGTCGACAAGCTGGCCGGTGTGAAGCCGCTGTCCAGTCCGGAGCGGCGCGCGATCCAGAACTTCCTGGACGGCGCCGTCGACCTCGACGACGTGGTGGGCCGCACGGTGCGGCTGCTGGCGCAGCTGACCCGGCAGGTCGCGGTCGTGCAGTACCCGTCCCTGACCCGGTCCACGGTCCGGCACGTCGAGCTGCTGGCGCTGGCCCCGGCCCGGCTGATGCTGGTGCTGATCACGGACACCGGGCGGGTCGAGCAGCGACTGATCGACTGCCAGGTGCCGTTCGGCGAGACCTCCCTGGCGGACCTGCGGGCCCGGCTCAACAGCCGGGTCGTGGGGCGCCGGTTCGCGGATGTGCCGCAGTTGGTGCAGGATCTCCCGGAGTCCTTCGAGCAGGACGACCGGGGCACGGTCTCGACAGTGCTCTCGGTGTTGCTGGAAACTCTGGTGGAGGAGACCGAAGAGCGGCTGATGATCGGCGGCACCGCCAATCTCACGCGCTTCGGACACGATTTCCCGCTGACCATCCGGCCGGTGCTGGAGGCCCTTGAGGAGCATGTGGTGATGCTCAAGCTGCTCGGGGAGGCCAAGGACTCGGGCATGACCGTACGAATCGGGCATGAGAATGCCCATGAAGGCCTGGCGTCCACATCGGTCGTCACGGTCGGCTACGGTTCGGGCGACGAGGCAGTCGCCAAACTCGGCGTGGTCGGACCGACCCGCATGGACTACCCCGGAACGATGGGAGCGGTACGCGCAGTGGCACGTTACGTCGGACAAATCCTCGCGGAGTCGTAAGTGGCCACGGATTACTACTCGGTCCTCGGCATCGGACGCGACGCCTCGCAGGACCAGATCAAGAAGGCCTTCCGTCGGCTGGCGCGTGAGCTGCACCCGGACGTGAACCCCGACCCGAAGACCCAGGAGCGGTTCAAGGAGATCAACGCCGCTTACGAGGTCCTGTCGGATCCGCAGAAGAAGCAGGTCTACGACCTCGGCGGGGACCCGCTCTCGCAGGCGGGCGGCGGCCAGGGCGCGGGCGGCTTCGGTGCCGGCTTCGGCAACTTCTCCGACATCATGGACGCGTTCTTCGGCACCGCGTCGCAGCGCGGACCGCGCTCGCGCACCCGCCGCGGCCAGGACGCCATGATCCGGCTCGATGTCGAGCTGACCGAAGCGGCCTTCGGCACGACCAAGGACATCCAGGTCGACACCGCCGTCGTCTGCACGACATGCAGCGGCGAGGGCGCGGCGCCGGGCACCTCGGCGCAGACCTGTGACATGTGCCGCGGCCGCGGTGAGGTCTCGCAGGTCACCCGTTCGTTCCTCGGCCAGGTCATGACCTCACGGCCGTGCCCCCAGTGCCAGGGCTTCGGCACGGTCGTCCCGACACCGTGCCACGAGTGCGCGGGCGACGGACGCATCCGCTCCCGCCGCACCCTGACCGTCAAGATCCCCGCAGGTGTCGACAACGGCACCCGCATCCAGCTCGCGGGCGAGGGCGAGGTCGGCCCCGGCGGCGGCCCCGCCGGTGACCTCTACGTGGAGATCCACGAGCTGCCGCACCCGGTCTTCCAGCGGCGCGGCGACGATCTGCACTGCACGGTCACCATCCCGATGACGGCGGCGGCGCTGGGCACCAAGTGTCCGCTGGAGACGCTGGACGGGGTGGAGGAGATCGACGTGCGGCCCGGTACCCAGTCCGGCCAGTCGATCCCGCTGCACCAGCGCGGGGTGACCCATCTGCGCGGCGGCGGCCGGGGCGACCTCATCGTCCATGTCGAGGTGCAGACGCCCACCAAGCTCGACCCCGAGCAGGAGGAGGCGCTGCGGCGGCTGGCCAAGCTGCGCGGGGAGGAGCGGCCCACGGGGCAGTTCCAGCCCGGCCAGCAGGGGTTGTTCTCGCGTCTGAAGGATGCGTTCAACGGGCGCTAGCCCAGGTCCGCCCGGGGTCCGCGAAACCGCCCCGGGCCTGCGCGGAAGCCGTCGCCCCGGTTCGGGGCGCAGCGGTGGGCGTGACACGATGTGCTCATGCCCACCGCGCTGACCGATCTCTGCCGCTACCCGATCGTGCAGGCCCCGATGGCGGGAGGCGGCTCCGGACCCGAGCTGGCCGCTGCCGTCTGCGGCGCCGGCGGTCTCGGCTTCCTCGCCGCCGGCTACAAAACCGCCGACGGGATGTACCAGGAGATCAAACAGCTGCGGTCGCTGACCGACCGCCCCTTCGGCGTCAACCTCTTCATGCCGCAGCCCTCGCTGTCCGACGCCTCCGTCGTCGAGGTCTACCGCGAGCAGCTGGCCGGCGAGGTCACCTGGTACGAGACCGATCTCGGCGACACCGACGGGCCGATCGACGACGGCTACGAGGCCAAGCTCGCGATACTGCGCGAGGACCCGGTGCCGGTGGTGTCCTTCACCTTCGGCTGCCCCTCGCGCGCCGTCCTCGACGCGTTCGCCAAGGTCGGTACGTACACCGTCGTCACGGTCACCACCGCCGCCGAGGCGCAGGCCGCGCAGTGGTCGGGCGCGGACGCGGTGTGTGTGCAGGGTGTTGAGGCCGGCGGCCACCAGGGCACCCACCGGGACGATCCGCACGCGGACGGGACCGGGGCCGGGCTGGGGCTGCTGGCGGCGCTCGGCCAGATCCGGGAGGCCGTACAGATCCCGCTGATCGCCGCGGGCGGGCTGATGCGCGGTGCGCAGATCGCGGCGGTGCTGGCCGCCGGGGCGAGCATGGCGCAGCTGGGCACCGCCTTCCTCGCCACCCCGGAGTCGGGCGCCAACCCGCTGCACAAGCAGGCACTGACCAACCCCCTGTTCACCCATACGGAGTTGACCCGGGCGTTCTCCGGACGGCCGGCCCGCGGGCTGGTGAACCGCTTCATGCGCGAGCACGGCCCGTACGCCCCGGCCGCCTACCCGGCTGTCCACTACCTCACCTCCACCGTCCGCAAGGCCGCGGCCAAGGCGGGCGACGCCCAGGGCATGAACCTGTGGGCGGGCCAGGGGCACCGGCTGGCGCGGGAGCTGCCCGCCCGGCAGCTGGTGGAGGTGCTGGCGGCCGAACTGGACGCCGCACGCGCCGCGTTGAGCCTCCCCGCCTCCGGCGGTGCCGCATGACCGCCCCGGTCTTCCTCGTCGAGTCCCTCGCGGACGTACGGGCCGGCGGCACGCTGACCCTGGACGGCCCCGAGGGCCGGCACGCGGTGTCGGTGCGCCGGCTGCGGACCGGCGAGGAGGTCGTTCTGACGGACGGTCACGGCACTGGCGCCCAGGGCACGGTCGCCGCCGTCGAGGGCAAGGACCGGCTCACCGTCGCGGTCACCGGGCTGCGCACCGAGGAGCCGCCCAGCCCCACGATCACCGTCGTCCAGGCGCTGCCCAAGGGCGACCGCGGGGAGCTGGCCGTCGAGACGATGACCGAGACCGGCGTGGACGCCATCGTGCCCTGGCCGGCGGCGCGTTGCGTCACCCAGTGGAAGGGCGAGCGGGCCGCCAAGTCGCTGGGCAAATGGCGCGCCACCGCCCGCGAGGCGGGCAAGCAGTCCCGCCGGCTGATCTTCCCCGAGGTCGCGGACCCGCTGACGACCAGGCAGGTGGCCGCGCTGCTCGCCGACGCCGACTTCGCGGCCGTCCTCCACGAGGAGGGCAGCAGCCCGCTCGCCACGGCCGAACTCCCCGCGCAGGGACGGATCGTGCTCGTCGTCGGCCCGGAAGGCGGGGTCTCCCCGGAGGAGCTCACCGCCTTCGCCGAGGCCGGTGCCCAGCCCTACCGGCTGGGGACGACCGTGCTGCGCACCTCCACGGCGGGCACCGCGGCCACCGCGCTGCTGCTGGGGCGCACGGGCCGCTGGAGCTGAGCGCCCCGCGGCCCACGCTCCGGTGGCTCAGGCCGGCGGCCGCACGATCGCGGCCGCCGTCTCGAACAGCTCGGTGAAGGTGCCGGCGAAGGTCGGCAGCAGCTGCAGACACACCGCCCAGGCCTCGGGGTCGGTGCCCAGATGCTCGGCGGCCAGCGCGGCGGCCCGCTCGCGCAGCTCCTGCCGGTCGGCCTTCCGCTCCGCGGAGTTGAGCTCCCGGCGGAGGAGGGCCAGGCCCCGGTGTGCGGGCGCTGCGTGGGTCAGGACGTCCTCCGGGGTGAGCGTGCCGTGCTGGAGGGCGAGCTGGGGCCACGAGGAGTGGTAGCGGCCGCCCTCCGGGGTGTTCGGCAGCAGGGCCAGCAGCAGCTCGCGGGGGCTGTCCGGGTGCTCGGCGAGGTCCTCGGCCGCCCGGGGGGTCAGCGCGCCGGACCGGTGCGCCGCGATCAGCTCGGGCCACGGCAGCGGGACGCCCTCGCCGGTGAGCTTGTCCAGCTGGCTGTTGCCATAGCCCGGCGCCTTGTTGAGGAACGCCAGCAGTTTCTCCGGGGCCTCCTCCGCGGCCAGGCGGTCGCGCAGCCGGTCCAGACCGTCGGGGAGAGCGAGGAGCTTCTCGGTCTGCCGTCGGAGGGTGACCGGGAGCCGGTCCAGCGCCAGGATCTCGCGCACCGCGTCCGGGCCGCCGCGCTCCCACACGGCCACCAGCAGCCGCAGCCGGGCCGCCGGTATGCGGAGGTTCAGCCGCTCGGCGATGGTGCGCGCCACGCCCAGGTCACCGGATTCCAGGCCGGCGACGAGCCGGCGGCGGTAGTGGCCGAGGTTGGTCTCCCGCAGGACACGGAGCAGCTCCTCGGGGACCGTACGGGTGCCGCCGCCGCGCAGCCGCCCGGCCAGCATCCGCTCCCGCTCCCCCTCGTCGAGACGACAGTGGAAGAACAGGTTGGCGTCCACCTGCGGCTCGTCGAGATCGAGGAGGTAGGCCAGCTTCTCGGGGGAGAGGGAGCCGGTGGCGGCCTGTGAGGCCAGTGCGGGCACCCCGTGGGCGGCGACCACGGCGTCCCGGACGGCCGGCGCCGGATCGCCGTGGACCAGCAGATGCTGGACGGCCCGCGCGTCGAAGTGCGGTACGACGGCGATCTGGGCCTCCTCGGAGGCGCACTGGAACATGCTCAGGAACGCGGCCCGGGACGCCTCGGGGGGAGTGGCCGGGAACACCGCCTCCAGGGGGCGCGGCCAGGTGGTGTTGCGCTTCTTGCCGGACGCGGGCGAGGCGGCGTCCTCGATCAGCTCGGCGACGCTGCCCCGGGCCCGCCCCATCCGGGCGTAGCACGTCAGCCAGTTGACCGGGTCCGTGCCGAGCCGGTCGAGCAGTCCGGCGAGGGCCTTGCGGGTCGGCTCGTGGTCGTACGGCAGCTCGCTCAGCACCTCGGCCGCCGGCCTCACCTCCGCCAGCACCCGGTCCACCGGCAGCCGGCCCGTACGGATGCCCTTCCCGAGCGCGTCGTCGAGGGGCACCTTGCCCGCCGCCGCCTCGGGACCCACCAGCGCCTCGAAGGGCAGCGCGGTGGCGACCCGGGTGGTGGTCATGGGGTCGGCGCGGAAGCACTCCATGAGGAGGTCGTCCGGGCAGCCTTCCCACCGTGTCAGCTGTATCAGGCGGTTGGCGTCGCGCCGGCCGCGGCCACCCGACGGCCCGGTCCCGAAGGGCAGCCGGGCGTGCTCACGCCGGATGAGCTCCCAGTCCAGGCCCGCGGGTGCCGACCACGGTCCGTTGCCTTCACGGACCTGCAGCAGGGCCTTCAGCGCCTCGGGGCCGGTCCACTCACCGGCCGGCCGCCGCTCCCGCAGGAACGCCTCCGGATCGGCGGCCGCCGCGGCCTCCCGCATCAGGTCCAGCAGCTCCGGGCGCCCGAAATCGAAGTCCGGGAGCTGCTCGACACCGCGGACGAACGCCAGCAGCCCTTCACCGGTGGCGAGTTGGACCAGCGCGATACCGGCGTCGATGGCGACCGGCATCGGGAGGAACCGGGCCAGCCGCACCAGGGTGTGCGAGACCAGCTGGGGGAACGGGCCGGTGAGCGCGGGCAGCAGCTCGATGGCGGTGGCCTCGTCCTGGAGCAGCGTGACGAGGCCGTCCTCCGCGCCCCAGCGCGGGTCCGTGATGTCGGCGGCGCGCAGAATCGCCGGCAGCAGCTCCGGCAGGTCCCTGCCGCGCCCCGTGCTGTTCGGGCCGATGCGGTAGCGCGCCTGCCACACCGCGCGGGCGATCGCCGGATCGCCGGTCTCCGCCGCCCGTATCAGGAAGGCCTGGGGATCCTCGTCCAGCGCGGTACGCAGCGCCGCGCCACCCGGTCCGGTCAGCGACTCCACCATCTCCTCCGGCAGCCCGAACCGGTCGGACAGCACGGCCAGCAGCTCCGGGCGCTGCCGCTCGGCGAGGGCATCGGCGGTGTCCGGCGCGGCGAGCCGCAGTGCCAGACGGAGATGAGGGGCGGAGCGGTGGATCACGGGCGGAGGTCCCTTCGCGGGGCGGGCGTGCGGCGGTCCGCGGCACGGCACCGGACCGTTCCGCGGCAAAAGGATCCTGGCACAGCCCACTGACAACGCGACGGTGCGCCGGACGCCCCCTCACAGGCCGCCCGGCGCACCGCCGTTCACGTACGGAGAGCCGGTCCGCCCGGCCGTCCGGTCAGATCAGCTCGGCCGCCAGCGTGATGTTCTTGACGCCCGCCAGCGCCTGGCTCACCGGGCAGTTCTTCTTGGCGTCCTCGGCCGCGGCCTGGAAGTCCTCCTCGGACAGGCCGGGGACGCTGGCCTTGACGGTCAGCGCGATGCCGGTGATGCCCTCACCGGGCTGGAAGGTGACATCGGCCTGGGTGTCCAGGGACGCGACGGTGTAGCCCTTGCCCGCCAGGCCGTGCGAGAACGCCATCGAGTAGCAGGAGGAGTGGGCGGCCGCGATCAGCTCCTCGGGGCTGGTGACGCCGTTGGGCTGCTCCGCGCGGGCGGGCCAGTTCACGTCGTACGTACCGACCTTGGAGGACTCCAGGGCGACGGTGCCCTTGCCCTCCAGGAGGTTGCCTTCCCAGTGGGTCTTGGCGGTGCGCGTGGTTGCCATGGTGCAGATCTCCCGGTAGTGGGCGAAAGGGATCACCGCTCAGCTTAATGATTCACGGACCCGGCGCTCCGCCGACCCGTGGGTGCGGCCACCGCGGGGCCGGCCTCCGCGCCGCGGGCGGGCCGGGTGGACGCCCCCGTGGAGCCCGCCCGGTAGCATCCGAGGCCGTGCGCACCGTGCGTGCAACGGATGACCGGGAGGAGCCACCCGTGGCGGGAGAAGCGCAGGCCGACTGCCTGTTCTGCAAGATCGTGGCGAAGGAGGTGCCGGCGACCATCGTCCGGGAGACGGAGACCACCGTCGCCTTCCGCGACATCAACCCCCAGGCGCCGACGCACGTCCTGATCATCCCCAAGGTGCACTACCCGGACGCCGCGGCCCTCGCCGCCGCCGAACCGCAGGTCGTCGCCGACATACTGCGGGAGTCCCGGGAGGTCGCCGCCGAGGAGAAGGTCGAGGACCGGGGCTACCGGGTCGTCTTCAACACCGGCGCGGGCGCGGGCCAGACCGTCTTCCACGCCCACCTGCACGTGCTCGGCGGCCGCGGCCTCCAGTGGCCCCCCGGATAACCGACCGTGTCCGTACGCGAACTGGTCGTCCTCGGCACCGCCAGCCAGGTGCCCACCCGGCACCGCAACCACAACGGCTATCTGCTGCGGTGGGACGGCCAGGGGCTGCTCTTCGACCCCGGCGAGGGCACCCAGCGGCAGATGCTGCGCGCCGGGGTCGCCGCCCACGACCTCAACCGGATCTGCATCACCCACTTCCACGGTGACCACTCGCTGGGCCTGGCGGGAGTGATCCAGCGGATCAACCTGGACCAGGTGCCGCACCCGGTCACCGCCCACTACCCGGCCAGCGGGCAGCGCTTCTTCGACCGGCTGCGCCACGCCACCGCCTACCGGGAGACGGTCCGGCTGATCGAGCGGCCGGTCGCCGCCGACGGCGAACTGGACCGCACGGAGTCCTACGTCCTGGAGGCGCGCCGGCTCTCCCACCCCGTCGAGTCGTACGGCTACCGCCTCGTGGAGCCGGACGCCCGCCGGATGCTGCCGGAGCGGCTGGCCGAGCACGGCATCGCCGGGCCGGACGTCGGACGGCTCAAACAGCGTGGCGAGCTGAACGGCGTCACCCTCGACGAGGTGAGCGAGCTGCGGCGCGGCCAGCGGTTCGCGTTCGTCATGGACACCCGGCTGTGCGACGGCGTGCACGCCCTCGCGGAGGGGGTGGACATGCTGGTCATCGAGTCGACATTCCTGGACGAGGACGTCCAGCTGGCCGTCGACCACGGGCATCTGACCGCCGGGCAGGCCGCCGAAGCGGCCGCCCGCGCCGGGGTGCGGCACCTGGTGCTGACGCACTTCTCGCAGCGCTACTCCGACCCCGCGGAGTTCGAGCGGCAGGCCCGCGCGGCGGGCTACACCGGAGAACTGACCATCGCCCAGGACCTCTCGCGGGTGCCACTGCCCAAACGGCACTGACTCCCACGGGGCAGGCCGGCCCGGCTCATGGCACCGGCCGGCCGCCCCGGACCGCCCCGCCTACGGCAGGTAGTACATCGGATTGGGCATCTTGAACGTCCGGTCCCCGGCACCGCCGCGCAGGTCGCTGTACTGGTCCCCGAAGTTGGCGACGATGTCGTAGCCCAGGGACTCGATGTGCTTGCGGGTGCCCGACTTGTACTCGATGGTCGTGCACGTGGTGCCGCAGGGCAGGTAGGGCGGCGGCTGCTCCTTGTTCCTCAGGTAGACGTGCCGGCTGTCCAGGGGCACGCCGTAGCCGACGTTCTTGAGGTTGCGGACGCTCCAGGCGCGCTGCGCCTCCTTGCGGCCGGTGAGGAAGAAGACCTCGGCGCCCTTGTCGTGCGCCCAGTTGACCAGCCGGTCCATGCCGAAGACCGGATCCATGTCGGTGTGCTCCAGGTACTTGTCCTGGCTCTCCTCGGTGAAGTGGAAGCCGACCTGGAGCTCGTAGTTGTAGGTGAGCAGGGTCGTGTCGTCGATGTCGAGGACGATCGCCGGCTTGGCCTTGCCCGTCCGGCCGTGCCGGTCGAGGGCCTTGGACAGATAGCCGCGCGCCGTGGCCTCGATGCCCCGGACCTGGTGTGCGTAGTTGCTGCGCGGAGAGGCGTAGTGCTCGCCGTCCGCCGTCACCGTGTCGCCGTAGTACGCCTTGATCTTGTCCTGCACCTGCGTGAGGTTGGGGATCTCCTTGTCGGTGCGCGGTACGGAGTGCTCGGCGGTCGCCTGGCCGATGCCGAAGACGGCGGTGCCGGCGACGAGGGCGGCGACCGTCGCGGCGCCGAGCCGGGCCCTCCGGGAGAGGGCGGGGCGGAAACGGGCGGGACGGGGCATGCGCGGCTCCTCCGGGAGACATGAGCGGACCCAGTAGATGTAACAGAGCCTCACATCCGTATCTACGCGCGCAGATTCAACCCTTGGTAAAAGGTCGCAGCGGTGCGGTTGTTGACGCTCACCCTGTGGGCCCGGCCCGTTCCCGGCGCCCCGGGCCTGAGATCACGGACCCGGCCGTGGTCCTGTGCGCGGTGGCCCGGCGCGCGTACGGTGAGGCACGGCTCAGTGGCGGTGCGCCACAGTGGTCCCGTACGTGATCTTTGAAAGGGGCTGTCCCGATGGCACAGGAAGTGCGCGGCGTGATCGCGCCGGGGAAGAACGAACCGGTCCGGCTGGAGACCATCCTGGTGCCGGACCCGGGTCCCGGCGAGGCCGTGGTGAAGATCCAGGCGTGCGGGGTGTGCCACACCGACCTGCACTACAAGCAGGGCGGCATCAACGACGACTTCCCGTTCCTGCTCGGGCACGAGGCGGCCGGCGTGGTGGAGTCGGCCGGCTCCGGCGTCACCGATGTGGCGCCCGGCGACTTCGTCATCCTCAACTGGCGGGCGGTGTGCGGCCAGTGCCGTGCCTGTCTGCGCGGGCGCCCGCAGTACTGCTTCGACACCCATAACGCCCGGCAGAAGATGACGCTGAAGGACGGTACGGAGCTGAGCCCCGCGCTGGGAATCGGCGCCTTCGCCGACAAGACGCTGGTCGCCGCCGGACAGTGCACCAAGGTCAACCCCGAGATCGCGCCCACCGCGGCCGGCCTGCTGGGCTGCGGCGTGATGGCGGGCATCGGCGCCGCCCTCAACACCGGCAACGTCGCCCGCGGCGACGCGGTCGCGGTCATCGGCTGCGGCGGCGTCGGCGACGCGGCCGTGATGGGCTCCCGGCTGGCCGGCGCGTCCAAGATCATCGCGGTGGACATCGACGACCGCAAACTGGACACCGCGCGCTCCATGGGCGCCACCCATACGGTCAACTCCCGCTCCACCGACCCCGTCGAGGCGGTCCGCGAGCTGACCGGCGGCTTCGGCGCGGATGTCGTCATCGACGCGGTCGGCCGCCCGGAGACCTACCGGCAGGCGTTCCACGCCCGCGACCTGGCCGGGACCGTCGTCCTGGTGGGCGTCCCCACCCCGGACATGACCCTGGAACTCCCCCTCCTGGACGTCTTCGGCCGCGGCGGCGCCCTCAAGTCCTCCTGGTACGGCGACTGTCTGCCCTCCCGTGACTTCCCGATGCTGGTCGACCTGCATCTCCAGGGCCGGATCGACCTGGGCGCGTTCGTCACCGAGACCATCGGCATCGAGGACGTGGAGCAGGCGTTCGCGCGGATGCACGCCGGCGACGTGCTGCGTTCGGTGGTGACGCTCTGATGGCGGTCCGCATCGACCACCTGGTCACCTCGGGAACCTTCTCCCTCGACGGCGGCACCTGGGACGTCGACAACAACGTCTGGATCGTCGGCGACGACGACGAGGCGATCGTCATCGACGCCGCCCATGACGCCGACGCCATCGTCGCGGCCCTGGGCGGCCGGACGCTGCGCGCGATCATCTGCACCCACGGCCACAATGACCACATCGACGCGGCCCCGGCGCTGGCCTCCCGTACCGGCGCCCGGATTCATCTGCACCCCGCCGACCTGCCGTTGTGGCAGATGACCCACCCGGGCACCCCACCGGACGCGGAGCTGGCGGACGGCCAGGTGCTGACCATCGCCGGTACCGACCTGACCGTGCTGCACACCCCCGGCCACGCGCCCGGCGCGGTCTGCCTCCACGCGCCCGACCTGGGCACCGTCTTCACCGGCGACACCCTCTTCCAGGGCGGTCCCGGCGCCACCGGCCGCTCCTTCTCGGACTTCCCCACGATCGTCACCTCGATCCGGGACCGGCTGCTGACCCTGCCACCGGACACCCAGGTCCGCACCGGACACGGCGACCCGACGACGATCGGCGCGGAGGCTCCCCACCTGGAGGAGTGGATCAAGCGGGGCCACTGAGGAGCGGGGGCCGGAGCGGCCACGGGGCCGCGGGGCCGCGGGCGGCCACTAGGGCAGGGGCGCCGGCATCCCGTAAGGGTTGTCGGCGCCCCTTGCGGGCCACAACGCGGCGGGGGCGGAGGGTATTCCGCGGCTGGTGCTCAGCCGCCCGCACCGCTTGACGCGGATCGCTGTCCGGCATGTGCACGTCTCGCGACCGACCCGGCCACGGACCGGGCATCTACTGGTCCGTGATCGCCCTTTCGAGGAGGCAGGTGAGGATCGACTGGGCATGTGTCCACAGCAGGGCGCCGCCGACCCCCGGCACGACGTGGTGATGAGCACCGGGCACACGGGCAGCGAGCAGTGCTCCGTTATCGGGCGAGTGGCTGGTGTCCCGCTCGCCGTACCAGATGTCGACCGGGACAGCGATCTCGTCGAGGGCGAACGGCCACTGACGCATCGCCAGGACCGTGTCACGGGCGTAACCAGCGGCACCCCGAGCGAATCCCTCGTCCAAGGCCCTGCGGTAACGCGCCGCGAAATCAGGATCCTGGTACACGGCGAGGTCGCACCCGGGGCTCCCGGCCATGACCATGTCCCACATCGCCTCCGCAGTGAAGCCCCCGAAAAACTCCTCGGCGCGGGCCGGATCGCACGCAGTCCGCTCGACGAGACCACGCAGGTCCGCATTCAGTACGGAAGCGAACTCCGGCGCGGCGACCTCGTCCGCACCGGAGACGACAGCCAGTGCAGAGGTGACCCCCTCCGCAGCGCAGGCGAGAGCGAAGGGTGCACCCTGCGAATTCCCGACCACAACAGGGCGCCCCAGTCCCCGCAGCACACAGAATTGCCGCATATCCCGGGTGAAGTCGGCGAAGGTCCGGTCAGGGGCGGGCGTCGAGGCACCGAGCCCGGGACGATCCACAGAGACAAGACGCACTCCGAGCGCCTCGACAACGCCTGCACCGAACCCGAGCCACCGGCTCGTGGCCGCACCGGGACACAACAGAACTGGAACCCCGTCCCATGGCCCCCACTCGGCCCAACCGAGCAACCGCCCATCAGGCAGAGCGGTCTCACCCAGTCGTGCAGGAACGTCGGTGTATCCCGTCATGGTCACCATGATGGTCATGGGCAGGAGGTCCCGCACCCGAATTCGACCATGGCATCGAACGGGGCAAACGCCGCCTGATGCGGCACCAAACCTTGCGGCGGGCATTCCGTCGCCAGGCTCTCGCAGAGGCCGCAGAGGCCGCAGAGGCCGCAGAGGCCGCAGAGGCCGCCCGTGGCCTCACGCCTCCCCGGGTTCCCCCGTCGCCGCACCCTCCTCCGCCGCCCGCTCCAGGATGCGGGCGGCCACCGTAGGGGAATCCACCAGCGGATGCAGTGCCAGGGCACGCAAGGCGGCGGTGCGGTCCTTGAACAGGGCGGCTTCCACGGTTGCCCGTTCCACGGCCTTGATCTGGAGCATCAGCCCCAACTGGTCCTCCCGCAGCGGCGCGCAGGGCAGCGGCCGGGCGCCGCGCGCGCTCACCTCGCACACCGTCTCCACGATGGCGTCCGGCGCCAGCTGCGGCACGGTCGTCCCGTTGCGGACGTTGAGGATCAGCCTGGTGCGGCTGTCGCCCAGGATGCCGTGCATCAGCGCCAGCGCCACCCGGTCGTAGCCGCCGCCCTCCAGGTCATGACTGTCGCGCTGCCAGCCGCCGCCGGCCTCCCGGCTGTGCGCCATGTACGTCTCCTCGCGCTCCAGCCGGGTCCGCTCCCACAGCGCGTACACCGCGTCCGGGCCGCCGGCCGCCGCGGCCCGCGCGAAGAAGCCGCCCTGCTGCTGGTCGAGGAATTCGCCGCGGGTCTCCCGGGTGTCCCGTACGGAGCCGAGGGTCTCCCGGCGGAAGTAGTAGTAGTGCAGATACTCGTTGGGGAGCGCGCCCAGGGTCCGCAGCCACTCGGCGCCGAAGAGCCGGCCCTCCTCGAAGGAGCCCAGCGCGGCGTCGTCGGCGAGCAGCCCCGGCAGCAGATCCGTGCCGTCCACCGTCAACGACCGCAGCCACCCGAGGTGGTTGAGCCCCACGTAGTCGTAGCCGGCCCGAGCCGGGTCAGCGACGGCCGCCGGGTCGGCGCCGGCCGCCCGCGCCGCCCGGCGGACCAGGCCCACCGGTGAGTCACAGATCCCGATGACCCGGTCGCCGAGCACCTGCGACATCGCCTCGGTGACCATGCCCGCGGGGTTGGTGAAGTTGATGACCCAGGCGTCCGGGGCGAGCGCCGCGGTCCGCTCGGCGATGTGCAGCGCCACCGGAACCGTCCGCAGGCCGTAGAGGACACCACCCGCGCCGACCGTCTCCTGGCCGAGCACGCCCTCGGACAGCGGGATGCGCTCGTCCCGTATGCGGCCCGCCGTGCCGCCCACCCGGATCGCGGAGAAGACGAAGCCGGCGCCGGCCAGCGCGTCGTCCAGACCGTCCGCGACCCGTACCGGCACCGGCTCCGGATGCCCCTGCCCCAGCCGCGCCAGGACCTCGGCGATCACCGCCACCCGGCGTGGATCGATGTCGTGCAGCACCACCTCGGAGACCGTGCGCCGCGGGTCGTCCAGCAGGGCGCGGTAGACCAGCGGCACCCGGAAACCGCCCCCGCCCAGAATCGTGAGCCTCATGGGGCGGAACGTACCGCAGCATCAGGCACACTGGCGGCACGTGCCGATACGAGAGGAGCGAGCACGGTGAGCAGCCGACGCGAAGACCCTCCGCCCGCGGGCCCGGCCGTGGTGCCCGCCGCCCTCGACCCGCTGGCAGCCGTGCGCGCCGACGGCGACCCGCGCACCGACGTCTACCTCACCGGCACGGTCTTCCTGGACATCATCTTCACCGGCCTGGACTCCGCACCGGTCCGCGGCACCGAGTCCTGGGCCCGCGGTATGGGCTCCAGCCCCGGCGGCGTCGCCAACATGGCCACCGCGCTGGCCCGGCTCGGGCTGCGCACCTCCCTCGCCGCGGCCTTCGGCGACGACCACTACGGCGAGTACTGCTGGGAGGCGCTCGAACAGGGCGAGGGCATCGACCTGGCGCTGTCCCGCACGGTCCCCGGCTGGCACTCCCCGGTCACCGTCTCCATGGCGTACGAGGGCGAGCGCACGATGGTGTCGCACGGCCACGAGGCGCCGCCGCCCGACTTCGCCTTCGACGGCAAGCACGCCCCCGGCTGCCCGCCGCCGTCCCGTGCCTGCGTCGCCTCGCTGGTGCCGGGCCGGCGGGAGCCCTGGCTGGGCTGTGCGGCGGGCCGCGGCAGCCGCATCTTCGCGGACGTGGGCTGGGACGACAGCGGCCGCTGGGACCCGGCCGACCTCGCCGACCTGGAGCACTGCGAGGCGTTCCTGCCCAACGCCGAGGAGGCGATGCGCTACACCCGCACGGACTGCCCGCGCGCCGCGGCCCGCAAGCTCGCCGACCGGGTGCCGCTCGCGGTGGTCACGCTGGGTGCGGAGGGCGCCTACGCGGTGGACGGGCGGACCGGCGAGTGCGCCGAGGTGTCCGCGATCGCGGTGGACGCACTGGACCCGACCGGCGCCGGCGACGTCTTCGTCGCCGGATTCGTCACCGGCACCCTGGCCGACTGGCCGCTGGCCGACCGGCTCGCCTTCTCGGGCCTGTGCGCCGCACTGTCGGTGCAGGAGTTCGGCGGCTCGCTGTCCGCGCCGGGCTGGGCCGAGATCGCCGCCTGGTGGCAGCAGGCACGGGCCTATGAGGCGGGCGCGCCGGGGGCGCTGCGCCGCCGCTACGCCTTTCTGGACGAGGTGCTGCCCGCGGCGTACCGGCCCGCACCGCTGGCCCGCGCCGTCCCCACGATCGGCTTCCGCCGCCCGGCCTGAGGTGCGGGGCGTCCCGCCGGGCCGGGAGCGCGCCCCCGCCGCCCGGCCCGGGGCCCCGGCGGGAAAAGCCCTCGGGCCTGTCAGCGCTCCGTCGTACTCTTGTATCCCAAGGAGTCGAGTGCAGGCAGGCACCTCTTATTAGCAAAGGATGGGGGTTGAGCAGGCCACCGAGCCGCCTTATGACTCAGACACCCACGCAACCGCAGGCGCGCGCCCAGTTCACCGTCCCGGCCAAGCACCCGATGGTGACGGTCCTGGGATCCGGTGACTCCCTACTGCGCGTGATCGAAAAAGCCTTCCCGGCGACCGACATCCACGTCCGGGGCAACGAAGTCAGCGCCGTCGGCGACGCCCGGGAAGTGGCTCTCGTCCAGCGCCTTTTCGACGAGATGATGCTGGTGCTCCGCACCGGACAACCGATGACGGAGGACGCAGTGGAACGGTCCATCGCCATGCTCCGCGCGGCGGAGGACGGCGAGGGCGCGGCGAGCGAGACGCCCGCCGAGGTGCTCACCCAGAACATCCTTTCCAACCGTGGTCGCACGATCCGGCCCAAGACGCTCAACCAGAAGCGCTATGTCGACGCCATCGACGAGCACACCGTCGTCTTCGGCATCGGCCCGGCCGGCACCGGCAAGACCTACCTCGCCATGGCCAAGGCCGTCCAGGCGCTCCAGGCCAAGCAGGTCAACCGCATCATCCTGACCCGCCCCGCGGTCGAGGCCGGTGAGCGGCTCGGCTTCCTGCCCGGCACGCTCTACGAGAAGATCGACCCCTATCTGCGCCCGCTCTACGACGCGCTCCACGACATGCTCGACCCCGACTCCATCCCGCGCCTGATGGCCGCCGGAACGATCGAAGTCGCGCCGCTGGCGTACATGCGCGGCCGTACGCTGAATGACGCCTTCATCATTCTCGACGAGGCGCAGAACACGAACCCCGAGCAGATGAAGATGTTCCTCACCCGCCTCGGCTTCGACTCGAAGATCGTCATCACCGGCGATGTCACCCAGGTCGACCTCCCGGGCGGCACCAAGAGCGGTCTGCGCCAGGTCCGGGAGATCCTGGACGGCGTCGACGATGTGCATTTCTCCCTGCTCACCAGCCAGGACGTGGTCCGGCACAAGCTCGTCGGCCGTATCGTCGACGCCTACGAGAAGTACGACAGCCGCAACGGCGCGTGAGTCCGCCGGCCGGCCGCCCCGGCCGGCCGGGGCCGCGCGCCCCGCGGTCCCAGCAACCATCGGGCCGGGCCCGAGAAGCGAGAAGCACCTCCCTCATGTCCATCGACGTCAACAACGAGTCCGGCACCGAGATCGACGAGCAGGCCATCCTGGATGTCGCCCGCTACGCCGTCGCCCGGATGCGTATCCACCCGCTCTCCGAGCTGTCCGTGATCGTCGTGGACGCCGAGGCCATGGAGCAGCTCCACCTCCAGTGGATGGACCTGCCGGGACCGACCGATGTCATGTCCTTCCCGATGGACGAGCTGCGCCCGCCGGCCAAGGACGACGAGGAGCCGCCGCAGGGCCTCCTCGGTGACATCGTGCTCTGCCCGGAGGTCGCCAAGAAGCAGGGTGAGGAGGCGCCGACCGGGCACAGCATGGACGAGGAGCTCCAGCTGCTCACCGTCCACGGCGTGCTCCACCTCCTCGGCTACGACCACGAGGAGCCGGACGAGCGGGCCGAGATGTTCGGCCTGCAGGCGGCGATCGTCGACGGCTGGCGCGCCGAGCAGGGGCTCACCGGTCCCTCCCCGGCCCCCACCGTGACCTGACGGGACAGCCCGATGACCACTCAGCTGATCGCGGTCGCGGTCCTGCTCGTCGTGATCGCCTGGCTCGCCGCCTGCGCGGAGGCCGGCCTCGCCCGGACGACCAGTTTCCGGGCCGAGGAAGCCGTCCGCTCCGGGCGCCGCGGCAGCGCCAGGCTCGCCCAGGTCGCCGCCGACCCCACCCGCTACCTCAATGTCGCCCTGCTGGTGCGGGTCGGCTGCGAGATGGCCGCCGGGGTCCTGGTGACGTACGCCTGTCTGCGCTCCTTCGACGAGACCTGGGAGGCGCTGACCGTCGCCATCGCCGTGATGGTGCTGGTCTCCTATGTCGCCGTCGGCGTCTCACCGCGGACCATCGGCCGTCAGCACCCGCTGAACACCGCCACCGCGGCCGCCTACGTCCTGCTGCCGCTGGCCCGCATCATGGGCCCGGTCCCGCAGCTGCTGATCCTCCTCGGCAACGCCCTCACTCCCGGCAAGGGCTTCCGCAAGGGCCCGTTCGCCTCCGAGGCCGAGCTGCGCTCCCTGGTGGACCTCGCGGAGAAGGAGTCGCTGATCGAGGACGAGGAGCGCCGGATGGTGCACTCCGTCTTCCAGCTCGGCGACACCCTCGTCCGCGAGGTGATGGTGCCGCGCACGGACCTGATCGCCGTCGAGCGGTTCAAGACCATCCGCCAGGCGCTGACCCTCGCCCTGCGCTCCGGCTTCTCCCGTATCCCGGTGACCGGTGAGAACGAGGACGACATCGTCGGCGTGGTCTACCTCAAGGACCTGGCCCGGAAGGTGCACATCAGCCGGGACGCCGAGTCCGAGCTGGTCTCCACGGCCATGCGCCCGGCCGTATTCGTCCCCGACACCAAGAATGCCGGTGATCTGCTGCGCGAAATGCAGCAGGACCGTAATCATGTCGCGGTGGTGATCGATGAATATGGTGGCACCGCCGGTATTGTCACGATCGAGGACATTCTGGAAGAGATCGTCGGCGAGATCACCGATGAATACGACCGGGAACTGCCACCCGTCGAGGATCTCGGCGACGGCCGCTATCGCGTCACCTCCCGGCTGGACATCGGCGACCTCGGTGAGCTGTACGGTCTCGCCGAGCTGGACGACGAGGACGTCGAAACGGTCGGCGGCCTGCTCGCCAAGCTCCTCGGCCGGGTCCCGATCGCCGGTGCCACCGCCGAGGTCGATGTCTCCGACGACGCCTCCGACCCGGGGCTGAAGGCGCTGCGGCTGACCGCGGAGTCACCGGGCGGCCGCCGGAACAAGATCATTACAGTGCTGTGCGAGCCGGTGCGGCCGGCGGGCGCGAGCGCCGCGGAGGAGTCTTCGGCGGGCGGCCGCTCGGCCGGCTGAACATCCGGGGAATTAGCTGCGTAATTACTGTTGATTCCGGGAATATTTCCCGCTGTCGCGCTCCGCGCGGCTACTTATCTCCAGTGCAGCAGAAATGTTCTGAAAGCCATATCCGGGGAAACTGGATTCCATGGTGGGCGCCATGGAAAGATCTTCGAGCGGTCGCAGTCGCGGCCGCAATGCGTGAGAAATCCTGTAGCGCAGGTTGCCCCGGAGCGGGGGACCGGGGCAACCACCTTTTTCCAGGCCTTCTTCCCGGGCCTGCTCCCTCAGCCGCGGCGCACCGCCGTCCGGGCCGTCCGCAGCCCCGCCGCCACCAGCAGCGCGATCGCCGCCACCAGCGCCGCGTCCAGGCCCAGTCCCAGCTTGATACCGCCGAGCGTGGCCTCGGCGAAGCCGCTGCCGTCCGCCCGCAGCGCGGCGATCCGCGCCGAGGCGACCGCGCTCAGCAGCGGGATGCCGACGGTGATGCCGACCTGCTGCGAGCTGCTGACCAGCCCGGTGGCCAGGCCCTGTTCGTCGTCCGGCACACCCGAGGTGGCGGTCACGCCGTAGGCGATGATCGCCCACAGATGGCCGAGGCTGCCCAGCGTCACCCCGGTCAGGGCCAGCCACATCCCCGCGCCGGTGCCCAGCCCCAGCAGCGCGGCCGTGAAGCCCGCCTGGAGCAGCAGCCCGGTCAGCAGGGTGCGGCGGGCGCCGAGCCGGGCGATGACCTTCGGCGCGACGAGACCGGCGAACGCCGAGACCACGCCCTGCACCCCGAAGACCAGCCCGGTACGGAACGCGGACAGCCGCAGCACCTCCTGGAGGTAGAGCGTCAGCAGGAAGATGACGGCGCTCATCATCGCGAAGGTCGTCAGGCCCGCCAGATTGCCCCAGGCGACGGTGCGGCGGCGCAGCATCGGCAGCGACACCAGAGGCTGCGCGGCCCGCGACTCCACCCGCACGAACGCGGCCAGCAGCGCCACGCCCGCGAGCAGCGTGACCAGCACGTCCGGGCGGCCGAAGCCCTGCTCGGCGGCGGTCGACAGGGCGTAGATCAGCGACAGCAGCCCGCCGGTGACGGTGACCGCGCCGGGTACGTCGATCCGCGGCCGCTGCGGATGCCGCGACTCGGTCAGCAGCAGCGGTGCCGCCGCCAGGACCGCCACCCCGGCCACGGACAGCAGTCCCATGGTGGAGCGCCAGCCCAGCCCGTCGGTCATCACCCCGCCCAGCACCATGCCGATGGTGAAGCCCGTCGAGAGCACGGTGCCGCTGATGCCCAGCGCGCGTTCGCGCTGCGGGCCCTCGGCGAAGGTGGTGGTGAGCAGCGACATCCCGGTGGGCACGATGACCGCCGCGCCCAGGCCCTGGAGCGCCCGCGCGGCCAGGAAGACCGCGGGGGACCAGGCCAGCGCGGCCAGCACCGAGGCCGCGGTGAACAGCCCGAGCCCGATGAGGAACAGCCGGCGCCGCCCGTAGAGATCGGCGATCCGGCCGAACAGCAGCAGGAAGCCGCCGGAGGGCAGGGCGAACGCGGTGACCGCCCACTGCAGGTCGGCCTGGTCCATCCCCAGGTCCCGGCCGAGCACGGGCAGCGCCACGTTCAGGATGGAGAAGTCGAGGGCGATGACGAACTGCGCGCCGCACAGGAGCAGCAGGATGAGCCTGGCGCGGCCGGTCAGCCGCGGGCCGGCCGGGGCGGCGGCCGGCGCGGAGCCGGGAACGGGGCGCGGGGCGGCGGCCGTTGTGGGGCCGGCCTCCGGGGTGCCGGAGGCGGGAACGGTGTCGGTTGTCGGCATGGAACGAGGCTGCGGCCCCGGAAGACCGCGTGGGGAGCGGGAACTTATCGTGGTGTCCGCACCACCAGCCACGCCGACAGGGGGAGACACGTGGCCTTGAACACCGCGACCGGGGGCACCGCGCGCCGGCGCCAGGAACTGCGTGACTTCCTCCGGAGCCGCCGTGCCCGGGTCACCCCGGCCGAGGCGGGGCTGCCCGACGGCGGCCGGCGCCGCACTCCGGGTCTGCGCCGCGAGGAGGTCGCCGTCCTCGCCGGGGTCGGCGCCTCCTGGTACCAGTGGCTGGAGCAGGGCCGCGACATCACCGTCTCGCCGCAGGTGCTGGACGCGGTCGCCCGGGTGCTGCGGCTCAGCGGCGCCGAGCGCCGGCATCTGTACGTCCTGGCCGGGCTGAACCCACCGCTGCGGCAGGACGCCGAGGAGCTGGGCGACACCGAGGTCTGCGCCGGCCTGCAGCGGCTGATCGACGCCTGGATGCCGTACCCGGCGCACATCATGGACCCCTACTGGAACCTCGTCGCCCACAACGACGCGGCGGGGCTGGTGCTCGGCCACGGCCGCCCCGGAGTCTCGACGAACTGCCTGATCGCCTTCTTCACCGACCCCGTCTACCGTGCGCGGGCGGCGAGTTGGGAGGCGAACGCCCCCTCGCTCGTGGCGCAGTACCGGGCCGCGTGGTCGGCGCGGCCCGGTGACGAGGGCTTCGACGAGGTGGTCCGGGAGGCCTCGGCGCTCAGCGCGGAGTTCGCCGAGCTGTGGGGGCGCGGCGATGTGCAGGACGGCGGGACGCTCCACAAGGAGCTGGACCATCCGCTCGTCGGCGCCCTGCTCTTCGAGACCACCCAGCTGCGGATTCCGGTCCGGCCCGATCTCAATATCGTGCTGCACAACCCGCGTCCGGAGACGGACACCGCGGCCAGGCTGGAGTGGCTCACCTCTCCGGAGGGGCGGCGCGGCGGGATGTCCTCGGTCGCGGGCTGACGCCCGCCGGGGCCGGTCGGGCCCCGCCGCCCCTTGCCCCGTCCGGCGCCGCCCCGCATATGCTCGCCCGTATGAGCGAAGCCGCACCGCTGGACCCCGAAGACCGCAAGATCATCACGCTCGCGCGTTCGGCGCGGGCCCGTAACGGCGTGCCGGAGGGCGCCGCCGTCCGCGACGAGACCGGCCGCACCTATGTCGCCGGCACCGTCGCCCTGGACTCGCTGAAGCTCAGCGCGCTCCAGACGGCCGTCGCGATGGCCGTCGCGAGCGGGGCCACGTCCCTGGAGGCCGCGGCCGTGGTCACCGACGCCGGGAGCGCGGCCGACGCGGACCGTGCGGCCGTACGGGACCTCGGCGGCCCCGATACGCCGGTGCTGGTCGCGGGCCTCGACGGCGCCCTGCGCAGCACGGTCCCGGCGGGCGGGACGCCGGCCTGAGCCGGGCCGCCCGCTCGACGGCGGCCGCACGACGGCGTACGGGGCGGCCCGCCGGGACCGGAGGGCCGCCCCGCGCCGTCCGCGCCCGCACCCGGCCGGCTCCGGGCAGGGATGGTCGGAGGCGCGCCCGGGATCGGGGAGAATGGGCGCCATGAGCGTTCGTACCGAGTCCTCCGCCCCGCACCGCGCGGGCTTCGCCTGCTTCGTCGGCCGTCCCAACGCGGGCAAGTCGACCCTGACGAACGCGCTCGTCGGTACGAAGGTGGCCATCACCTCCAACCGCCCGCAGACCACCCGCCACACCGTCCGCGGCATCGTGCACCGCCCCGAGGCCCAGCTGGTCCTGGTCGACACCCCGGGTCTGCACAAGCCCCGCACCCTGCTGGGTGAGCGGCTCAACGACGTGGTCCGCACCACCTGGTCCGAGGTCGATGTGATCGGCTTCTGCCTGCCCGCGGACCAGAAGATCGGCCCCGGCGACCGCTACATCGCCGGTGAGCTGGCCGACATCAAGAAGACCCCCAAGGTCGCCATCGTCACCAAGACCGACCTGGTCGACAACAAGGCGCTGGCCGCCCAGCTGATCGCCATCGACCAGCTCGGCAAGGAGCTGGGCATCGAATGGGCGGAGATCATCCCGGTCTCGGCGGTGGGCGACGCCCAGGTGTCCCTGCTCGCGGACCTGCTGGTCCCGATGCTCCCGGAGAGCCCGCCGCTCTACCCCGAGGGCGATCTCACCGATGAGCCCGAGCAGGTCATGGTCGCCGAGCTGATCCGGGAGGCCGCGCTGGAGGGCGTCCGCGACGAGCTGCCGCACTCCATCGCGGTGGTCGTCGAGGAGATGCTGCCGCGCCAGGACCGCCCCGCCGACAAGCCGCTGCTCGACATCCACGCCAACGTCTACATCGAGCGCCCCAGCCAGAAGGGCATCATCATCGGCCCCAAGGGCAAGCGGCTCAAGGAGGTCGGTATGAAGTCCCGCAAGCACATCGAAGCGCTGCTGGGCACGCCGGTCTTCCTGGATCTGCACGTCAAGGTCGCCAAGGACTGGCAGCGCGACCCGAAGCAGCTGCGCAAGCTGGGCTTCTGAGCCCGCTCCGGGGCCGGCGCCCCGCGGGCCGGGCCCGACGCTCACGCCCGGCGCCCGCGCCCTACGCCACGCCCCGGATCCTGCGCACCAGCAGCGCCCCCAGCAGCCCGACGGCCGCCGCGACGCCGTACAGCACCCGGTAGCCGCCGAGGTACTGCACGATCGGGGCGGCCAGCACCGGGGCGGCCACCTGCGGCAGCGCGTTGGCGATGTTGATGACGCCGAGGTCCTTGCCGCGGTCGGCGGCGGCCGGCAGCACCTCCGTCATCAGCGCGAAGTCGACGGAGGTGAAGACGCCGAAGCCGACCCCGAGCAGCGCCGCGGCGCACAGCGCCCCCGGCCAGGTCTGCCACCCGGCCAGCAGTCCCGTCGCCACCGTCATCAGCACCCCCGCCCACAGCACGAACGGCTGCCGCCGCCCCACCCGGTCCGACCAGAGGCCCCCGACGACGACCGTGCCGAGCAGGGTCACGGCGTTGACCGCGGTCAGCACCAGCACCCCGCCGTCCGGGTCCGGCCGGTGCAGCACGTCCCGCAGGTAATAGAGCAGGTAGAGCAGGGCCAGCGCGTTGCCGAGGTTGACCAGGAACCGGGTCAGCCAGGCCCACGCCAGATCGGGGTGGCGGCGCGGGCTGAGCCGGAACCCGGCGAGCAGCGCCCGTACGCCGCGCACCGGCCGCCGCCCGGCCGGCAGCACCGGGTCCCGGTGCAGCAGCACATACGGCAGCACGCCCAGCACCGCGAAACCGGCACAGGCCAGATAGCCCCCGGCCACCCCGCCCGCGACCGTCGCCAGCCCCGTGCCGGCCACCACCCCGAGGATCTGCGCGGCCCCCACCCAGCCGCCCACCGCCCCGCGCTGCCGGTGCGGCACCCGGTCCGGCACCGCCGCCGTGACCGCCGCGAACGCCGCGTTGAGGGTGAGCTGCACCAGACACCACCCCAGCGCCATCGCCGGCACCGTGCCCGCCCCGGCCAGCAGCACCAGCGCACCGGCCCCGCCCAGCGCGCCCGCCACGATCCAGGGCGTGCGCCGCCCGAACCGCGACGCCGTACGGTCCGACAGCGCCCCGAACAGCGGGTTGGCCACCATCGAGACGACGGCCCCGGCCCCCGTCACCCACGCCAGCACCGACTCCTTCGCGGTGCCCGGCGGCGCGAGTTCCGCGGCCTGGAGGGCGAGCAGGATCTGCAGCGGCCCGTACCACCCGACCCAGATCGCCCCGTTGGCCAGCGACAGCGCGGCGGTCCAGCCGCGCCCGGCCGGCTCCGTCGGCTCCGTGAGCGCCTCCGGAGCCGTGGCGCGGCTCATCCCCGGGCCTGGTCCCGGAGGGCGTCACGCAGCCAGCGGAAGGACGCCTTGGGCGTCCGCTCCAGCGTCGCGTAGTCCACGTGCACCAGCCCGAACCGCCGGGCGAAGCCCTCCGCCCACTCGAAGTTGTCCATCAGCGACCAGACGAAATAGCCCCGGACGTCGGCCCCGGCCGCCATCGCCTTGTGCAGTGCCCGCAGATGCCCGTCCAGGAACGCGATCCGCTCCGCGTCGTCGATGCCCTCGTACGAGCACCCGTTCTCGGTGATCACGACGGGCGGCAGCCGGTCGCCGTACCGCTCCTGGAACGACAGCAGCAGCTCGGTGAGCGCCTCCGGCACCACCGGCCAGCCGAAGTCGGTCCGCGGATAGCCCTCGATCTCCTGCGGAGCGAAGGGCAGCTCGGGCGGCAGCCGTATCCCGCCGAAGTCGGCCGCCCCCGCCCCGTCCGCCCCGGGGGCGCCCACCAGCGTCGGCTGGTAGTAGTTGATCCCGTACCAGTCCAGCGGCTCCGCGATCACCTTCAGATCGTCGGCGACCGGCCCCGGCAGCAGCGCCGCCAGCGCCTCGTCCGGATACCGCCCCAGCAGCACCGGTTCCGCGAACAGCCGGTTCAGCAGCAGGTCGTAGAGGTCGGCCGCGGCCCGGTCCGCCTCCGACGCGCTCGCCGTCCACGTCGGCCCGTGCGAATTGGCGATCCCGATGTCCGTCGCCCCACGGGCCCGCAGCGCCTGGACGGCCAGACCGTGCCCGAGCAGCTGGTGGTGAGCCGCCGGCAGTGCGTCGAAGAGCAGCTGCCGCCCCGGCGCGTGCTGTCCCAAGCCGTAGCCCAGCAAGGTCACTTCGGCCGGTTCGTTGAGCGTGATCCACCGCTCCACCCGGTCCCCGAGCCGCTCCGCCACGACGTCCGCGTACGCCGCGAACCGCTCGGCGGTCTCCCGGACCAGCCACCCGCCGCCGTCCTCCAGCGCCTGCGGGGTGTCCCAGTGGAACAGCGTCGGCACCGGTGCGACGCCCGCCGCCAGCAGCGCGTCCACCAGCCGGTCGTAGAAGTCCAGCCCGGCCGCGCTGACCGCCCCGCGCCCGTCCGGCACCACCCGCGGCCAGGCCACCGAGAAGCGGTACGCCCCGACCCCCAGCTCGGCCAGCAGCCCCACGTCCTCGCGGTACCGGTGGTAGTGCCCGGTCGCCACCCGCGGATCCGACCCGTCCTTGATCCGCCCGTCCTCCGCCGCGAACACATCCCACACGGACCGTCCCCGCCCGCCGTCCGCCACCGCCCCCTCGATCTGCGGCGCGGACGTGGATACCCCCCACACGAAGTCACGGGGGAAGCGGGGCAGGGCTCCGGGCACCGTTTCGGTCGTCATGAGCCGGATCTTTGTAACCGGCGGTAACGGTGTCAAGGGGGCGGTGGCACACGGGAGTTGACCCCGATGCGGCCCTGTGAAGCTCCCCGGGGGGCTACGCCCCTTCCTTCATCACCTTCGTGATCAGGGAGCGCTGTTCCTTCGTGAGGCGCGGGTCGGAGCAGTAGACCGTCCGGCCGTCGACCGTGATCTGGTAGCTGAAGCCGTCCGGGACCCCTACGGGGGGTTCGGTGCGGGCGGTGGCGACGGCCTGGGTGGCCAGGGTCTTCCAGTCGTCGGCGTCGGCGCGGCCCGAGGTGTCGATCTCGGCGCGGCGGTCGACGCCCGCAAAGCCTCCGGTGCGATGGACGTGAATGCGCATAACGGCTCCTCCGACGTCTTCGACGGACTCCTACCCCGTAAGGCCACGGTAATCGTGCGCGGGGCGGAAGACGCTGTCGAATCCCGCCCCGCGCACCGTGCCGGCGCTACTTCGCGGTGATGCCGACCTGCGTCCAGGCCTTGACCATCGCCTCGTGCTCGGCGCCGGTGCCGAAGCGGGCCTGGGCGGCCTTGATCGTGAGGGCGGCGAAGTCGGCGAACGTGGCGGTCTTGCCGAGCTCGCCGCCGGTCAGGACGTCGTACCAGATCTGTCCGGCGCGCTCCCAGGCCTTGCCGCCGATGGCGGTGGCGGCGAGGTAGAAGGCGTGGTTGGGGATGCCGGAGTTGATGTGCACGCCGCCGTTGTCGTCGGTCGTCTTGACGTAGTCCTTCATGGCGGCGGGCTGCGGGTCCTTGCCCAGGACGTCGTCGTCGTAGGCGGTGCCCGGGGCCTTCATCGAGCGCAGGGCCTTGCCGGTGACGTTCGGGCCGAGCAGGTCGGCGCCGATCAGCCAGTCCGCCTGGTCGGCGGTGTGGCCCAGGGCGTACTGCTTGATCAGCACGCCGAAGACGTCCGACACCGACTCGTTGAGGGCGCCGGACTGGCCCTGGTAGTCGAGGTTGGCGGTGTACTGGGTGACCCCGTGGGTGAGCTCGTGGCCGATCACGTCGACGGGAATGGTGAAGTCCTTGAACAGGTCGTTGTCGCCGTCGCCGAAGACCATCCGCTCGCCGTCCCAGAAGGCGTTGTCGTACCGCCGGCCGTAGTGGACGGTCGCGTTGAGCGGCAGGCCGGCGCCGTCGATCGACTTGCGGCCGTAGACCTTGAGGTAGAGCTCGAAGGTGGCGCCCAGACCGGCGTGGGCGCGGTTGACGGAGGCGTCCTTGGAGGGGCCGTCGGACTCGCTGCGGACCTTCTTGCCGGGCAGGTCCTCGTGGTGCCGGGCGTCGTAGATGGTGCGGTTGGGCTTGTCGGCGTCGGCGCCGGGCTCGCCGGGGGTGAGGCCGCCGCGGGCGGCGATCGCGCGGCGCTCGGTGCGCCGTGCGTAGTCGTGCTCCAGGGTGCGGCGGGCGGGCTCGTGCCGCTCGGGGTCGTCCGACTGGGCCAGGTTGTCGAGGATGTGCGGCGGGATGATCGTGCAGAAGACGGGCGTGTGGCAGGTGGCGGGATCTGACTGCGCGTCGTTGAGGTCCATGCACAAACGGTGGCACTGTGTAATGCGGCTGTCACTGCCCGCGTCCAAGATTCCCGTAAAAGTGTGGTTGGTCGCATTTAAGCCACAACGTCCGTCCGGTCCCGCATACTGATACGCGACCGCCGGACAGGGCGTACCTCGGCTAGGGTGCTGTGCATCATGCGTTTCGGGCTGCTTCTCCTTAGCTGCCGCGGCGAGGGCCTGTAGTCGTAGGCCGACCCCCTCCCCGCGGAGTTCGGTGCTGCGATCTGTCGCCCCGTCGGCCTCTCCCTGGCTCTTCTGGAGCAGGGGGACCCCCAGCGGACATACGAGGAGCCCTACGCACCATGACGAATCCGTCGAGCCCCGCAGGTCATGCCGTCGGCCGCCGTACCCCGGTCACCAACGCCACGCAGCTGCAGCAGCCCTCCGGGATGCCGGTCCACAAGTACTCCCGCTACGAAGCGGTGGACATTCCCGACCGCACCTGGCCGGACAACCGCATCACCGTCGCACCCCGCTGGCTCTCCACCGACCTGCGGGACGGCAACCAGGCGCTGATCGACCCGATGTCCCCCGCCCGCAAGCGCGAGATGTTCGACCTGCTGGTGCGCATGGGCTACAAGGAGATCGAGGTCGGCTTCCCGTCCTCCGGCGAGACGGACTTCGCGTTCGTCCGCTCGATCATCGAAGAGGGCGCGATCCCCGAGGACGTGACGATCTCCGTCCTGACGCAGGCCCGCGAGGAGCTGATCGAGCGCACCGTCGAGTCGCTGCGCGGCGCCCACCGCGCCACGGTGCACCTGTACAACGCCACCGCGCCCACCTTCCGCCGCGTCGTCTTCCGCGGCTCGAAGGAGCAGGTCAAGCAGATCGCGGTGGACGGCACCCGGCTGGTCATGGAGTACGCCGACAAGATCCTCGGCGACGAGACGATCTTCGGCTACCAGTACAGCCCGGAGATCTTCACCGACACCGAGCTGGACTTCGCCCTGGAGGTCTGTGAGGCGGTCTGTGACGTCTGGCAGCCCGAGGAGGGCCGCGAGATCATCCTGAACCTGCCCGCCACGGTGGAGCGTTCGACGCCGTCCACGCACGCGGACCGCTTCGAGTGGATGTCGCGCAACCTCTCCCGCCGCGAGCACGTATGCCTGTCCGTGCACCCGCACAACGACCGGGGCACCGCGGTCGCCGCCGCCGAGCTGGCGATCATGGCGGGCGCCGACCGCATCGAGGGCTGTCTGTTCGGGCAGGGCGAGCGCACCGGCAACGTCGACCTGGTGACGCTGGGCATGAATCTGTTCTCCCAGGGCGTCGACCCGCAGATCGACTTCTCGCAGATCGACGAGATCCGTCGCACCAGCGAGTACTGCAACCAGATGGAGATCCACCCGCGCCACCCCTACGCGGGCGATCTGGTCTACACCGCCTTCTCCGGCTCCCACCAGGACGCCATCAAGAAGGGCTTCGACGCCATGGAGGCCGAGGCCACCGCCGCCGGCAAGACCGTGGACGACATCGAGTGGGCGGTCCCGTACCTGCCCATCGACCCCAAGGACGTCGGCCGCTCCTACGAGGCCGTCATCCGCGTCAACTCGCAGTCCGGCAAGGGCGGCATCGCCTACGTCCTGAAGAACGACCACCACCTGGACCTGCCGCGCCGGATGCAGATCGAATTCTCCCGGATCATCCAGGAGAAGACCGACGCCGAGGGCGGCGAGGTCACCCCGGCCGCCATCTGGTCGGCGTTCCAGGACGAGTACCTGCCCCACTCCGGCAACCCGTGGGGCCGTATCCAGGTCAAGAACGGCCAGACCACCACCGACAAGGACGGCATCGACACCCTCACCGTCGAGGCCGAGGTGGACGGCGCGGAGACGGTGCTGGTCGGCACCGGCAACGGCCCGATCTCGGCGTTCTTCGACGCGCTGCAGAGCATCGACGTCGACGCGCGGCTGCTGGACTACCAGGAGCACACCATGAGCGAGGGTGCCTCCTCGCTGGCCGCCTCGTACATCGAGTGCGCCATCGGCGACAAGGTGCTGTGGGGCATCGGCATCGACGCCAACACCACGCGCGCCTCGCTGAAGGCCGTGGTCTCCGCCGTCAACCGCGCGGGCCGCTGACGCCCGGCAACCGGCCGCCCCAACCGCGCGGGCCGCTGACGCCCGGCAACCGGCCGCCCCTTTCCGGCGCCCCCGCGGCTCCCTTCGAGCCGCGGGGGCGCCGTTGTGCGACCCCGCCACCTGAACGTGGGGTTTGCCTGCGGCTCACATCACGGTGAGTGAGCACGTCGGTACTTTTGGTTATTGACGCCCGTCGGACCGGCCGCGGCGCGGACACCAAGGACGTGCAGATGAGCAGATACGGCATGCCCGCCCTCTCCCGGGCGGCCGTCGCGGCGGTCGCCTCGCTTGCCGTGATGGCCTCCGCGTTCGCCCCGGCGGCATCCGGGACCCCGCCCCGGACGGCGGACCGCCCGCAGTATGTGGCGCTCGGCGACTCCTACAGCGCCGGAGTGTTCGTCCGCCCCTGGGACGAGCGCGACGGCTGCGGCCGCTCCGGCCGCAACTACCCGCACCAGGTCGCCGGGCAGCTCGGATTCGCGCTGACGGACGTGACCTGCGGGGCCGCCGAAGTGGTCGACGGGGTCCTGGCGCCCCAGCCGGCCTCGAAGATCTACGGGCCGCCGACCATCCCGCCCGCGGGCGGCTGGTCCGATCTGCCGCCGCAGGCCGACGCGTTGAGCCCCGGCACCGACGTCGTGACCGTCGGCATCGGCGGCAACTCCCTCGGATTCGGGGCCATCGTGCGCAAGTGCCTCGAACTGGGCGCCACCAAGCCCCTGCAGCGGAAACCCTGCACCGACCACTACAGCGACGGTGGTGCGGGCGAGGCCTGGCTGGAGGAGCGGTTCGCCCGGCTCGACACCGACATCGCCCACATGATGTCGGTGATCCGCCGACGCGCACCGCACGCCCGGGTCGCCGTCGTGGGCTATCCCGCCATCGTCCCGCACAGCTCCGGCTGCACCTTCGGCCACTGGAACCAGCTCGGCAGCGTCAAGAAGGGCGATATGCCCTGGCTCGACAGCCTCGAACTCCGCCTGAACGCCCTGCTGGAGAAGCACGCCGCCTACCACGCCGCGGTCTACGTCGACACCTACGGCCCGAGTACGGCACACGGCGTCTGCGAGTCCGGCGACGCGAAGTGGATGTACGGCATCAAGGACAACCTGACCGGTGACGGCGACCAGACCGACCCGCCCGCGGAGCTGTGCCGCTCCCTCCCAGGCACCGGCGAGGCCTGCACCTTCGTCCACCCCAACGCCCGAGGCCTGGACAACCAGACACAGCAGGTGTCCCGGGCGCTGATGATCTCGACGGGGTGAGGACATCAGCGGGCCGATGACCCCGGCGGGCTGACGGCGGTCCCGGCCCGGACCCGCCGCACCCCCACCGTTTTGGCCAAGCCGGGCCCGCGTCAAGGACGGTCCACTCAACCGCCCACCCGTTACCCATGGCCTCATGGCCACGCTCTTCACGCCGCCCACAGGCCCCGCCCCCTACCCTCCGCGGGGGCGGGTCCTTCGGCATCCGGCCAGTTGTCCGGTACGAGGTGCTGACGCCGCATCACACATGTGGCTAACATCACGTCCAATACGACGAGGGGGCCATGGGGGGGTACCTCCCGTGTCCGGACGGTCACGGGTGAGCTACGGAGGGCTGACGTGGTGCACAAGATGTGTGTGATGGGCGTGCGCACGTCCTGGCGGACCGTCGCCGACGGTGAGTTCTTCTGCCCGGACTGCGGCGGGGACCGCAACTACCTCCGCCGGACCGGCCGTCGCCGGCTGACCGTCCTCGGCCTCCCGCTCTTCTCCCGCGGCGCCGCCGGACCGGTCCTGGAGTGCTCCGCCTGCGGCGGCCACTTCGGCCCGGACGCCCTGGACCACCCCACCACCCTCCGCTTCTCCGCGATGCTCCGGGACGCCGTCCACACCGTCACCCTCGCGGTGCTGGCCGCCGGCGGCACCTCCTCCCGCGCGGTCCGCGAGGCCGCCGTCGACACGGTCCGCACGGCCGGCTTCGCCGACTGCTCCGAGGACGAGCTGCTGACCCTGCTCGCCGCCCTCGCCGCCGACACCGCCCGGCTGACCGGCACCTACGGCGCGGTCACCGGCGGCCACTGCGGGCACCAGGGCCTGGACCCCTGCGGCACCGCGCTGGCCATAGAACTCCACGAGGCCCTGGAGCCGCTCGCCCCGCATCTCGCTCCCGCGGGACGGGAGTCGCTCCTCCTCCAGGGTGCCCGGATCGCCCTCGCCGACGGCTCCTACACCCCCGCCGAACGCGAGGTGCTCAGCACGGTCGGCGCCGCCCTGATGCTGCGCCCCGCCGAGATCAGCCGGCTGCTGGCGGCGGCCCGTACACCGTCCTGAGGGACACCGGCCACGACCGCCGTCCTGGCCCCGGACAGCGCGCGACCCCGCCACCCGGGCAGGGTGACGGGGTCGCGTGCCGTCGGCGACCGGCCGGTTCACACAGCGGCCAGCCGCACCGGCAGGCTGCGCAGACCGCCGGAGATGAAGCCGCCGGTGGCCTCCAACTCCTCGTCCGGAGAAGCCAGTTGGATGCCGGGGAAGCGCGCGAACAGCGCCGGGAGGGCGATCCTGGCCTCCATACGGGCCAGCGGCGCACCCAGGCAGTGGTGGACGCCGTGGCCGAACGCCAGATGCTCCTGGCGGCTGCGCCGGGTGTCGAAGTCGCCGGCCGTGTCGCCGTGGAACCCGGGGTCCCGCCCGGCCGCCGCGTACCCCGGCAGGATCGCCTCACCCTTGCGGATCGTCGGGCCGTCCGCGATCGCGATGTCCTCCACCGCGAAGCGGAGCGGCAGCGCGGCGATGCTGGGCGCCCAGCGGAGGGTCTCCTCGATCACGTCGTTCCAGGAGACCTCGCCCGACAGCACCAGTGCGAGCTGCTCGGGGTGGGTCAGCAGGGCGTGCACGGCGTTGCCGAGGAGATCGACGGTGGTTTCGTGACCGGCGCCGATGACCAGGAGCAGGGTGTCCAGCAGCTCCTGCTCGGTCATCCGCCGGCCCTCGTCGTCCCGTGCGGAGACCAGCAGACTGGTGAGGTCGTCCGCCGGGTTCTCGCGCTTGGCGGCGACCAGCCCGGACAGCAGCGCATGGACGCCCGCCGCGGTGGCACCGGCCTGCTCCGGGGTGGCGGTGGTGTCCATGATGGCCTCGACGAGACGTGCGAGTTCGGCGCGCTGCTCGCCCTCCGGGAAGCCGAACAGCTCACAGATCACCTGCATCGGCAGCGGGTGGTTGAAGCGTTCCCGCAGGTCCAGCGGCTCGCCCGCCGGGTGCGCGGCGAGGCCGTCCAGCAGCGCCGTGGTAATGCTCTCCACCCGCGGGCGGATGGCATCGGTACGGCGGGCCGTGAACGCGGGGGCGATCAGCTTCCGCAGCCGCCGGTGATCGGCGCCGTACGCGGTGAACATGTTGGTGACGCCGATCCAGGACTGCAGCCAGCTGCTGCGGATCTCCTCGCGCTGCCACTCCGGCCAGTGCTCCCGGGGGTTCTTGGAGACCCGGTCATCGGTCAGCAGCTGCTTGAGCAGGGTGTGGCTGGTGACCGTCCAGGCCTCGATCCCGCCGGGCAATTCGGTCCGGGCCACCGGGCCTAGTGCGCGGAGGCGGGCCGCCTCGCCGTGGATGTCGCTTCCGACCGGGTCGATGACGAAGGGCTGCTGTCCCTGTTGTGCCACGGGGTGGCTCCTGCCTGGTCGGGAGTGATCGGGGTGAAGCGGGCCGGGAGCGCGACGAGGGCCCGGTGGAAGGCGCCGTTGCGCCACTGCAACGTGCCGGGGTCCACGGCGAGTTCGATGTCCGAGAGCCAGGCGGTGAGCCGCTCGATCGCCGTGGTGGCGATCAGCAGCGCATGCCGCTTCACGGGGCAGGCGTGCGGGCCGGCCGCCCAGGCCAGGTGCGAGCCGCCGCCCGAACCGGGGGTGTCCAGTGAGGTGGTGTCGAACTGGCTGTTGGCGGCCGCGTACGACACCATCACCAGCTGTCCCTTGCGCACCCAGGTGCCGTGGAAGAAGACGTCCCGGACCGGGAAGTGGGCCGAGTAGTTCGTCAGCGGCGGGTCGTTCCACAGCACCTCGTTGATGGCGTCGTGCGCGGTCAGCGCGCCGCCGGACAGGGTGTTGTAGTAGCGGTCGTCGGAGAGCATCCGCGACAGCGCGTTGCCGATGAGGTTGGCGAGCGGTTCGTTGCCCGCGCCCATCGTGAGGATGATGTTGTGGATCAGCTCCTCGTCGTTGAGCGCGTTGGGGTGGTCCATGAACCAGGACGTCAGGTCGGGGCCGCGCGCGGCCTTCTTGGTACCGACCAGCTCCATGATGTAGTTCGTGAAGGCGTCGTTGGCCGCCGCGGCCTCCTCCGGGGAGGTGCCGTCCAGCATTCCCGCGATGGCCTCGATCAGCCGCTCGCTGTAGGAATCGGGCATCCCGAAGAGGTTGTTGAACATCAGCAGCGGGATCAGCCGCGCGTAGTCGCCGATCAGATCGACCTCGCCGTGCGCCCCGAAGCGCTGGATCAGGGTGTCCGCGGCCTGGTGCACCCGGGCCCGCAGCTCATGCGGCTCGACCAGCTTGAAGCTGTCGACGACGACGTCCCGGTAGCGGACGTGCTCCGCCCCGTCCGCGTAGAAGATGTTGGGACGCCACATCAGCATCGGCATGACCGGCGAGTCCGCCGGGACGGTGGTCATCCACTCCCGGGAGTCCTTCGACCAGGTGGCGTCGTCGTGCAGCAGGTCGAGCGCCGCCCGGTAGTCGGTGACCAGCAGTGCGGGCACCTCCGGGGCGATCTCGACCGGCGCCAGCGCGCCGTGCTGGCGCAGCTGTCCGTAGATGCGGTGCGGGTCGGCGGCGAACTCCGGCCCGTAGAGCTTCACCGGGGCGTGGGCGTCGGCAGGTGTCTGCTGGTACGGAGCGGCGGCGTGCGCCGGGCAGCCCGGTGGCGGCGCGGCTCCCGGCCGGTGCGGGGAAGTCACGGGTTCGGGTTCTCCTCGGGGGTGTGTGCCAGGACGTGCCCGACGAGCGAGATCAACGCGTCGACGGACTGCTCCCGGTCGCGGGCGTCGCACATCACCAGCGGTGTGTCGGGGTGCAGATCGAGCGCCTCGCGGAGCTTTTCGACGCTGTACTCGGGCGCGTCGGGGAAGGTGTTGACCGCGACCGCGTAGCGCAGCCCGGCCTCCTCGACGATGTCCATCACCTCGAAGGAGTCCGCCAGCCGGCGGGTGTCCGCGAGGACCAGGGCACCCAGTGCGCCGCGGGCGATGTCCTGCCACAGGGGACGGAAGCGCTTCTGGCCGGGCGTGCCGAACAGATACAGCGCCAGGTCCCCGGGCAGGGTCAGCCGCCCGAAGTCGATGGCGACGGTGGTGGTGGTCTTGTCCCGGACCCCGGCGAGATCGTCGACGGAGGCGCCGGTCTGGGTCATGACCTCTTCGGTGTGCAGTGGCGGCGTTTCCGACAGCGCACGGATGAGGGTGGTCTTGCCGACCCCGAACGGGCCCGCGACCAGCAGCTTGACCAGTGTCTGGTTCTCGCCGGAGAGATACATGCCGCCGGTGCTCGCGCCGGTTCCGGGGCTAGGACTTGAGAGAGCGGAGTCCATCGAGAACCCTCTCCAGGATGTGTCGGTCGAATTGCTCGGCTTCGGGGATGGGGGCGCGGGCGTGCAGCCGCCCGGCGTCGACGAGGTCGGCCACCAGCACCTTCACCACGCTCACCGGCAGGTGAAGGTGGGCGGCGACCTCGGCCAGAGACAGCGCCCCGGGCTGCAGCAGCTCCAGGATGCGGTGCTCCTCCGGGCGTACCTCACTGGTGATCGGCATCCCCACGCCGTGCAGCAGGGTGAGCCGGTCCAACGTGTTACGGCTGGGCTGGGCGCGTCCGCCGGTCGCCAGATAGGCCGGTACGAGGCGCCTGCCGCTGCTCTGGCGCGGGGTCATGCCGGGTTACCGACGTCCCGCGCCCGGCTGTTCATGACCTTGTTGCCCAGGGTCGTCACCTGGACCTGCATGTGGTGGGCGACCACACCCATGTTCACCTCCGGGCCGGCGAAGACGGCCAGGCAGGTGTTCTCGCCGGCCGGAATCGCGAAGACGAAACCTTCATCGGACTCGATCACGGTCTGCCGCAGCCGGGTGTCGTCCGTCCCGGCGAACGCCGCGGTCACGGCACGCCCCGCGCCCTGGAGCGCGGACATCATCGCGGCCACACCTTCGCCGCTGTCCCGCTCCAGACCGGGCGAGGCCCCCTCGATGAATCCGTCGCCGGAGATGACGGCTGCGTGGATAACATGCGGCAACTCCAAGAGCGGCGCCAGCACCCAGGACTTGTCCTCGGCAACACGGCGGCGGGCGGGGTTGTTCATGACTGAGCGTTCCCTTCGGGACTGCGAGGGGGTTCTGACTGGGCGGCTGCCCGGCCGGATTCGGTACCGCGCTGGAGCGCTGCCCAGCGGGAACCGGTCTCTTCCGGGGTCCGCGGCGGAGCCGACTCGGTGCGCTGGGCACTCTCGTCGAGTTCGGAGACGGGCTTACGGCGCCGCCGGCGCGGGAGTTCCCCTTCGGCCGGCGGGGCGGGAGCCTCGTAGGAGGGGGCGGGCTGCGCGGCGGGCGCGGGCTGTGCGGTGGCGGCCGGGGGCGGTGTCGCGGACCCGGTGGGCAGCACCGAGGAGGAACGATCCGGCACCGCGGAACGGTGCGGCATCGGCGCCATCACGGACATCGGCTGGGTGCTCTCGTCGAGGACGGTGAGCAGCGGGTCACCCGGGATGTACACGACCGCCCGCACCCCGCCGTACGGCGAGGGCTCGACATGGACCCCGAAGCCGTACTGGCGCACCAGCTGACCGGCCGCCGCGAACCCGGACCGCGGCGGGTCGCCGAGCTGGGTGAGCAGCAGGTCCTCGTCACCGGCCAGCAGCTCCATCGCCGCCTTGATCTCGTCGTCGTGCATCCCGACGCCGTAGTCGTCGACGATGACCGAGGCGCCGCGGTTGCCCTGCTGGAGGGTGATGGTGACGGGCAGCTCACGGTGCGAGTGGTGCAGCGCGTTGGCCAGCAGCTCGGTGACCACGATCGCGATCGGCTCCACCGCCCGCGCGACCACGGCGACCGGGTCACGCAGCTGATTGCTGATGTTCACCCGCTCGTAGCCGCGCAGCCGGGAGGTGGCGCCGACGACCAGCTCGGCGAGGTAGGAGTCCTCGCGGGTCAGCCCCGGCCAGGCACCGCAGACCACACCGGTGGCCTGGACGCGCCGCAGCGCCTGCTCGTTGAGGAAGTCGGCGTTTAGCAGGTCCTGGGCGACGTTCGGGTCGTCGTAGCGGTGCTGCATCTCCTGCAGCGACGTCTGGATGCGGTAGAGCAGCGCCTGAATGGTGGTGGTCGCCCCGCGGAGGGTGGACTGCGCGGCGGCGTCGACCCGCGCCCGCTCCTTGGTGATCGCGTCGCTGACCTGCTCCAGTACGCCGTTGAGCGCCTGGTCGGTCTCCGACCCGGCGAACCGCGCGTCCAGCAGCCCCGGTACGGGCACATGCGGATGGGCCAGCGCCAGCGTCAGTTCGGGGAGCCGGGTACCGGCCAGGTGCCGGATCTCGGCCTCGGTGGCGCGCAGCCGGGCCGTCAGCTCCGTATTGCTGTGGAGCGTGGCGCTGTTCTGTTCCTCAGCGGCGGACAGGCGCTTTCTCAGGCCCGCGCGCTCCCGGCCCGCACGGATCGAGAGCGCCGCCAGGACCACGGCGGCGGCCGTACCTGTGCTGAGGCACCACAACAGCGCCTCCGGTATGGATGTCATCGAGATCCTCATTCGGGTACTGACTGGATCGGCCGGCCTTCACGGCGACGTGTATTGCCGAACTTCACGGGATGCTACCGGGCGGTTGACGAGCCGTGAGGGCCAGTTCCACGGGGCGACTGAGAAGTACGGAAGGTCGTCTTCCACCCGCGATGACCCGGACCATAACGTGATGTGGCCCCGTCATCCAGTGGGATGGCGGGGCCTTTGTGGGCCTGTTGTGTACGCCTGGTGAAAGCCGGTCAGGCGCCGGTGAAATGCGAGTTTTTGACGGCGTCGACGAACGCGGTCCATCCCGCGGCCGGGAAGACGAGGGCGGGGCCGTGGGGGTGCTTGCTGTCGCGGACGGGGACGATGGAGAAGTGGTCCGCCACCTCGATGCAGCTGCCGCCCTCGCCGTTGCTGTAGCTGCTCTTGCGCCAGCGGGCGGTGCTCAGGTCGTGGTCTCGCATCGTTTGTAGTCCTCAGCCGTCGACTCGATCAGGGTCAGGGCCGCCTCCGGCGACAGCGCGGCGCCCCTGAGCAGATCGTAGGCTCGCTGTGCTCGCTTCACCACAGCCGGGTCATCCACCAAAGTTCCCGCAAACGACGTTTCTGTATAGATGGTTGGCGGTGCGTCGTCGAATTCCATGAGCGTAAACATTCCGCCCATGGATGCGTGCTCCCCTGCCGCATGTGGGAGCACGGTCACCCAGCCATGCGCTTACGTGCGACCGAGGCGATGTGCTCCAGTTGCTCGGCCATGTCGGTCGGGCTGCCCACCGGCACGCGCAGTGCGGTTTCGTGCAGCACGGCCCAACACTCCGGCTTTCTGGTCTTCTTGAGGATGGTGGCCCGTTCCAGTCGAGAGGACACCTTCTCCTCGACGTACGCGTCGGTGACGAACGGGTTGGCGGCGATGGTGATGGCTCGTGCGTACGCTGCGGTCTGGAAGATCCCGGGAATCACCGACGGCGCGAATTCGCAGATCTGGGTGGCCCGCTTCTCCAGGTCTGCCACCGGCGCGAAGTAGGGCGCGTACGGCGACGCATCCAGTAGCTTCCGGCACAGCCGCTCGAAGAAGCCGTCGGCGTTGAGCACCTCGTCGATCTGGATCGCCGTTTGCAGGCGCGGCTTGCGTTCTGCCGACTCCAACCTGCTGATCAGCGTGCGGTCCATGAACAGCCGCAGTCCCATCTCCTCCTGGGTCAGGCCGGCTGCCTCCCGTCGGCTCTTCAGTTCCGAACCCCAGATTTCCCCCCCGAGCTGTTGCGCAGCGTTGGCCATGGCCTCCTCCCTTCCCTGCAAGGCAGTTGTAGCGCTCATCTCATTGCGCAGCCTAAATCCGCAGCGTCACGCTCTGGATGCGAACAGTGAAATCCCCACGGAAGGTGTGGACGTGATGAAGCGGATCAAGGAAACAGGAAGCGCAACGACCGCAGCCGCTCGTCGGCTGGCCGATGCCCGGCGGGGCGACGCCGCGTACCAGGCGCGCGCAGCCAGGGGGGCCCGGCCCGGACGCCGCAGCAGGCCGGGCGACCGCGGCCCGGCCGCCATGCGCGAGAATGACGCCATGAGTCTGTTCCGCGACGACGGCATCGTGCTGCGCACCCAGAAGCTGGGCGAGGCGGACCGGATCATCACGCTGCTCACCCGGGGGCACGGCCGGGTCCGGGCGGTGGCCCGTGGGGTGCGGCGGACGAAGTCGAAGTTCGGGGCGCGGCTGGAGCCGTTCTCGCATGTCGATGTGCAGTTTCATGCGCGCGGCAGCGAGCTGATCGGGCGCGGGCTGCCGCTGTGTACACAGAGCGAGACGATCGCCGCGTACGGCGGCGGGATCGTCACCGACTACGCCCGCTACACCGCCGGCACCGCCATGCTGGAGACCGCCGAGCGGTTCACCGATCACGAGGGCGAGCCCGCTGTGCAGCAGTATCTGCTGCTGGTCGGCGGGCTGCGGACGCTGGCGCGCGGGGAGCACGCACCGCATCTGGTGCTGGACGCGTTCCTGCTGCGCTCGCTCGCCGTCAACGGTTATGCGCCAAGTTTCGACAGCTGTGCGCGGTGCGGGATGCCCGGCCCCAACCGGTTCTTCTCGGTCGCGTCGGGCGGGGTGACCTGCGGCGACTGCCGGGTCCCGGGGAGCGTCGTACCCTCCTCTGAGGCCATCGGACTCCTGAGTGCGCTGCTGACCGGCGACTGGGAGACCGCGGACGCCTGCGAGGCCCGCCATGCCCGGGAGGGCAGCGGGCTCGTCACGGCGTATCTGCACTGGCATCTGGAGCGGGGCCTGCGTTCCCTCCGGTACGTAGAGAAATAGCGGAAACGACCCTCAAGAAAACACGCCCCTCAAGGCGAAACGCCCTTCAAGACCTATAGGAGAAGTGGGCCGCATGGCACGACGCGGGATTCTGGGCCGTAATCGACGTGAGTACGAGACGCCCGAGCCGCACCCTTCCGGTGCGCGGCCGCCGAAGATCCCCGGTGAGCTCGTCCCGAACCATGTGGCGGTCGTCATGGACGGCAACGGCCGGTGGGCCAAGGAACGCGGACTGCCGCGCACCGAGGGCCACAAGGTCGGCGAGGGCGTCGTCCTGGACGTGCTCAAGGGCTGCATCGAAATGGGCGTGAAGAACCTTTCGCTGTACGCCTTCTCCACGGAGAACTGGAAGCGGTCGCCCGACGAGGTCCGCTTCCTGATGAACTTCAACCGCGATGTCATCCGGCGGCGCCGGGACGAGATGGACGCGCTGGGGATTCGTATCCGCTGGGTCGGGCGGATGCCGAAGCTGTGGAAGTCGGTCGTGCAGGAGCTCCAGATCGCCCAGGAGCAGACCAAGAACAATGACGCGATGACGCTGTATTTCTGCGTGAATTACGGCGGCCGGGCCGAGATCGCGGACGCGGCGGCGGCCATTGCGGCGGATGTGCGGGCCGGAAAGCTGGACCCGTCGAAGGTCAATGAGAAGACCATCGCGAAGTACATGTACTACCCGGACATGCCGGATGTGGACCTCTTCGTGCGGCCGTCGGGCGAGCAGCGCACCTCGAACTACCTGATCTGGCAGAGCGCGTACGCCGAGATGGTCTTCCAGGACATTCTTTGGCCGGACTTCGACCGCCGGAACCTGTGGGAGGCCTGCCTGGAGTACGCCAAGCGCGACCGCAGGTTCGGTGGCGCGCAGCTGGCGGAGGGCGAGTCCGCGACGTAAGGCTGCGGGCAGACGCGCGAAGGGCCGCCTCCGGTCATCGGAGGCGGCCCTTCGGCGTGGCGTCGTCGTGCTGCCGTTACTGCTTCGCGGCGGCCTGCCCGGCGCACTCGCCGCAGGTGCCGAAGATCTCGATGGTGTGCGCGACGTCCTGGAAGCCGTGGTCCTTGGCGATCTGGTCGGCCCACTTCTCCACCGCGGGGCCCTCGACCTCGACGGCCTTGCCGCAGGTCCGGCACACCAGGTGGTGGTGGTGATCATCGGTGCTGCACCGGCGGTAGACGGCCTCGCCGTCGCTGGTGCGCAGCACATCGACCTCACCGGCGTCGGCGAGGGACTGCAGCGTCCGGTAGACGGTGGTCAGCCCGACGGAGTCGCCCTTGTGCTTGAGCATGTCGTGCAGCTCCTGCGCACTGCGGAACTCGTCGACCTCGTCGAGTGCGGCCGACACCGCGGTCCGCTGCCGCGTCGACCGGCCGCGTACCGGAGATCCCGCGCTCGTCGCCACCGTTGCCTCCCTAGGACGTCAGTACGTCAGGACTTCCCCCTGCGCATGCGTCCCGCCATTGTGCCAGGTGATGACCGGCCCGCCGGGGAGACGCTTACCGATACACGTATCTGTCCGCGGTGGTGCGTCGCCGGGCCGCTTGCGGTCCGCCGGCTCCGTTCCGCCCCTGCCTCACCCGGCCACACTCACGTCGTCCGTCGCCGCGCCGTCGCCGGGTACCTCCAGAGTGCACCCCTTCGAGGCCTCCGCGGCAGTCGTTGCGCGCCTTTTCGCGAGCGGGGCGGCGAGACCGGTGAAGATCACGAACAGTCCGATGGCGAACAGCACGATCGTGGCGCCGGACGGGACGTCGACGTAGTACGAGGTGGTGGTGCCGGTGACGGTGACCGCGACACCGATCGCCACGGCCACCGAGAAGGTGACCGCGAAGCTGCGGCTGATCTGCTGGGCGGCCGCGACCGGGATCACCATCAGGGCGCTGACCAGCAGCAGCCCGACGACCCGCATGGCGACGGTGACGGTGACCGCGGCGGTGACGGCGACCAGCAGATTGAGCAGCCGCACCGGCAGGCCGGTCACCCGGGCGAACTCCTCGTCCTGGCACACCGCGAACAGCTGGCGGCGCAGCCCGACCGTGATCGCCAGCACCAGGGCGGCCAGCACATAGATCGTCGTCATGTCCTGCGGCGAGACGGTGGTGATCGAGCCGAAGAGGTAGGTGCCGAGGTTGGCGTTGGAGCCCGCGTCGGAGAGGTTCATCAGCATCACACCGCCCGCCATACCGCCGTAGAACAGCATGGCCAGCGCGAGATCGCCGCGGGTCTTGCCGTACCAGCGGATCAGCTCCATGACGACCGAACCGGCGATGGCGACGGCGGTGGCGACCCAGATGGGGCTGGTGTTGAGCAGGAAGCCGAGGCCGACGCCGGTCAGCGCGACATGGCCGATGCCGTCGCCCATCAGGGCCTGGCGGCGCTGGACGAGGTAGATGCCGATGGCGGGGGCGGTGACGCCGACGATCAGGGCGGCGATCAGGGCCCGCTGCATGAAGGCGTAGTTCAGGATTTCCATGTCGCTCCACCTCGCGAAAGGGAGCCGGTGCTCGGGTGTCGGCCGGGGGTGCGGGGGTCGTTCCCCGAAGAGCGCGGCATCAGCTCAGCAGCCCCGTCCTGATCGGTTCCGCGGCCTGGTCGGCGTGCGGGTGGACATGGTCGTGGCCGGGCAGTGCGTGCTGGCCCACGGCCTCGGGCGGCGGGCCGTCGTGGACGACACAGCCGTCCCGCAGCACCACCGCACGGTCGATCAGCGGCTCCAGCGGGCCCAGCTCGTGCAGTACGAGCAGCACCGTGGCACCGCGGCCGACCTGTTCGCGCAGCGCCGCGGCGAGCACCTCCTGGCTGGCCAGGTCGACGCCGGCCATCGGCTCGTCCATGATCAGCAGTTCGGGTTCGCCGGCCAGTGCACGGGCGATCAGCACCCGCTGGTGCTGCCCGCCGGACAGCGCGTTGACGGAGTCCCTTGCCCGGTCCGCCATGCCGACCAGCTCCAGCGCCCGGTGCACCGCGGCCCGGTCGGCCTTGCGCAGGATGCCCAGCTTCGTACGGGCCAGCCGGCCGGCCGTGACGACCTCGCGGACCGTGGCGGGGACGCCGCCGGCCGCGGTGGTGCGCTGCGGGACGTAGCCGATCCGGGCCCACTGCCGGAACCGCCGGAACTCCGTGCCGAAGAGGGCCAGCTCACCGCCGGTGAGCGGGACCTGGCCGATCACGGAGCGCACGGCGGTGGACTTGCCGGAGCCGTTGGCGCCGAGCAGCGCGACGACCTCACCGGAGTGCACGGTCAGATCGACACCGCGCAGCACCGGGCGGGCGCCCAGCGAGGCGGTCGCCCCGCGCAGGGCGATCACCGGCGGGGTGTGCGGCTGGTTCATGGTGGCCTCCGTCACGTGCGGTGCGGTGTCCGTCACTTGCTGCCGAGCGCCTTCTGCAGTGCGGCGAGGTTGGCGCGCTGCACACCGAAGTAGTCCTTGCCGCGGGACTTCGCGGTGATCCCCTCCAGCGGATCGAGGACATCGGTCTTCAGGTGGAGGTCGCCGGCCAGGGCCTTGGCGGTGGCCGGGTTGGCGATCGTCTCGAAGAAGACCGTGGAGACGTGGTGCTCCTTGGCGAGGGTGTGCAGGTCCTTGATGCGCTTGGCGCTGGGCTCGGACTCCGGGTCGAGTCCGCTGATGGCCTCCTCGGTGAGGCCGTAGCGCTCGGCGAGGTAGCCGAAGGCGGCGTGGGTGGTGAGGAAGGTGCCCGACGCCCGCTTCTTCAGGCCGTTCCTGAAATCGGCGTCCAGTCCTTCCAGTTTCTTCACCAGCGCGTCGGTGTTCTTCCGGTAGTCGGCCTTGTTCTTCGGGTCGGCCTTGGCGAGGGTCTTGTTGACGCCCTCGGCGACCTCGGCGTACTTCACCGGGTCGAGCCAGATGTGCGGGTCCTTGCCGCCCTCGGACTCGGAGTGCGAGTGGTTGTCGCCGGTGGTGTGATCGTGGCCGTCGACCTCGGTGCCGTGCTCTTCGAGGGAGGTGAGGGCGGCCGCGTCGGCGACGTGCTTGGCGCCGGACTGCGCCACGGCGGCATCCACGGCGGGCTGCAGGCCCTTGAGGTAGACGACCGCGCCGGACTCACCGAGCTGGGCGGTCTGCTTCGGGGAGAGCTCCAGGTCGTGCGGCTCGACCCCCGGCTTGGTGAGGTCGGTCACCTCGACGTGCTTCCCGCCTATCTGCCGGGCGAGGAATTCCATGGGGTAGAAGGACGCGGTCACCCGCAGCTTGCCGTCCTCGGTGCGGGCGCCGCTCGCGGGGGAGCATGCGGTCAGGGCCAGCAGGCCGAGCACCGAGACTCCGGCCAGGGTCGCGGTGGATATGGGACGGCGTATGTTCATGACACTCATTTTCAACAAAGTTGGAAACGATTGTCAACAACAGCTGGGGCGGTGTGAGCGGGGCGACAGTGGGCCGGAACCGATTTGATCCAGGGGGTGTCGCCGCCGGTACCCTGAACTATTCGCCCGCACGTCTTTTGACCACCACCCCCTCATTGAGACGCTAGGGCGCCGCCCATCCATCGTTCGTCGTCGTAATGAAGAGAGCACCGTGGCCGCCGACAAGATCGATACCATCGTCAGCCTGAGCAAGCGCCGTGGCTTCGTCTATCCCTGCAGTGAGATCTACGGCGGCTCCCGCGCTGCCTGGGACTACGGTCCGCTGGGCGTCGAGCTCAAGGAGAACATCAAGCGCCAGTGGTGGCGCAACATGGTCACCTCGCGCGAAGACGTCGTCGGTCTCGACTCGTCGGTGATCCTGGCCCCCGAGGTGTGGCAGGCGTCCGGCCACGTCGCCACCTTCACCGACCCGCTCACCGAGTGCACCTCCTGCCACAAGCGCTTCCGCGCGGACCACCTGGAGGAGGCCTACGAGGCCAAGCACGGCCGGCTGCCCGAGAACGGCCTCGCCGACGTGAACTGCCCCCACTGCGGCAACAAGGGCGGCTTCACCGAGCCCAAGCAGTTCTCCGGCCTGCTCTCCACCCACCTGGGCCCCTCCCAGGACACCGCCTCGGTCGCCTACCTGCGCCCCGAGACCGCCCAGGGCATCTTCACCAACTTCGCCCAGGTGCAGCAGACTTCCCGCAAGAAGCCGCCGTTCGGCATCGCGCAGATGGGCAAGTCCTTCCGCAACGAGATCACGCCCGGCAACTTCATCTTCCGGACCCGCGAGTTCGAGCAGATGGAGATGGAGTTCTTCGTCAAGCCGGGCGAGGACGAGAAGTGGCAGGAGTACTGGATGGCCGAGCGGTGGAACTGGTACCGCGACCTCGGCATCCGCGAGGAGAACATCCGCTGGTACGAGCACCCGGCCGAGAAGCTCTCCCACTACTCCAAGCGCACCGCTGACATCGAGTACCGCTTCAACTTCGGCGGCACCGAGTTCTCCGAGCTGGAGGGCGTGGCCAACCGCACCGACTACGACCTGTCGGCGCACGCCAAGGCCTCCGGCCAGGACCTCTCCTACTTCGACCAGGAGGCCGGCGAGCGCTGGACTCCGTACGTCATCGAGCCGGCGGCCGGTGTGAACCGCGCAATGCTCGCCTTCATGCTCGACGCGTACATCGAGGACGAGGCGCCCAACGCCAAGGGCAAGATGGAGAAGCGCACCGTCATGCGCCTCGACCCGCGCCTGGCGCCGGTCAAGGTCGCGGTCCTGCCGCTGTCCCGCAACCCGCAGCTCTCCCCGAAGGCCAAGGGCCTCGCCGCGGACCTCCGCAAGAACTGGAACATCGAGTTCGACGACGCGGGCGCGATCGGCCGCCGCTACCGCCGCCAGGACGAGATCGGCACCCCGTTCTGCGTCACCGTCGACTTCGACACCCTCGACGACAACGCGGTCACCGTCCGCGAACGCGACACCATGAAGCAGGAGCGCGTCAGCCTGGACCAGATCCAGGGCTACCTGGGAGCCCGCCTGCTGGGTTGCTGAGGCAGCGAGCGGCCGTAGCAGGCCGCGCGCGCACGATGCCGGGTCCTTTTGGGGGCCCGGCATTGGTGTTTGGGGGGCTGGGTTGGGTCTTGGGGGTGTTGCGGGAATACCCCCTGTGGGCTTGCACGTTGTGGGCCCCGAGGGGGCCGTCGCGACCCCTACGGGTTCTGTTCGGCCCTGCCCTAGGTCCCCGTGGCCGCCCTTAACGCTTCCGCGTCGGGCGTACGGCGAGCGCCGCGCACAGGCCCGCCAGGGGGAGTTCCGCGCCGACGGCCATCGCCACGGCGGTGGCCAGCTCCGTGCCGGGGGCGGCGGTGGCCAGGTCGAGGCAGGCGTCGACGAGGAGGAGGACGGCCGCGGCGGCCGCGGGGGCGCGGTGCCGGGAGTCGCCGCGCAGCAGGCGGGTGCCGGTGGCGAGCAGGGCGACGGCCTCCAGGGCGTCGAGGGCGACCCAGGCGGCGGCCTCGGCGGGCGGGAGGGTGCCGGCGAGGTAGCCGAGCCAGGGGAGCAGGGCGAGTCCGGCGCCGGTCACGATCCTGCCCGTCCAGCGGCGTCCGGTGCTGAGTCGTATCGGGCCGCCGGTGACGTAACGCCCGTTGGTAGCAGGAGAGTTGAAGGCGATCAGGGCCATGGAAGGGTCTCTTTCGGAGTCGCGAACCCGGCCGTCGGGCTCGTGATCAACACTCCGGTTCCGGGCGCCCGCCGTCAGTAACGCCGCTGTCCGACTTGGGGTGGCACCAGCTACACCCCCGGAACGGACCCTGTTGTCATGGCCGCCCCACAACCGTCCCCATACGGTGTGATCATGACCGTTCCGCCCCGGCTGCGCCGGGCCCCTCGTGCGTATGCGGCGCGACCTCGCCTTCGCCGCCGCCGGGGTGCCGCTGCACCTCGTCCCGGTGCTGCTGTTCTGGTGGGCGCTGTCCCTGCTGGCCGATACGGTCACCGGGGTCTCCTCCGACGCCCCGGTGATCCTGAGCGCGCCGCTGATTCTGCTGGCCCTCGCCGGGTACGGCTTCACCGAGGGGCAGCGCTGGCGGTTCCGGGCGCTGTGCGGAGTGGAGCTGCCGCGGCTCCGGTTCACGGCGGGCAAGCGGCAGTTGGGCTACAACTTGCTGGTCGGCCCGCTGCTCGGGGTGCTGGAATTCCTGCTGTTGTCGCTGTTGTTGACGGCGCTGGCTGCGGCGCTGGTTCTGGTGTGGGTGTGGCTCGTTCCGGCGCAGTGGCGCATCCACCACGCCGGTTACACCACCACGGCCGCCTATCTCACCGTGCTGGGACTGCTGGCGCTCGCCACGGTGCCGGCGCTGGCGGCGGGGCTGGTGCGGCTGGAGATCCTGGTCGGGCGGGCGATGCTGGGCGTGAGCCGGTCCGACGAGCTGGCGCGGCGGGTCGAGGACCTGACCGAGAGCCGGGCCGGTGCGGTGGATGCCGCCGACGCGGAACGGCGGCGTATCGAACGGGATCTGCACGACGGAGCGCAGCAGCGGCTGGTGTCGCTCGCGCTGAACCTCGGGCTCGCCAAGGCGACACTTACGGATCTGCCGGCGGAGGCGCGGGAGGTCATCGATGCGGCGCACCGCGAGGCGAAGGACGCGATCGAGGAGCTGAACAATCTGGTGCGGGGCCTGCATCCGGCCGTTCTGGACGAGCTGGGGCTCGATGCCGCGCTGTCGGGGCTCGCGGCCCGTGCGCCGCTGCCCGTACGGCTGCGGGTGGATCTGCCGGCGGAGACGCCGCGGCGGGCCGCGCCGGCCGTCGAGGCGGTCGCCTACTTCGTCGTCTCCGAGGCGCTGACGAATATCGCCAAGCATGCGCGGGAGGCGACCCGGGCGGAGGTGACGGTCACCTGGCTCGGCGAGATACTTCGGGTGGTGATCGCCGACGACGGTATGGGCGGCGCCGATCCGTCCGGGGGGAGTGGCCTGAAGGGGCTCGCCCAGCGCGTGCGCTCCGTGGACGGAACATTCCGGATGAGCAGCCCCGTCGGGGGCCCGACCATGATGAGCGTGGAGCTGCCGTGCCCGATGTGAGGCGTGCCGTGATCGCCGAGGACTCCGTTCTGCTGCGGATCGGGCTGGTCAAGGTGGTGGAGATGGCCGGGTTCGAGGTGGCTGCCGAGGCCGGGGACGCGCAGGGGCTGCTGGCGGCGGTCGAGGCGCACCGGCCGGACCTCGCGGTGGTGGATGTCCGGATGCCGCCGGGATTCACGGACGAGGGCGTCCGGGCCGCACTGACGATACGTCAGGCCTCGCCCGGTACAGCGGTGTTGCTGCTCTCCCAGTACGTCGAGGAGCGGTACGCGGCCGATCTGCTGGCGACGAACACCAGCGGGGTCGGCTATCTGCTCAAGCAACGGGTCGCGGATGTGGAGGAGTTCATCGAGGCGCTGCGGCGGGTGGCGGACGGTGGCACCGCGCTGGACCCGCAGGTCGTCGCCCAGCTGCTGGTGCGGCGGGCGAGCGATCCGCTGGAGCGGCTGACGGCCCGCGAACGGGACGTCCTCGCGCTGATGGCCGAGGGCCGTTCCAACGCGGGTATCGCCGCACAGTTGGTGGTGAGCGAGAGCGCGGTCGCCAAGCACATCAACAACATCCTCGCCAAGCTGGACCTCCCGAAGGCGGACGCCGATCACCGCCGGGTGCTGGCGGTGCTGCATTTCCTGGGGGTGGGAGGCTGAGGGCTGTTCCGTATTGCCTCTGGCGGGCGCGCACGACTTCCCTGGCGGGCGCGCGACGACGGCTACGGCACTCCCCGCCGCCGGGAGCTCCTCGCTCCGATGCCTGGCCGGGGACGCGAACGCACTCCCGGCCGGCATCAACTCCCGGCACATGGCCCACACATCAGGCCCGGCCTACTCCCCAAACGCCTAGCGGCCCGGGTGCGAACCGGCCGGGCCTGTGACGGGCCGGTTCGCACCCAGGCGGGCGCCGTGATCCATCCAGGCGGGCGCGGTGATCCAGCCAGGCGGCGGGTGCGCATCAGGTGGACCAAGAATCGCTCCACGATTGCCGGTTTCGCCCATTTATTCAGTGAATCCGGCTTCCGATCTGGCCGTTCAGGCATCTGTCAGTCATGTGTTCATTCAGTGAACTTTTGGAAGGTGCTGAAACTTCGTGACCATGCATCAGGTTTGACGCTGCGCGTTGGTGGTGGGCGTTGTTACGGTCGGCGTGTTGTGTTTCCGCGCGAACGCGTGGAAATGTACCGACATACGGGGGGAATAAGCCGTATGGACAATGCGTTCCGCCAGGAGCTGGAGCAGTTCCAGAGTTACACCGCCGAGCTCCAAGGCATGCTTTCCGGTCTCCAAGGAAGCTGCCCCGAAAGGGCGGAAGCATCGGATGCGCAGGGTGCGGTTCAGGTCAGGGTGGACGGTGGCGGACTCCCGCAGAGCATCACGGCGGCCTCGGACTGGGGGAAGCGTTGCAAGCCCGACGGTCTCGGCATGGCCGTGGTCGAGGCTGCCCGTCATGCGCACTCTGCACTCATGGATACCTGGTCGCAGAACCTTCCCAGTGGCCCCTGGGATGCTCTTCCAGTTCGTGTTTTCGTCTTAGGAGATTGCGGTCGATCGGATACCTGACCGATGCAAGGAAGGTCAGCAGCGCACGCAAGAAATAGCCGATGCCCTCATCGAGAACGCGACGGCCTACGATAACCAAGAAGAAGAAACAACGGCGCATGTCGAGGGTGCATACCAAACAGGGGGCGGCATGACTACCTTCAGTCTTTCGCAGTACCAGGCCATGACGCACGAGCTGAATTCCGGCGTGCGCAAGCTGTCGCAAAAGCAAGAGGAGCTCGTTCCGACGGCACAGAAGGCGGGGGATGCATGGTACATTCCCCAGAAAATCGCCGATGCCATTATGTGGATCGCCGAGAAAATGAAGGAACTTGCAAAATGGGTGCTCGAAAAGATTGAGGATGCACTCAAGGCTGCGTGGGCTCCCGTAACGCGTTTCCACACTGCGACTGACTGGATTGACAAGATCAAGACTCCCGCATCGGCGGTGCAGGGGCAGACGGACTGGAAGGCTCTTCAGGCTCCCCGTCATTGGAAAAGGGAGGCGAGTGATCTCTACCTGGCTTCGATGCGCGGACAGTCCCCGGCCGCAGGGCGGATCGGGGATATCGCGGACCAAGTGAACTCGTCCCTCAATATCTGTGCCTCCACCGGCCTCGCGTTCTACATCACGCTGGCAGCGCTCCTGGCGAAGACCATCATCGCTACGATTGCAGCTATCGGCGCACTGATGAGTGGGGTGGGTGCTCCTGTCGCCGGCGCGATCTTCCTGGAAGAAGCAGGGTTCAATGCCACGGCCATCGGCGCAGCGATCACGGCGGCGGTCGCAGTCCTGTACACCCAGTTTCAGGAAATGGACAGCATCAAGTCGCAGGCGCAGGACGTCAAGGATTACCCCGGCCCGCCCGTTGGGCATTGGCCCAGGGGGACGGCGTGAGCATGCGGGAGTCGAAGCGCATACATCCGTTGGCGGGACTGCTGATGCTTCTGGGTATCGGTGCGGGCTACTGGGGGCTGGGGTTCCTGGTCACTGGGGATCGTGTGCAGCGTGTGGCCGGGGGCGTTCTCCTTCTGGTCTCCTTCGTCCTGTTCATGGCGGGCCAGATCTACAACCGTCGCAGGCGACAGCGTGACTGGTTCTACCGAACGTTCCGCACGTACGAGAACTTCCGCGCCGAGGTGATCGATGAGGTGCGCCAAGTGCAGTGCGAGAAGGGCGATGCGGCGATCGTGCGGCATCTGAGGATCCTGTACCCGCGCCTCCCGGTGCCGGTGATCACGCGGCTGATCAAAGAGCTCTGACCCGCGCCTTACGGGCGGGCGCCAGGGCAGCAGCCCCGGCGCCCGTTGCGTGCGATGATCGCCCTACCGGAAGGCGCGGAGGAGGAACCGCCCATGGCAACGCCGACACCAGGGCAGCCCGTTCGTGGCTCAACCACGGGGCGGCCCCTCATGGCCGCGCTCGACCTCTTCGGCCGGCGGTGGACGCTGCGCGTCGTCTAGGAGCTGAAGGAAGGCTCCATGGGCTTTCGCTCCCTTCAGCAACGGTGCGACAACATGTCCTCCAGCGTGCTGCGCCAACGCCTGCTCGAACTGGTCGACGCCTGCCTGGTGGAGCAGACGCCCGAGGGCCAGTACGTCCTCACCGCACTCGGCAAGGATGCCTACCGGGCGCTTCGCCCGCTCGTCCGCTGGTCGGACGGGTGGGCCGCGGAGCTCGCCGAGCGGTCCCGGGCGGGCGGCGGGGAAGAGGCCTGAGCGAAATCGTCCCCAGTCCTCCCGGCGGGACGGGTTCCGGGGCCGCTGCTCGGTAGGGTCGGCTCACGTACCGGACACGGAGGAGCCATGAGAGCTCTGCAGACCGCCACGCTCATGGTCGCGACGCTCGGCACGGGCCTGATGGCCGGCCTGTTCGCTGCCTTCGCCTACGCAGTGATGCCCGGCTTGGCCCGGAGCGCCGACCGCACCTTCATCCAGGCCATGCAGAACATCAACCGGGCCATCCTCAACGGCTGGTTCCTGCTCCCCTTCCTGCTGCCGATCCCGCTGCTCATCCTCGCCACCTTTCTGGCCTGGAACGGCCACGGGCGGGTGGCCATGCCCTGGATTCTCACCGCGCTGGTGCTCTATCTGGCCGGTTTCTTCGTCACCAGCGGCGTGAACGTTCCGCTCAACAACGCCCTCGACAAGGCCGATACGGGAGACGACGCCCGGACCAAGGTCGCCAGGGCCGCCTTCGAGGGCCGCTGGGTCACCTGGAACATCGTCCGCGCTGTCCTCCACACCGCGGCATTCGGCGTCCTCGCCTGGTCCCTTGTTCTGCACGGCGCGGCAGGCCCGGCGTAGTTGTCTGTGACGTGCTGCTCAGGGCGCTGTGTTCTGGTCGCTGTGCTCAGGTGTCCGTCCGCAGGCCGCGTAGGACCAGGTCGCGGACGGCCTGGAAGTCGGCGGTGATCTCGGGGCGGGACCACTCGGGGGCGTAACACGGGTCGTGGAAGCGGCCGGTGGCGTCGAAGACGGCTCGGGCGGTGGTGGCGGGGGAGGGGGTGTGGAAGTCGCCCTGGCTGACGCCGGCTTCGATGATGGAAGTGAGCTGGGCCTCGAGGTCGGTGACGTGCCGGTCGACCACGCCGCCGCTCTCTCCGATCAACGTCATATAGGTGGCGAACAGTTCGGGGTCGTCGCCGGCCTTGTGCCGCTTGGCCTCGAAGAGGGCGGTCAGCCAGCGGTCGAGCCGCTCCGGTGCCGGTCCTTCCGCCGTGACGATGACCGACAGCTCCTGGCTCGTACGGTCCAGCCAGCGCGCCGTGACCGCCTCCCGCAGCGCCGTCTTCGTACGGAAGTGGCGGTAGACGCTGCCATGGCTGACGCCCAGGGCCCGCGCCACATCCACGACCGTGGCCTTGGCCGGGCCGTAGCGGCGCAGCACCTCCTCGGTGGCTTCGAGGATGCGTTCCGGGGTCAACGTCTCGGGGGGCATGGGGCGGGTCGGCCTTTCGGGGGGCGAGGGCGGCCGCGCGACGGGTACGGAGTGGGGTCGGGGTGTGGCGCGGGCGGTGGGTACGTACGGGACGGTACCTGGCCGTGCCCCGTACCCGCTGCGGTGGCCACGACGTCCGGCTGCCCGGCTGTCCGGCCGTCTTGCTGCTCCTGCCTCTCCTGTTGTCAGTGCTCGCTGTCCAGGTGGGCCATCTGCTCGGCCGGGTAGCGGTCGCCGGCGGCTGCGTCGGCCGGGACGGCGTGCTCTATCGCGGTCTGATCGTCGGCGTCCAGGGTGATGTCCAGGGCGCCGAGGGCCTCGGTCAGCCGGTCACGGCGGCGGGCGCCGATCAGCGGGACGATGTCCGAGCCGCGGGAGAGCACCCAGGCGATGGCGGTCTGCGCGACCGAGACGCCCTTCTGTTCGGCGATCTTGCGCAGCGCGTCCACCAGGTCGAGGTTGTGGCCGAGGTTCCCGCCCTGGAAGCGCGGGCTCATGGCGCGGAAGTCATTCGCGGCGAGCTTGCGGTCGCGGGTGAAGTGTCCGCTGATCAGGCCCCGGGACAGGACTCCGTAGGCGGTGACGCCGATGCCCAGCTCGCGGGCGGTCGGCAGGATCTCCGCCTCGATGCCGCGGGAGAGGAGGGAGTACTCGATCTGGAGGTCCGAGACCGGGGCCACCGCGGCCGCCCGGCGCAGGGTCTGCGCGTTCACCTCGGACAGACCGATGTGGCGGACATGCCCGGCCTCGACCAACTCGGCGATGGCGCCGACGGTTTCCTCGATCGGGACGTCCGGATCGACCCGGGCGATCCGGTAGATGTCGATGTGGTCGGCGCCCAGCCGCTGGAGGGAGTACGCGGCGAAGTTCTTCACCGCGTTCGGCCGGCCGTCGTAGCCGGTGAAGCCGCCCTCGACGGTGCGCAGGGCGCCGAACTTCACGCTGAGCTGCGCCTTTTCGCGAGCCGCCGCGGGGGCGGTGCGCAGCGCCTCGTTGATCAGCAGTTCGTTGTGCCCCATGCCGTAGAAGTCGCCGGTGTCGAGCAGGGTGATGCCCGCTTCGAGCGCGGCGTGAAGAGTGGCGATGGATTCGGTGCGGTCGCTGTCGCCGTAGAGGGCGGACATGCCCATGCAGCCGAGGCCGAGGGCGGAAGTCCGCGGGCCGGTGGTGCCCAGGGTGCGGGTCTGCACTGCGTGCTCCTGACGAGGTGAGGGGGGCGGACGGACGGGGGCCGGCCGTCGTGCATTCATCGTGGCATGACGGCTGACAGATTTCAATATCTGTCAGCCGTCATGTGGATTGTCTGCCGTCCTCCCCGGCCGTCAGCCGCTCCCGCTCCGCACGGTCCGCTCCATCACCCCAGGTCAGGACCCCTCAGCGCACCGTGCGTGGCAGCCGCAGGGTCAGCAGCGTCGTGCCCGCGACGATGGTCAGTTGCGTCAGCAGGGCGGCGAGCAGGGCGTCGCGGATGCCGATGGACGGCAGCAGCGAGAGGAAGAGGGTGCCGAGGGTGGCCACGCCGAGGGCGAGGCCGGACTGCTGGGTGGTGACCATGACGCCGCCGCCCACGCCCGCCTGTGTCACCGGCAGTTCGCTCAGGATGATGCGCATCACCACCGGCATCACCATGCCCTGGCCGAAGCCCAGGACGGCCATGCTCGGCGCGAGGCCGGCCACCGATATCGCGGGCCAGCCCTCGTGCACGGTCAGCGCCAGAAGGGCCAGCCCGGTGCCCTGGATCAGGGACCCGGCGACCACCACCCGTCGCCCGAACCGCAGCACCAGCCGCGGACCGGCGAGCGAGGCGACGAAGAACGCGGCGCACAGCGGTGCCAGGGACAGCCCGGCCGCGAACGGGCCGAAATGCAGGCCGGTTTGGAGGGCGACCGCCACCACGAACATGAAGCCGCCGAAGCCCAGCGTGAACGGCACGAGCATGATGAGTCCGCTGTTCACGGACGGGATGCGCAGCAGTGACGGCGGCACCAGCGGCGTGCGGCCGAGGCGCTCGGCCCGGCGCTCGAAGAGCACGAACCCGGTCGCGATGAACGGGAAGACGCCCAGCAGGATCCAGGACCACAGGGGCCAGCCGGCCGCCCGGCCCTCGGTCAGCGGAAGCAGCAGGGTGATCAGGGCGGCGGCGAGAAGCGCGGTGCCGGTGCCGTCCACCCGCGCCGGGTGCGGGGAGCGGGTCTCGGGGACCGTGCGGGCGGCCAGCAGCCAGGCCGCGGTGGCCATCGGGACGTTCACCAGGAAGACCGCGCGCCAGCCGGTGCCCATCAGGTCGACGGAGACCAGCAGTCCGCCGAGCACCTGGCCGACGGCGCTGGACACCCCGGCCGTACCGCCGTACAGGCTGACCGCCTTGGCGCGCCGCTTGCCGGTGGTCGTTGCCTGGATGGTGGCCAGCACCTGCGGCAGCAGCAGCGCGGACGCGGCGCCCTGGGCCACCCGGGCGGCCACCAGCGTCCAGGCGTCCGGCGCCAGACCGCAGGCCAGTGAGGTCAGACCGAAGGCGGCCAGACCCCACAGGAACATCCGGCGGCGGCCGATCATGTCGCCGAGCCGCCCGCCGAGGACCAGCAGCATCGCGTAGGCGACGCCGTAACCGGCCACCACCATCTCCAGCATCGCCGGGCCCGCGTGCAGGTCGTGGTCGATGGTCGGCAGGGCGACATTGACGATAAAGAAGTCGATCATGGGAAGGGCCGCGCCCAGCAGCACGGTCAGCAGACCGAGCGGGGTCAGCGCGGTCGGCGTCCGCTGCTGCGGGGCGGGGCCGGGTGCGGCCGGTGCCTCCGGGATTGCCGGGGCGTCCGGGAACGCGGCCTCCGGGGCGGCGGCCGGCGCGCCGAGGGGCGCGGCCGGGGCGTCCGGGGTGGTCGTCTGTGCTCGGGTATCGCTCACGGAGTCGACGATCGCCGACCGCCCAACCGGGTACCAGAGTGTTCTTATCCTGGTACCAGCGCTACCTGGCAACCGCCTCGGGACTGCGGCACGCTGGACCCATGACCGTGGACCCGCGCCTGCCGCAGCCTGCCACAGCATCCGCCGCGGCCGCGCCGTACGGCACCGCCCCGCGCGACGGCGCCGCCCGCCGGGCGGAGTTGGCCGCTTTTCTGCGCAGCCGGCGGGAGCGGATCACGCCCGAGCAGGTCGGCCTGCCGCGGGGCGCCCGCCGGCGTACGCCCGGACTGCGCCGCGAGGAGGTCGCGCACCTGGGAGCGGTCGGGGTCACCTGGTACACCTGGCTCGAACAGGGCCGGGACATCCATGTGTCGCCGCAGGTCCTGGACGCGGTGGCGCGGGCGCTGCTCCTCGACCGAGCCGAGCGGAGCCATCTGTTCGCGCTGGCGGGAGCGGTCGACCCGATGCCCGGCACGGAGTGCACGGGCGTCACACGGGAGCTGCGGCAGATCCTGGAGCAGCTCTCGCCGTTCCCCGCCGTCCTCCAGAACAGCCGGTTCGACATCCTCGCCTACAACGGCACGTACGGCCGCCTGATGTGCGATCTCGATGCGCTGCCCGAAGAGGACCGCAACTGCATGTGGCTGGCGTTCACCCACCCCGAGTGGCGGGCGACGGTCGGCGACCTGGAGGCCACGATGCGGGTGATGGCCGCCAAGTTCCGGGCGTCGATGGCCGAGCATCTCGCCGAGCCTGCCTGGAAGGCGCTGGTCGCACGGCTGACGGAGGCCTCGCCGGAGTTCCGGGAGATCTGGGCGCAGCACGAGGTCCTCCGTCCCGTCAGCGCCGTCAAACGTTTCCGGCATCCACGGGTGGGCACCCTGCAACTGACCGCCACCAGCCTGTGGACGGGGCCCAACCCCGGTCCCAAGCTGCTGTCCTACACGCCCGTCGACGAGACGTCCCGGGAGCGGCTGGAGCAGCTGGCGGCGGAGCCGGCGGCGCTCGCCGTGGTGTGACCGTACGGCCGAAGATCCGAACGACACCCCTAGCTAGGACCGCGCATCCGCCGGCCGGTACCCCCGGGGCGCGTCCTCGAACAGCGCCGCCGTGCGGTCGGCCGTCGCCCTCGCCCACCGGCCCGTCGTCAGCGCGCCGAGCAGCAGGACGGCCGCGCCGCAGCCGGTGATGATCCACCACGCCGGCCGGCCGGCCGCGAGGAAGGCGTCCGCAGTGGCGGAGGCATGCGCCCCGCCTGCCAGTACGGCGCCGATCACCGCGACGCCGAGCGACTGTCCGACCTGTCTGCTGGTGGAGGCCACCGCGGCGGCCACCCCGGCCTGGGCGCGCGGCATCCCGGACACCGCGGTGTTTGTGATCGGCGCGTTGACCAGGCCGAACCCGATGCCGAACAGGACATAGCCGGTGAACATCAGCGAGTTCGTCGACTGTGCGTCGAAGGCCGCGAAGAGCAGTCCGCTCGCGCCCATCGCCATACCGGCCAGGAGCAGTGACAGCCGCGGCCCCCGGCTGCCGACCAGCCGTCCGGACACCGGTGCGAAGATCAGCGTCATCCCGGCCATGGGAAGCATGTAGAGCCCGGCGTCCAAAGCGGACAGTCCGCGGATGTTCTGCAGATACAGCGTGTTGATGAAGAGGAATCCGGCCAGCGCGGCGAAGGCACAGACGGCCACGACCGTGGCCCCGCTGAACGGCGCGCTGTGGAAGAACCGCAGATCGATCAGGGGTTCCGGGCGGCGCCGTTCGTAGCCGATCAGACCGGCCAGGCAGACCAGCGCGACCAGCACGAACGCCAGGATCTCCGGGGACGTCCCGCCGGCGTCCGGGGCCTCGATGATCGCGTACGTCAGCGAGCCGAGCAGCCCGATCACCAGCAGCTGGCCGACCGGGTCGACGCGGCGCGGCCTGGGGGCGCGCGATTCGGGGACGTAGCGCAGGGTCAGGAAGAGGGCGAGGGCGCCGATCGGGACGTTGATCCAGAAGATCGAGCGCCAGCCGACGCTCTGCACCAGCAGCCCGCCGATCACCGGACCGGCCGCCATGCTGATGCCGACGACACCGCCCCACACCCCGATCGCACGGGCCCGCTCCCGCGGCTCGGTGAAGGTGTTGGTGATGATCGACATCGCGACGGGGTTGAGCATCGAACCGCCGACCGCCTGCACCATCCGGAAGACCACCAGCCACTCCAGGCTGGGCGCCAGGCTGCACAGCAGCGAGCCGGCCGCGAAGACCACCAGGCCGACCAGGAAGATCCGGCGCCGCCCGAGCCGGTCGGCGGTGGAGCCGGCCAGCATCAGCAGCGCCGCCAGGACCAGGGTGTAGGCGTCGATGGTCCACTGCATACCGGCGACGGAGGCATGCAGGTCGCGCTGTACGGAGGGCAGGGCGACATTGAGGACCGTGTTGTCGAGGCTGACGATCAGCAGGCTCATACAGCAGATCGCCAGCACCACAAGACGCCGTCGACGGCTGAACTCAGGCATTCTTGAACGCTACAACGGTCCGCCGTGCCCGGCCCTGGCAGGGCCACTCGCGCGGTGCGGGACAATGGGAGGTCGCAGCGGCCGCTGACCCCGTACGGCCGCGGCCCGTCCGCCCCGCCAACGGAAGCCGAAGAAAGCCGAAGGTATCGCCGCCATGACTCTGCTGCAGATCGGTCCGCACGCGGTGCAGCCGCCCGTGGTCCTCGCGCCGATGGCGGGGATCACCAATGCCCCGTTCCGGACGCTGTGCCGGGAGTTCAGTGGCGGCAAAGGCCTCTTCGTCAGCGAGATGATCACGACGCGGGCGCTGGTCGAGCGCAACGAGAAGACCATGCAGCTGATCCACTTCGACGAGAGCGAGAAGCCGCGCTCGATCCAGCTGTACGGCGTCGACCCGGACACCGTCGGCAAGGCCGCCCGCATGATCGCGGAGGAGGACCTCGCCGACCACATCGATCTCAACTTCGGCTGCCCGGTCCCGAAGGTGACCCGTAAGGGCGGCGGCTCGGCGCTGCCGTACAAGAGGAACCTGCTGCGCTCCATCCTGCGGGAGGCGGTGGCGAACGCGGGCTCCCTGCCGGTGACGATGAAGATGCGCAAGGGCATCGACGACGACCACCTCACCTATCTGGACGCCGGGCGGACCGCGGCCCAGGAGGGCATCACGGCGATCGCGCTGCACGGGCGCACCGCGGCCCAGCACTACGGCGGCACCGCCGACTGGGACGCCATCGCACGCCTCAAGGAGCACGTCCCGGAGATCCCGGTGCTGGGCAACGGCGACATCTGGTCGGCCGGGGACGCCCAGCGGATGATGCGGGAGACCGGCTGCGACGGTGTGGTCGTGGGGCGTGGCTGTCTTGGGCGGCCGTGGCTGTTCGGGGACCTGGTGGCGGCGTTCGAAGGTACCGGCACCTACGCACAGCCGACGCTCAAGGAGGTCGCGGCGGTGATGCTGCGGCACGCCACCCTCCTCGGCGAGTGGATCGGCGACGAGGCGCGCGGCGTGATCGACTTCCGTAAGCATGTCGCCTGGTACACCAAGGGCTTCTCGATCGGCTCCGAGATGCGCCGCGGGCTCGCGGTGGCCTCCTCCCTCGACGAGCTGGACGGCCTGCTGTCGCAGCTCGATCTGGACCAGCCGTGGCCGGTGGGCGCGGACGGCCCGCGCGGCCGTACGTCGGGCCGCAACCGGGTCGTCCTCCCGGACGGCTGGCTGGACGACCCGTACGACTGCGCGGGCGTGGACGCGGGCGCAGAACTGGACACCTCCGGCGGCTGATCCCGGCCCGGAACCGGACGCTCCACCGGGCCTCCCCCGTACGGGGGAGGTTCCGCCGTGGGGATCCCTCTTGGTGCCGAGGCGCGCACCTTCCCGTCGCTGCACCATTAAGGGCGTGACCCGGCGCCCGGCTCGGAGCGGGGGTGGGGCGGGGGCGGCCGAGCGGGTACGGGCGTGGGCGGGGGAGCGCCTGGATCCGCCGGCTGGCTGCCGGGCACCGGGGCAGCCGTACGGGCTCGGGCGCACGGCGCATCAGAGGCGGGGCGCCGTGGGCCCGGCGTGACCCGGCACCCGGCCCGCGCTGCCCCGGCCGTTGCAGGGCGCGCAGACGCCGTGCCCGGGCCGCGAACGGGCCCGGCCGTACGGCACCCGGGTACATCCGAGGCGTGTCCCCGCGCGGGCGCGGGACGGGGGCATGGGCCCGGCCCTACCGTTTGAGGCCGTACGGGAGGCGACCGGCATCCCGTACGCCGCCCGCGCGATCCGGCCGGGAGCGGGCAGTTCGCGGGAGAGGCCGAAGGAGTCGCTGTGGTGAGCGGGCACCGTTCCATCGGGGAAACGGAGCAGGCCGTCCAGGCCAAGCTGGGCGACACCCCCGTCCGCCACGAGCGGATGGCCGCGGTGGCGCACCTCTACCGCGCCGCGGCCGCCGTACGGCAGCACTTCGAGAACTCCGTACTGCGCGGTGTCGAGCTGACCTGGACCTCCTTCGTCGTGCTGTGGGTGGTGTGGATCGGCGGCGAGCGGGAGACCCGCCAGGTCGCCGAGGAGGCCGGCATCTCCAAGGGCACGCTCACTGGCGTAGCCCGCACCCTCCAGAGCCGCGGGCTGCTGGAACGCAAGGCGCACCCGGCCGACGGACGGCTCGCCCTGCTCGCGCTCACGCCCGAGGGCGAGCGGCTGATGGCCCGGGTCTTCCCGGAGTTCAACGCCGAGGAAGCCTTCGTCACCGAGGGGCTGAGCGACGACGAGGCGCTGGATCTGGCGGATCTGCTGCACCGGATCGTGGCGCAGATCGAGAACCGCGGCGAGGAGCGGCGGCTGGAACTGCTGGACGGCCAGGAGCCGCACCCGCGACGGAGCGGACGACGGGCCAAGCGGTAGGGGCGGTCAGCTCACCCGGCCGTCACGGCCGTCCGCCCCGGCCGCCACCAGCCCGGCCGCGCCGCACTCCCGGTAGCGGTCGAGGAGTTCACCGATCACCCGGACCGCGTGCCCGTCGGCCGGCGTGTAGATCCATATCTTGGCGTCCGGGACGGCCGTCGCCGTGCACCCGGTCGCCGTAATGGTGACCTCGCGTCCGTCTGCCGTACGGAACCTCTTGCGGTGGGTGACCGGTGCGGTGACCTCGTGCCGGGCCCACATCTCCGCGAAGCGCGGGCTCGCCCCGGAGAGCTTCCGGACATACGCGCGCCACCGCGGGTCATGGAGATGCCGCCCGAATTCGGCCCGCAACTGGCCGACCATGAAGGCGACTTCACGCTCCCATTCGACGAGTGGCTGGCTTTCCTCGTCCGCCGTGAAGAGGCGCCACAGCACATTACGGTCATCCGGCGGGCGCAGCGCCATACGGGGATCGAGCGCCGCATAGGCGTCGTTGAACGCCAGCAGGTCGTATCCGGCGGACACGATGCCGGCCGGCAAGGGATTCAGCGCGTCCAGAATGGTCCGGGCCTCGTCCGGCAGCGGCTGCTGCGCCGGGGCACCGGCCGCGGCGCCGGGGACACCGGCGAGCCGGTGCAGATGCTCGCGTTCGGCCGGGCCGAGCAGCAGCGCACGGGCGATCGCGTCGAGCACCTGCACACTCGGGTTGATGCGCCGGCCCTGTTCGAGCCAGGTGTACCAGGCCACGCCGACACCGGCGCGCTCGGCGACCTCTTCGCGGCGCAGCCCCGGGGTGCGCCGCCGCGGGCCGCCGGGCAGCCCGACCTCCTCCGGCGTGATGCGCTCCCGGCGGAGCCGCAGAAACGTGGCGAGTTCATCGCGCCGGGAGGCCGCGACGGCTGTGGAACGGGTGCTGCTGCTGGACATCGCCCCATCATGTGGGACGCCATGACCGCGTTCCAGATACGGCCGGTACCGGGATCACCGGCATTCCCGCTGCACGATGTGCCATCCGGTCGTTCCCGGCGGCCGAAGACTATGGCCTGATCCTGACGCCCGGTGCTCTGTGAGCGGTGGCGAGAAGGAGTGCCCGGTCCGAGGCGGAACCAGCTTTCCCACATGCGCGTGGGCCTGCGTGTCGATGGAGGGGTCCTTGCTTACGTGGCCGCCAGGGGTCCAAATGATGGGACCAGCTCACACATGAGCGCGTGATTCTCGCCACCCCTGATAGGAGGTGCGCTCAGATGAGCGGTAAGGATGGGACTCCACCTCTCCAATGGTGGCACCGGGTGCCACGGATCATGTGTTCGACTCGTTAACGCGTTCGTAGCAGCGAGTAGCATTCAAGCGACTTGCGACTACATAGTGAAGTGATGCATTCAGGTAGTGAAGCATGGTCCAAACGCATGATCACTTTCGATCTGGTGGCGGACGACTGGTTACGCAGGTATGTCGACCAAGTGGACGTACCCATACGCCTTCGATCTGGGTATGTTCCTCGCCGTCAGGGCAGCCCGTCGGCGAGGAGTCAGTGCCGTGCCGGAAACACAAGATCCCCACGTAACCCAGCCTTCGGCCACGAAGTTCGTCTACGACTTCACCGAGGGCAACAAGGACCTCAAGGACCTGCTAGGCGGCAAGGGCGCGAACCTCGCCGAGATGACCAACCTGGGACTTCCGGTCCCTCCCGGCTTCACGATCACCACTGAAGCCTGCAAGGTCTACCTCGAGAGCGGTACCGAGCCCGCGGCACTGCGTGCCGAGGTCTCCGAGCACCTCGACGCCCTTGAGCAGAAGATGGGCAAGAAGCTCGGCCAGGCCGACGACCCGCTGCTCGTATCGGTGCGTTCCGGTGCGAAGTTCTCCATGCCTGGCATGATGGACACCGTCCTCAACATCGGCCTCTCCGATGCATCGGTTTCCGGCCTCGCCGCGCAGGCCGGTGACGAGCGGTTCGCGTGGGACTCCTACCGCCGCCTCATCCAGATGTTCGGCAAGACCGTGCTGGGCGTCGACGGCGAGCTCTTCGAGGAAGCGCTGGAGGAGGCCAAGCAGGCCAAGGGCGTCCGCGTCGACATCGACCTCGACGCCAAGGACCTCAAGACCCTGGTCGCGCAGTTCAAGGACATCGTCGCCAAGGAGACCGGCCGCGACTTCCCGCAGGAGCCGCGCGAGCAGATGGACCTCGCGGTCCGTGCGGTCTTCGACTCGTGGAACACCGACCGCGCCAAGCTCTACCGCCGCCAGGAGCGCATCCCCGGCGACCTCGGCACCGCGGTCAACGTCTGCTCCATGGTCTTCGGCAACCTCGGCCCCGACTCGGGCACCGGCGTCGCCTTCACCCGCGACCCCGCCAGCGGTCACCAGGGCGTCTACGGCGACTACCTGCAGAACGCGCAGGGCGAGGACGTCGTCGCCGGTATCCGCAACACCGTGCCGCTCGCCGACCTCGAGAACATCGACAAGGCGTCGTACGACGAGCTGATGCAGATCATGGAGACGCTCGAAACGCACTACAAGGACCTGTGCGACATCGAGTTCACCATCGAGCGCGGCAAGCTGTGGATGCTGCAGACCCGGGTCGGCAAGCGCACCGCCGGTGCCGCCTTCCGGATCGCCACCCAGCTCGTCGACCAGGGTCTGATCGACGACGCCGAGGCCCTCCAGCGGGTCAACGGCGCGCAGCTGGCGCAGCTGATGTTCCCCCGCTTCGACCTGGGCGCGAAGTCCGAGACGATCGGCCGCGGCATCGCCGCCTCCCCGGGCGCGGCGGTCGGCAAGGCCGTCTTCGACTCGTACACCGCCGTCAAGTGGTCGCGCTCCGGCGAGAAGGTCATCCTGATCCGCCGGGAGACCAACCCCGACGACCTCAACGGCATGATCGCCGCCGAGGGCATCCTCACCTCCCGCGGTGGCAAGACCTCGCACGCCGCCGTCGTCGCCCGCGGCATGGGCAAGACCTGTGTCTGCGGCGCCGAGGAGCTGGAGGTCGACACCAAGGCCCGCCGGATGACGACCCAGGACGGGACCGTCATCGAGGAGGGTGACGTCGTCTCCATCGACGGCTCCACCGGCAAGGTCTACGCCGGCGAGGTGCCGGTCGTGCCGTCCCCGGTCGTGGAGTACTTCGAGGGCCGGATGCACGCCGGCGCCGAGGACGCCGACGAGCTGGTCAAGGCCGTCCACCGGATCATGTCGTACGCGGACCGGGTCCGCCGGCTGCGCGTCCGTGCCAACGCCGACAACGCCGAGGACGCCGCCCGCGCCCGCCGGTTCGGCGCCCAGGGCATCGGCCTGTGCCGCACCGAGCACATGTTCCTCGGTGAGCGCCGTGAGATGGTCGAGCGCCTCATCCTGGCCGACACCGAGGCCGACCGGGACGCCGCGCTCCAGGAGCTGCTGCCGCTCCAGCGGACCGACTTCACCGAGCTGTTCGAGTCGATGGACGGGCTGCCGGTGACCGTGCGGCTGCTGGACCCGCCGCTGCACGAGTTCCTGCCCGACATCACCGAGCTGTCGGTCCGGGTCGCGCTCGCCGAGGCCCGCAAGGACGCCAACGAGAACGACCTGCGCCTGCTCCAGGCCGTGCACAAGCTGCACGAGCAGAACCCGATGCTGGGTCTGCGCGGCGTCCGCCTCGGCCTGGTCATCCCCGGCCTGTTCGCCATGCAGGTACGGGCGATCGCCGAGGCCGCGGCCGAGCGCAAGAACGCCAAGGGCGACCCGCGTGCGGAGATCATGATTCCGCTGGTCGGCACCGTCCAGGAGCTGGAGATCGTCCGCGAGGAGGCCGAGCAGGTCATCGCCGAGGTCGAGAAGGCCCACGGCGTCGAACTCAAGCTCACCCTCGGCACGATGATCGAGCTGCCCCGCGCCGCCCTCACGGCTGGTCAGATCGCCGAATCGGCCGACTTCTTCTCCTTCGGTACCAACGACCTCACGCAGACGGTCTGGGGCTTCAGCCGCGACGACGTCGAGGCCAGCTTCTTCACCGCGTACCTGGAGAAGGGCATCTTCGGCGTCAGCCCCTTCGAGACCATCGACAAGGACGGCGTGGGCTCCCTGGTCCGCAACGCCGCCGCGGCCGGCCGCGCCACCCGCCCCGACCTCAAGCTCGGGGTCTGCGGTGAGCACGGCGGTGACCCGGAGTCGGTCCACTTCTTCCACGAGGCCGGACTGGACTACGTCTCCTGCTCCCCGTTCCGCATCCCGGTCGCACGGCTGGAGGCGGGCCGGGCGGCCGCCGAGTCCAAGGGCAGCGACAGCCGCTGACCCCACCGGGGTACCACGGGCGCCAGGCGCGTCCGCGGTGCCCCGGACAGCCCACCGGAGCCGGTGCGAAGGCACCTCACCCTCAGCCGCCTGACCACCGGCTCCGGCACCCCGACGAGGGCGGCACCTGTGCGGAGGTGCCGCCCTCGCTTTGGGTTCCGGGGTCTGTCCGGCCGCGGGGTGCGGTCGTGACGCCGCCCCCCCGGTACCGGCGGTCCGGGGCAGGGGGCTCACGGGGGCCTCACCGCGGGCAGCGGTCTCATGGAGCCGTCAGCTCGGGTGGGCTCTCACGGGGCCGTCACATCCAGACGTTGTGGCCGCCGCCCCGCCATTCGATCAAGTCGTGGTCGTCGAGCGACACCACGTCCGTGTCCAGACCGGCACGGCGCAGAAACTCCAGCAGATCGACGCTGCTGTACGCGAGGCCGAGGATCTCGCCCTCGATCGTGACGCGCCGGCCGCCGGTGGGCGACGGCGGATGCACGATGACGGGCGGGTGCTCGGCCATGCCTCCAGCCTGCCCCTGTGTCCCCGAGGGTGCATCCGGTGGAGCGGGGGGCCGGGCCACGCCCCGCCGTTCATGATCGGTCCGACGAGAGCGGCACCTGTGCGGAGGTGCCGCCCTCGCTTTCTCCGGACTCCCCCCTCGGGAGCTGCCGCCACCCCGGTCGGCGCGGGAAGGCGGCCTTCAACGGGGCTGCCGAGCGGCCGGTTGTGTGCCCATCACCCCCCACGGGATCGAGCAACCCGGCCCGTTCGTGCCGCCGTTGAATTGAGTACAGCATTCCTTCCGGCCGCCCGGTGGCGCGACTACTTTCAAGTCTGGCCAAAAGGGCATGGTGACCGCGCGTGTTGGCGTGCATACTCAGGCGTGCCGGGGGCCGACTGAGGAAACCAGGGGTGGGGGTTCGGTGTTACGCGTCCATTTCAGTGGACTCGATCTGGCCCGTGTGCGCATTGCCGCGCGCCCGGACGCACTGTGGGAGACCGTCTTAAGCTTTCACCGGCTACGTGACAGACGGGACGATTCGGCGTTCGGCAAATGGCGATCGGAAACACGTGGAAGGTTGAATGGCGAAGCGCGGCTGCTGGCACCACTGGTGCCCACCCGCGGCTATTTTCCCGATTTTTTGACGCCCGCCGAAGGGCTCCTCGGGATGACCGACGCGCTCGCCGCCCTGCGGGAGACACCGGCCTGCCGGCTGGGCGCCGAGCTCGCCCGGCTCTCCACTGCCGCCCGCCCGTTCCCGTCGTGGATACGGGCGATGGCCGACGGTGACACCCGCGCGCTCGGCCGGCTCGCCGGGATACTCCAGCGCTACTACGAGGCGGCCGTCGCCCCGTACTGGCCGCGCGTCCAGGGCCGCATAGAGGCCGACCGGGCCGCCCGTGGCCGGGCGCTGCTCGACGGCGGCGCGGACCGGCTGCTCGCCTCGCTGCCGCCGATGATGCGCTGGCGCCCGCCGGTCCTGGAGGCCGACTATCCCGTCGACCGCGATCTCCACCTCAACGGCCGGGGCCTGTTGCTGCTGCCGTCGTACTTCTGCCGCCGCACCCCCGTCACCTTCCACAACCCGGACCTGACGCCCGTCCTGGTCTATCCCGTGGAGCACCCCGCGCCCCGGCTCACGCCGCAGGTCCCGCCGGAGCGCTCCCTGGGCCGGCTGGTGGGCCAGACCCGCTCCGCGATACTCCAGCGGATCGGCATCGGCTGCACCACCAGCGAACTCGCCCGTCGCGCCGACGTCTCGCTGGCCTCCGCCAGCCAGCACGCGACGGTGCTCCGCGACGCCGGCCTGCTGCTCACCCTGCGGCAGGGCAACGCGGTGCTGCACACCCTCACCCCGCTGGGCGCGGCCCTGCTGCGCGGTGCGCGACCGGCGGAGGAGGCGACGTACGAGCGGTTGCGGTGAGGGGCGTCGGGGGCGGCCGAAGGTGCCTTGCCGGGCGTTGGCGGCGCCGTGCGGGCCGGTGCGCAAGGCGGCCTCCGGGGGCTGGCTGTCTGACGGACGTGCCCGGGAGGTCCGGGTCCTCGCGGGCCGGCGGGACCGGCCGCCCTCCGGTCAGTACGGGCGGTCGCCCGCGATGGCGACCCGTTCGGCGACCCGGCGGTGCGTCCCGTAGTCGTTCACCGCGTAGTGCTGGGTGGCGCGGTTGTCCCAGAACGCGAGGTCCCCCGCCTGCCAGCGCCAGCGCACCTGATACTCCGGGACCTGCGCCTGCTGGAACAACAGCCGCAGCAGCCGGTCGCTCGCCGCCCGGCCGAGCCCCACGACGCGGGTGGTGAAGGACGCGTTGACGAACAGCATCCGCCGCCCCGTCTCCGGGTGCCGGCGCACCACCGGGTGCTCGACCGGAGGGAACTCCTCCTGAAAAGGCGCCAGTTGAGCGGATGAGTAGAAGCGAGCGAAGCCCGGAAGATAGTCGTGCACCGCCCACGCCCCATTGATCCGTGTCCGGATTTCCGGAGGCAAATTGTCGTATGCCGCCGCCATATCGGACCACATGGTGTCCCCGCCCGCGGGCGGCACCTCCCGCAGCTGCAACACCGCGCCCATCGCCGGGCGTTCCCGGAACGTCACATCCGTGTGCCATACATTTTCGAACGTCGCGGCCCCACCGGCCGCCTTGTCGAACCGCACCACATCAGCCGAATCCCCCCGTGCGAGCAGCGGATTGGACTCCAGCTCGCCCCAATTCCGGGCGAATTCCCGCTGTGCCCGGGAGCTCAGCCGCCGGCCGCGGAAGAACAGCACCTTCCACTCCAGCAGGGCCCGGTTCAGCTCCGTACGCAGCTCCGCGGAGAGCGGCCGGGACAGGTCCACCCCACGGATTTCGGCCCCGATGGTGGCCGCCTGCGGCACGACCTCGAAGCGCTCGTAGCGGCCGGTCGTCCCATCCGTCGGGGGTCCGGCGCAGGAGCCGGGGCCCCTCGTACAGGCCGTCGGCGGGGATGCGGTGGGGACGTAGGGCAGGGGTGTGGGGAGTCTCGGAATCGACAACGGCTTCGGTATCGGCATCGGCGAGGGGCGTCAACTGGTCCTCCTGGAGGGCGAGGTGGGGACGGTGAGGTGGGGAGGGAAGGGCACGGGGGGAGGCGACGGAGAGGTGTGAGGAGTCGTGGCGGGGCGGGCGGGCCGTCGCCGTCGGTGTGCGGGGCGGCGGGACCGTCAGGGGGCGCCGGGGCCGTCGAGGCGCCGGAGCCGTGGGGGCCGCCGGGGCTGTCGGGAGACCGCTGCGGGTACGGCCGTGCGGCCACATCCGCCGGATGTCAGCGGGTGGGGCCGTCAGCGTGCGGAGCAGTCAGCGCTGCTGGGGCGGTCAGGCCCGACAGGAACAGCCGGCCGGGGGAGAACCCACCCGGCCGCGGCGGCGCAGAAGGCTCAGGCCGCGGGGCGCGCACTCGCCGTGGGGGCCGCGGTCGCGCGGCTCCGCCTCACGGACGTCCAGATGCGTGCTCATGCCACGCACCGTACCCCCTCCGCCAGGTGTCCTCAATGCGCCAGTCGGCCATCGATCCACCTGCACCGGCCGTCGACCCCATGGGCATCAGTCGTCGATGTGTGCGTCAGTCGTCGATCCCGCTGCGTTCCACCCCCGCGACGATGTACCGCTGCAACAACAGGAACACCACCACCAGCGGGGCGATCGAGACCGCCGCCGCCACGAACAGCTTGTGCAGATTGAGGTTCTGCGCGGTGGTGAACGTCGACAGCGCCACCTGCACCGTCCAGGCTTCCTGGTCCTGCCCGATCACCAGCGGCCACAGGAACGCGTTCCAGGCGCCGATGAAGACGATCGTGCCGACGGCGGCGAAGACCGGCCGGGCGTTGGGCACCACGATGCGCCAGTACGTCCGCCAGTACCCGAGCCCGTCGACCCGCGCCGCGTCCTCCAGCTCCCGGGGGAAGCCCAGGAAGTACTGCCGGAAGATGAAGCAGGCGAACGCGCTGAACAGCGTCGGTATGACCAGCCCGCGCAGCGTGGAGATCCACCCGAGCGTCGACACCAGCACAAAGCTCGGCACGAACGTCACGGCCGCCGGGACCATCAGCGTTCCCAGGATCGCGTAGAAGACGGCATTGGCGTGCCGGTACGGAATCCGGGCCAGGCCGTAGCCCGCGAGCGAGGCCAGCAGCACCGTGCCGGCCGTCGTCGACACCGCGATCAGCGTGGAGTTGAGCAGCACCCGCCCCAGCGGCAGATTCGGGTCCTGGAACACCTCGGTCAGATTCGACCACTGCAGCACCCGCGGGAAGAACGTCCAGTCGGGCGCGGTGATGTCCTGCTCGGTCGCCAGCCCGTTCCGCACCAGCAGATAGAACGGCACCAGGAACAGCAGCGCCAAGGCGACCAGCAGCACCACCCGCAACGCCCGCCCGGCCCTCGTCAGCGCATCGTCCATCCCGCTCACTCCTCCTTGCGCCCGAGGCCGAACCAGCGTGCCTGCACCACCGTCGCCACCGCGATGATCAGCGCCAGGATCACGGCGCCCGCGCTGCCCAGCCCGAGGTTCTGATCCCGGCCGAGCGCCGTGTAGTAGAGGTAGACCAACGGCGGCCGGGCGTACGGCGGATAGCCGCGGGCGTCGCTCAGCAGGTTGTAGAACTCGTCGAACGCCTGGAACGCATTGATCACCAGCAGCAGCACCACCGCCACCGAGGTGGCGCGCAGCTGCGGAAAGGTGATGTACCAGAAGGTCTGCCGGCCGGGCCGCGCCCCGTCCACCGCCGCCGCCTCGTACAGCTGCGGCGAGATCCGCTGGAGCCCGGCCAGGAACAGGATCATGTAGAACCCGGCCTGCAGCCACAGTCGTACGGTCACGATGACCAGCCAGTACCAGGGCGGATCGGTCGTCGACAGCCACGCCGTCTGGTCCGCCCCGAACCACCCCAGCACCGTGTTGGCCAGCCCGAACCGCACCCCGTTGAAGATCGACAGCTTCCAGATCACCGACGCGACGACATACGAGCAGGCCGTCGGCAGAAAGAACACCGACCGGAAGAACGCCTGGGCGAACCGCAGCCGGTTGACCATCAGCGCCAGTGTCAGCGACAGCACATAAGTCGCCGGCACGATGAACGCCGTGAACAGCAGAAACGTCCCCAGGCTGCCGAGGAACGAGGCATCGCTGAGCATCGCGCCGTAGTTGCCCAGGCCGACGAAATCCGCGCCGGACGGACTGACCGTGTTGTGCGCGTCGAAGAAGCTCAGATAGACGCTCCACACCAACGGCACGTAGGTGAACAGCCCCAGCCCGAGGGCGAACGGCCCGACAAAGACCCAGAACCACAGATTCCGCCGCTGCGGCCCGAGCAGCCGGTCCCCGGGCGAGCGTCGTCGTCCGGCGTCCGGCACCACTGCCGGCCGGGGTGCCGGCGCCTCGGCGACCGCCCCTCCGCTCCCTCCCACCGTCATTGCTTCTTGACCCGCTGAGACTCGGCATTGACCTTGCGCACCACGGTCTTCAGCTCGCTCTCCGGGTTGGCGCCGTCCTTGATGATCCGGCTCAGCGCGTCCTGATAGGCGGTACGGTCCGCGGTCGTCCACAACAGCGGCTCGGCGTAGCCATGGTCCGTGGCGAGACGGACCGCGTCCGCCGCCGGTCCCTCCCGCAACTGCTCGGCTTTCTTCGCCAGCGAGATGCGGGCCGGGATGTGGAAGCCGTACGACAACGCGAAGTCCTGTTGGTAGTCGGTGCGGTCCACCCACAGCCACTTCGCGAAGGCCTTGGCCTGCGCCTGGCGCTTGCTCCGCGCACTGACCGCGCAGCCATAGGCACCCACCTGAACGGAAGGCTTCCCGCCGCTTCCGTCCTTCGGGAACGGCAGGACCCCGAAGTCGTCGCCCAGTGCACTCTTGATCTGCGGCAGCGCCCACAGCCCCGACCACTGCATCGCGGTCAGCCCCTGTATGAAAGCGGCCGGATCGGACCAGTCCGTGGGTGCCCCCAACAGCAGCGACTTGTCTGCGTACAGCTGCCGGATCTTTCCGAGCGCCCGCGCCGCGGCCGGATCGTCGAAGCCGGCCTTCCCGTCCTCGCCGATCAGACTCAGACCGGCAGCGAACAACGGCGTCCCACCGAGCACGCCCACCCCACCGTCATTCCCCAGGAACAGTCCCTTGGTCTTCTTGTCGCTGAGCTTCTTCGCCCCGTCCACCAGCTCATCGAGCGTCTGCGGCGGCCGTACCCCGGCCTTTCTCAGCAGGCTCTTGCGGTAGTAGAGCAACTGCATGTCCACCACCTGCGGGATGCCCCAGATCTTGTCCTGCCAGATCTTCGGCGCCAGCGCGGCCTGGTGGAAATCATCCTTGACCGGCTCGACGACCTCGGTCAGATCGGCCACCTGCCCGCCCTGGATCTGCTCCAGCAGAGGCCCGTTGACCTCGAAGACGTCCGGCCCCGAGTCGGTGAGCAGCGCCGCCGCCGTCTGCCGGTCGTAGTCTCCCGGCCGCCACTGCACCGACACGTGCACCTTCCGGTACGCGGCGGCATACCGCTTCACGGCCCGCTCGGTCTTCGGCTCCCCGTACTGGTGGTACCACTGCCGGATCTCCGGTCCCGAACCCCCGCCGTCCCGCCCGGTGTTGGAACCACACGCCGTCGCCAGCCCCGCGGCAAGAGCAACCCCACCACCGGCCGCCAACAGCCGCCGCCTGTCGATCTCCGTCATGACACTCGCCCCCTGCGCTCGTCACGTCCCGGTGATGGTCGATCACCGACGGTGCAGCAACCCACTTTGCCGCATGCGCGTGAGGTGCGCATTGCCTGTGGATAAAGCCGGGAGCGGGGTGGGGCCGAGGGCGGAGGAGCAGGGCGTCATCAATCCGGGCTCCCTGGGGCTGAGTTCGCTCCCGATCCACCGGTTTCTCCCCCCCCGGTGGCTGTGTTGCTCTTGACCGAATACCCACCACGGCCCGCTGCCTGAGCCCGCCCGCGCAGGACAATACGGAGATGGACTCGGAGAACGGTGACGACCGACGGCAGCAAACGGGCGGCTTGCCAAGCGAACTGCGCGGGACCGCAGTAGTGCTCCGGCCGACCACGGAGTCGGACGTCCCCACTCTGGACCGCATCGTCCGGGAACCGGAGGTCGCGGCGTGGTGGTCAGTGCCCGACGACTACCGGGGCATGCTCGCCGTCGTCCTCAACGACGCGGTCATCGGCGCGATCCAGTTCTCCGAGGAGCCCGACCCCGAATTCCGGCACGCCGGCATCGACATCTTCCTCACGGCGAGCCGGCACGGAATGGGCCTCGGCACCGACGCCGTCCGCACACTCGCCCGTTGGCTGATCCACGAACGCGGCCACCACCGCCTCACCATCGACCCGGCCACGGCCAACACCGCCGCCATCCGCAGCTACCGCAAGGCCGGCTTCAAACCCGTGGGAATCATGCGGGCTTACGGACGCGACTACCGGACGGGCGGTTGGGCGGACGGGCTGCTGATGGATCTGCTGGCCGATGAACTGACGTGAGGCGGAGGGTGGAGGGAAGCGCCATCCCGGCCCGCCGGACCACCTCGCCGACCGCGACCGACTCACGGAGTGGGGCGGCGCCGTTTGCGGTATTGAGCGATCGCTGAATCCGGCGGGAAGTTGGGCACGAAGGTCAGCGCGCCGTCAGTCTTGGAGATCACGAGATGGCTCCCGCCGAAGGAGCGGGGCTCGGTGGGCGGGAACGTGGCGTAGACGAGATAGCCGATGTCGAATTCCTTGACCCGCATCGGCGCCGGAGAGCCGTCCGCCAATGTGGGCTGGGCCTGGCGGCTGCGGGCGATGGCTAGCGCTTCCTCAGGGGTGGTCGGAGGGGCGGGGGTGCCGTCCGGCCAAACATGCGTGGCCAACTCCCTGTTATTCGGGGGACCGGCGCTGCTGTCGGTAGAGGTCGATGGCCGACTCGGTGGGGAGGTTGGGCACGGTGACGGTTTCGCCGGTGTCCTTGGCCACGATGATCTTCGCTCCGCCGGGTGGGGCCGGCTGGGGCTCGCCCGAGTCGTCGAGGGTGTCGGGGTACGCGGGGTACACGAGATAGCCGAGGTCGAATTCCTCAACCTGCATCGGAGCGGGTGAACCGTCTGCCAGCTTGGGCTCGGCGTAGCGGCTACGAACGATGGCGAGCGCTTCTTCGGGGGTGGCCGGTGGTGCGGGGATGTCCTGAGGCATAGCCGATCTCTCCTGATTCTCCTGGCGAGTCTGGTTCTTGGGCGGGGCGGTTCGGCCGGCTGGTCATTCGGATGCCGTCTGCGTCAATCTCCCACAGGCAAGCCCTGCCTGGGTTCGTCAATCGCCATGCACACACGAATTCTCCTCCCGATAAGCGTCTGCGAATTCAATGCGCCATGGCCATATCTCACGCCGTGTAGGTTTTGTCCACCGTGAGGTTTCCGTCCTCGTCCCACCTCTGGCGCTGTAGGTACCTCCCCTTGGGGCTGAAGACCGAGAACTCAGCGAGTTGGCCGTTTGGGTGCCACGTACGCCATTCGCCGACAGCCACTCCCAACCGGCACGAGCCCTCCTCCTTCTTTGCCCCGTTGGGGTACCACTCGGTCTGTGGGCCGGACTCGTAACCCTCCAGGTAGGAGACGAGGCTGATCACTCGGCCCTCTTCGTCGTGCGTAACGACTTCGCCGGTGAACGGATTGTCTTGGTAGTAGACGATGTTTCCGTTTTCCAAGTAGGTGTCTTCGTCGTCGATACGCATTTTTACTCCGAGGCGGGTGGCTCGAATCCTTGCGGCTCTTGCCTTCGATAATCGCGATTTGAGAAGTGGTAACGGCCGGAGAAGCTGGGGATGTCCCTGAGTATACAGTTGCAGTTTGCGCAGGCCGGCGCCGAGTCTCCCACGGTGAAGTCGGGATTGTCCCGGCTGGGGTTCTTGAACCAGCGCGGGTCGAACCGCATTTCCTTCAGCGCTTCGCGACTGAGCTCGCCCTGCTGTCGTTGGCGCGCCCACAGCAATTCGTTCACGGCCTTGACCTCGGCGTGCCGCAACGGCTGGTCCTCGTGGGCTTGTCCTTCCAGGACCCAGTCGACCCTCTCCCCCGGAATGGGCCTACCGTTTTCGTCGGTTGCCGGCCTCTGAGTGGGCACGCCCGGTGAATCCATCAGCGGATGCATCCACTGGGCCATGTCCATGTAGTTTTCGCGCAACAGCGGATGGAGGTGTTCCGGTGGAATGAGGTTCTTCGCCGTACCGTTGACGCCCTCGGCGATGATTCCGGTCCGAAGGTCGATCGCAAGGGCCGAGCACGGGCCTTCACGTTTCGTCGATCCCAGCTCAGCGTAATGCAGAGCGCGCTGGTGGGAAAGCTCCTGAAGATATTGCTTGACCGGCTTGTTGTCGATCTCCGTGATCAGACCATTCTCGATGGTCACCCGTTCCGTGTCTGTCAGGTCGATCGTTTCGACAATGGCGCCCCGCGACTTGTCCAGCTTGAACTTGGGGTCGCGGATGTCCGGTGCGTCGCCCGGGTCCTCCGGATCGTCGAAGGTGATGGGATCTTCGACCCGTTCATTGCTCGCCGACAGGGGCTTGTGCGGCTCGGTGGGCTCGTCGGCCTTGTCGCTCTGGTCTTCGTCGTGGTCGGCCGGCTGGTCTGCTTCCGCTTCCGCCGGGTCGGCAGCAGGCTTGTTGTCGTCTTCGTGCTGCGCGGTGTCGTGATCGTTGCCGGACGGCTCGGCCGGCCCGTTGGGTTCGGGCTGGGCGAGGCTCTCAGGGGTCGGGGACGGCGTCGGGGACGGCGTCTGGGGCTGGGGCGAGGTTGGCCGGCCGGTGTCGGGGTTCTCGTGGTGCGAGTCCGGAGTGGGAGGCCGGCTGCCGGGATCCTCGATGGGGGGCCTGCCGTAGATCCACGGATTGTGGTCGTGGCGAAGGGCATTGGCGAGGTGCTGCGAGAGGCTCGCGCCTTGGGCCTTCGGGGCACCTTCGTGATTGCTGGAAGTGTTCGGCTCCTGCTTATCGGTGGGCGCCTTCTCCGGTCCTGTAGTGGAGTCCTCGCCGGTAGACGCCTCGTCCGACAGAGCGTCGTCGGTGTCACCGGGCGACTCGTCGGCCGGGGTGTCGGTGTGTGGAGCGGGAGCGTCCTCGGGCTTGGTTTCGGTCTGTTCGGTGGGGGTGTTGTCGGGCTTGGGGTCCGTCTGCTCGGCCGGTGAGTTCTCGGGCTTCGTCTCCGCTTGGTCGGTGGAGGTGTTGTCCGTGTTGGTTTCGGTCTGTTCGGTGGTGTTGGAGTCCTGCTTGGGCCCGGTCTGCTTGGTTGCGGACTCCTCGTCGGGTTTGGCCACGGCCTGGTCAGCGTGCAGCGGCTGGCGGTTGGCGTCCAGCGGGATGTAGAAGGCGTGCGTTGCCTTGGAGATGTGGATGGGGTCGTGGCTGACCTGACCGGTCTGGGTGTCGATCCAGACGATCTTGCCGTTGTAGTTCACGGCATTGAAGGCATGGCCGCCGCCCTGCGGCTTGGGCCAGTTGACCTGGACGATCGCTGCCGCTCCGTGACCGGCCTTCAGGAGGTCATTGGCGATACGGGTGGCGGTGTTCGGGTCCTTGCCCTCTCCGGCGTAGCTGTGCTTGGCGCCGCTCCAGCGAATCTGGTTCTCGTTGGACGCCCGCTCCGGGGACCAGGTGTCGGGCTTGCCGTCCTTGTCGGTGTCGGGTGTGCGGGGTGCGGAGACCTGCGGGTTGCCGAACCAGGTCTCCAGGAAGGAGCGGGAGCAGTCGGCGCAGTTGTTGCTGCGGCCGGGGACGGTGTTGCCGCCGTCGTTCTGGAGCTGGGCCCACGAGTCGAAGGGGTTGGCGAAGCGCTGCGGGGTGCCGTCCTCGTTGCGAGGCATGGCGTTCTCCAGCGCCTGCTGGTCCTGAGGGTTCGGCGGAAGCAGACCCTCGGGGTGGTGGTTTAGATCGTTGCGGATCGCGCCGTGGGTGGTGGGATTCTCCTGCTCCTGCTCCTGCTCCTGCTCCTGCTGCTGCGGAGGTGCGGCGTTCTCTTGGTTGATGGGCGGCTGCTGGTGGGGAGCCTGCTGCTGGTGGGGCTGTGACTGTTGCTGCGGTGCCTGCTGCTGGTGGGGCTGTGCCTGCTGCTGCGGTGCCTGCTGCTGGTGAGGAGCGTGCTGCTGAGGCGTCGGCTGCTGCGGTGCCTGTTGCTGTTGCTGTTGCTGTGGCTGAGGCGTCGTCGGCTGTGGTGCCTGCTGTTGGGCGTGCGGTGCTTGTTGGTGCGGGGCCGACTGCTGCGGGGCGGACTGCTGCGGTGCCTGCTGCTGTGGCACCTGTTGCTGTGCGTGCGGTGCCTGCTGCTGTGGCACCTGTTGCTGTGCGTGCGGTGCCTGCTGCTGCGGCTGCTGGTTGTACGGGCTGGGCTGATGTTGCGGTGCCTGCTGCTGGTGAGGAGCCGACTGCTGCTGAACGTGCTGCTGTTGCGGTGCCTGCTGCTGTGGCTGCTGGTTGTACGGGGTTTGCTGCTGCGGCTGTTGCTGCTGGGCGTACGGGTTCGGCTGGGGCTGCTGCTGGGCGTGCGGTGCCTGCTGCTGGTAGGGGTTCGGCTGCTGCGGCTGTTGCTGCGGCTGCGGGTTGTACGGGCCCGGCTGCTGTTGCGGAACCTGCTGCTGGTGCTGCTGGTGCTGCTGATATGGGCTGGGCTGCGGCTGGGCGTACGGGTGCTGCTGATGCGGCTGTGCGTAGGGAGCAGGCTGCTGTTGCTGGTACGGGTTGGGCTGCTGGTTGTGGGGGCCGGGCTGGTGCTGCTGGAACGGGCCCGGTTGCTGCTGGGCATGCAGGTAGGGCTGCTGCTGCGGGACCGGCTGCTGGTGTTGCGGTGCCTGCTGTTGGGCGTGCGGGCCGGGCTGTTGGTATGGCTGGTTGTACGGGCTCGGCTGGGGGTGCGAGGCCTGCTGGTGCTGCTGGTACGGGTTGGGCTGTTGCTGTTGCTGTTGCTGTTGCTGTTGCTGGGCGTATGGGTTGGGCTGCTGGGCATGCGCCTGCTGCTGATGCTGCTGCGGCATCGGGGCCTGCTGCTGGGCCTGAGCTTGTTGTTGTGCCTGGGCCTGTGCCTGGGCCTGGGCCTGGGCCTGGGCTTGCTGCTGGGCGTGCGCTTGCGCCTGCTGTTGGGCTTGGGCGTGTGCCTGTGCCTGCTGCTGGGCCTGTGCTTGTGCCTGTGCTTGCTGGTGGGCCGTGGTGGGGATGAATGGTTGTCGGTTGGCGTCGAGGGTGAGGTGCCAGACGTCTGCGGCCTGGGTGTTGATGGGTTTTTTGCTGACTTCGCCGCTTTGGCTGTCGACCCAGACGACTTGGCCGTTGTGGTTGACGGCGTTGAAGACGTGGGCGCCACCGGGCTCGCCGTTGGGCTTTTTCGGCCAGGTGACCAGGACGGCTGCTGATGCGCCGTGGCCGGCTTGGCGAAGCTCGTCGGCTATGCGGGCGTAGCCGTCCTTGGAGTTCTTGCCGGAGGAACGGAATCCGGTGCCGGCGAACTGCTCGATGTGGGTGGCGCCGTCTCGTTCACCGGTCCTGTCGTCGATGCCGCCGTGGCCGTCCGGGTCGAGGGTGCGGGGTGCGGAGACCTGGGGGTTGCCGTACCAGGAGTCCATGAAGGAGCGGGTGCAGTCGGCGCAGTTGTTGGACCGGCCAAGGACGCCCATGCCGCCGTCGTTCTGCAGTTGGGCCCAGGGCTGGAAGGGGTCGTTGAACGGTCGTGGAGTGCCGTCCTGGTTGCGCGGGAAGCTCGCTTCCAGCGCGCGCTGGTCGCCGGGGAACGGTGTATGCAGTCCGTGCGGACGGTGGTTGAGCCCGCTGCGCACGTTGGAGTTGCTTCGGACGTGCGGGGGCTGGGGGACCGGAGTCCGGCGCTGGGCATGCTGATTCGGCAGTTGCTGCGCCTGGTGCGGGTTCTGCTGCTGTTGGTGGTGCGGTGCCTGTTGGTGGTGCGGCGCCGGCTGCTGGTGGGGAGCCTGCTGCTGCGGGGCGGGCTGGTGTGGCTGCTGGTGCTGGGGCGCGTGCTGCTGAGGGTGCTGCTGAGGGGGCGTGTGGCTCTGAAGCGTGGGCTGGTGCTGCTGCTGCGGCGGCTGCTGATGGGCGTACGGGTTCGGTTGCTGCGGCTGCTGGGCGTGCGGTGCCTGCTGCTGGTAGGGGTTCGGTTGCTGCGGCTGCTGCTGCGGCGTCGGCTGCGGGTTGTACGGGCCCGGCTGCTGCTGGGCGTACGGCTGCTGGTGCTGCGCGTACGGCTGCTGCTGCCAGTGGGAGTTGGGGTTCGGTGCGCCGGGGTTCTGGGCGTCCGGGCGTGGCGGAGCCTGGTCGGGGCCGTCGGCCCGGGGCCGGTTCGTACCGGGCGAGTCCGGCCGCTGGGCCGCGTCCGGGTGCGTGGTGTCACCGCTCGGGTCGGCAGGGGTCTGCGGGCGGCTGTCGCCCTGGCCGGGCGAGTCCGGGCGATGGGGATCGGAGTTCCCGGGCCGGGAGTCGTCGTCGCGGACGGGGCCGTCGAGACGAGGGTTGTGCGGGGGGCGTTCGGGGGTGGGCTGCTCGGTGTGATCGTGGACGATCTGCGAGCCGTCGGGGCGGCGGTTGTTGCCGGGTGGTGTGGTGGGGGTGTCGCGACGGGGCCCGTCGAGGCGCGGGTTGTAGGGCGGAGGCTCGGGACGGCGCTGCTGGGTGGGGTCGTGGATGACCTGCGAGCCGTCGGGGCGGCGGTTGGGGTCCGCGGGAGCGTTCCCGTTGCCGGCCTCGTTCCGGTTGCTTCCGTTGTTGCTGCCGTTGTTGCGGGGCGGGGTGGCGCCGCGGGGTGGCGTGGTGGCGGGGCCGCCCTGGGGTGGGATGGCGCCCGTCATCATCGGGCCGTTGGCCTGGGGGGTGTTGGCCTGGGGCGTGTTGGGCTGGGCCTGATGCGGGGTGGGGGCGGAGGGCGCGCCCGTGTCGGCGGTGTGCTGGGTGGGCGGGGGCATCGTGGCGGTGCCCGCGGACTGGGTGGTGACGGTGGTGTCGTCGGCGTCGTCCACGGTCGGCATGGGATCGCCGGGGGCGGGGTCACGCTGCTGGACGGGCTGGCCGGACGAGGGGGAGTGCTGTACGGGGGCGCCCTGGGGCGCGGAGCCGGCGTGCGGCATCGAGGCGCGGCCGCCACTGCCGCTGGTGGAGTCGTCCCCGTTGCTGTTGCCGGCTCCGTTGTGGGAGCCGGTGGAGCCGTCGTCGGCGGAGGGCGGGTTGCCGGCCACGGGGCCCGGATCCGGGCCGGGCGAGGGAGCCGGAGAGGGCTGGGAGGCATCGGGAGGCGACGGCTCGCTCGCCTGGGGTGCGTCGGGGCGTGCCCCGTCCGGGGTGTTGTCGGGGGCGGGCTGGGTGGTGACGTCGTCCGCGTCGGGACGTACGGGGTCCGGGGTGGTGTCCCGTGCGGGCTGGGTGCTGATGTCGTCCGCGTCCGGGCGCGCCGAGTCGGGGGTGTTGTCGGGGGCCGGTTGGGTGCTGACCGAGTCGGGGTCCGGGCGGGAGGCATCCGGGGTGGGGTTGCCCGAGTCGGGGGTGGGGCCGCCGTCCGGGGTGGAGCTGGAGTCGGGGGCGTGGGAGGACCCGTACGGGCTGTCGTTGCCGCCTGCGTAGCCCTCGTCGAAGGGGGAGCGCTGGTCCGGCGGCGGGAGAGGCTGCGCGTCGGGGACGTTGGGCGTGGAGTCCGGGCTGCTGCTGGGGGAGGTGTCGGAGGAGGGGGCGGAGTTGCTGCCCGCGCCTGCGTCCGGGCCGGGGCCGGAACCTGAGCTCGCGTCGGATCCCGTGTCGGCATGCGTGCCGGAGCCGTTGCCGCCGTCCGCGCCCGTGCTCACGTTGTCCGAGGCACGGGGCGAGTGGCTGTTGCCGCCGCCCGTGCCGCTGCCTGCGGACCCCCCGGATGCACCGCCGGAACCACCGCCGTCGGAGCTGCCCCCATCGGCGCCGCCGGCCGAGCCACTGCCGCCGGAGCCGCTGCCGCCGGAGCCGCTGTCCGCCCCGCCGCCATCGGAGCCGCTGCGCGAGCTGTCGGAGCCGCCGTCGTTGCCGCTGTCTGCGGACCCGCTGCGCGAGTTGCCCGAGCCGCCGTCGCCGCCGCCGTCGCTGCCTCCGGAATCGCTGTGCTCGCTTCCGTGCCCCGCGGCGCTGTCCAGCCCGCCGCGGGCGCGGCGGCCCGCGCGGCTGCCGGCGCCGTCGCGGAGGCTCTCGCCAAGGGTTTCACCGGTGTTCTTCAGGGCGTCGGTGGCGGCCTTCTTGCCCTCCTTGGCGGTGCGGCCGAGGTCGTAGCCCTTCTGGGCGCCGAAGTTCTGGTTGACCGTCTGGGCGATCAGGTCGGAGGCCATGGCCTGGAGCGCGGAGATCACCGGCTCCTTGGCGGCCTCCATGATGGCTTCAAGGAGCTGCTGGGCGACCTTCTTGAGGATCCTGCGGACCATCTCACGTGTCGCCAGCGTGGCCGCCGCGCCCCCGATTTCGGACAGACCGAGAGTGAAGGGGGCCGCGGCCTGCGCCGCGGCGATCTCCAGGGCCAGAATCACCAGCTGGGCGATCACGGCGACCTTCATGCCGAGGACCAGCATCGCGGCGGCCTCGAAGGTGAAGGCGATGATCTCGGCCGCCTCACGGGCATCGTCCAGATACCCCGAATTACCGCCGAGCTTCTCCCATACCTTACTGAACCCCTCGATGGCATCACCGGAGTTCTCCGCGAGCACATTGCTCGCATAGGTCCTGCCGCGGGCCTGGTGCTCCGCGACCTCCGCCGCGAAGTCACGCCAGACCTGCGCGCACTCCATCATTTTGTCTTCGTCCGCATGCGGCCAGTTGAAGCCGAGCATGTCCAGGACCCACTCAACGGCATGCGGTGGATTCAAAGACAAGGTGGAACTCCCCCGTGAAAAAAGTGCATTCAGGCACGTACCGGACGTGGCCCGGACAGGCCACTACGGCAAAAACTGTGGAGCGGCCGGCGGCGGCTAGTGCCTCGCGGGCGTGATGGAGGTACGGACATTGGGATCGACCGTCGGGTCCTGCCAGGCCCTCTTGTTCTCGACGTGCTGCTTCATCAGCGAGTCGTTGAAGTCCTCGTTCTCCGCATGGTTCTTGGACATCGACTTCAGCGCCTTGCCGATCTCCTGGAACTTGGCGACGAGGTGGCCCATCGATTCGTACATGCCGTCCCGTACGCCCTCATAGACGACACCGAAGTTCTCGCCGAGTTCGTCATCGCCCCACGGCGGGGCACCGTCCTTGCTGTCGAAGGTCAGCAGGCCGCTCAGGAATTGCTCGCCCTGCGACTTCTCCGGCGGCGCCTTCTCCTTGCCGTTACTCGGCGGCCCGGCATTCCGCTTGTGCAGGCCGTCCATCAGCCGGGCGACCGACGACGCGAAGTCATCGCCGAGCTTGGTGAGGTTCGCCCCCTCGGCCTTGAGGCTCTCCACGTCTGTCTGGAACCCGCCAGCGCCAGCCACAACATCCCCCGTGCTCGTACTGGTTACTTGATGCGATTCAAGCCAAAGTTTAACGGGCATCGCTGAGCCCCCGCCAGGGCTCCCCCCGGCGGGCGACCCGTCGGGCTCAGGAGCTGTTCGGGCGGTACACCCTGCGATAAATCGCCACCGCCTTCTCCTCGGGGAAGTTGGGCACGCTTGCCACCGCACCGTCGATCTTGGAGATGACGATGTTGCTTCCCCCTGGGGACGAGGGACGGCCAGTGGAGTCCTCGGTTGCCGGCCAGCCCGCATGGATGAGGTAGCCGATGTCGAATTCATGCACGTACAGCGAGCTGGGGCCACCGGGTGAGCCGACCTCGGGAAAGTACTTCTGGCCGATCTCCAGGGCCTCTGCCTCATTCGTCGGCAGGGGCTCCGGCCCGAGCCGGGGGCGGATCCGGGGTGGCGTGGGGGGCAGGCCGGGGGCGCTGCCCGGCTGGGTGTATTCGGTCATCGTGCTGACTCCCTGTTGCTCATCCGGTGGATGCTGGTCAACCTAACCCACGCCCTGGTGGGGCGGTTGGTTCACGTCCGGGCAGCAGCAGCCGGCCGGTGAACCGGTGCTTTCACCGCTTTCTCCAGACACTGTTCACTGAGCGGGAGCACCGCTCATGGTGCTGGCTGCCGGGGGCGGTTGGACAGATGGAGGGTGAGCAGACCCTCACCCGAAGAGCACCCGCGCCAGCCAGAACTCCAGCAACTCCGCGTCGCCGGTGATCTCGTAGGCGCCGTTGTCGCTGGGGGCCCGGCCGTAGATGAGGAGCAAGAGGTCCGTCAGGGGGGCGCTTACGGAGACGGCAGCCGGTTCCTGGGCGCGACGCCAGGCGAGGGTGTTGCCGGTGAGGTCGACGAGCCAGTCGGCGGCCGCTTCCGGTGGTGTGTCCGTGGCGTGGAAGTGGAGGGTGCGGCCGGGGCCGAGGAGTTCGCGCCGGTCCGGGTGGTGGTCGAACATCTCGGGCAGGGAGCCCAGTTCCATCCATTCGTCGAGGCAGTCGAGGGCGACCCGCTGGCCGACGGCGAAGTCCCGGCCGAGGGTCAGCGTGACATCGGCCCGGTGCATGACCGTCTCGTGGGCCATGCGGCGGGCGAAGAAGCGGGGAGAGCCGGAGGGGAGCGGGGTCCAGATCCGGGCGTCGGGGCCCGCGGCGCGGAGCGTGTCGGCGAGGAGCCGGGCGCCCTCGGTGAGCCAGGCGGCGAGCGCGGCCGGGGTTTCGGTGGTGTCGCGGGGGAGGTCCCGGAGCGCGGTGTCGGGCGGGGGTTCGGTGGCCCGGGTCCGGACGAGTTCCTCGACCCAGCGGTGAGCCTCGCCCAGATGCCGGAGCAGTTGGGCGAGGTTCCAGTCCGGGCAGGACGGCACGGCGGCCGTCAGCTGGGTGTGCTCGTCGAGGCCCGCACTCAGCAGGTCGGCCTGGTCGACGATTTCGGCGCAGTGGGCGTCGTAGTCCATGGCGTCACGGTAGAGGCCGGGACCGACAACGAGCCGTCACCGCGGGTGATGAGTGGTCTCCGTGGGTGAATGTGTGGCGTCGTGCGTCGCATCTCCGTGCGTGTTCGTTCTTCACGGATGCTTGCCGCAGGTGCCGCAGGTGCCGTCGGCGGTGTGGGCGGTGTGGGCGGTGTGGGTGACGCCGATGGTGCCGGTCAGTGGAGGGGCGCCCCGTTGGCCGTCTGGAGGTCGCGGAAGCGGACCAGTCGGATTCCGCAGAAGTCCTCGGGGTCGTCCTCCAGGCCGAAGCAGGCGGCGATGATCCAGACGATCAGGAAGAGGTAGCCGCCCAGCCAGCGCCGGAACAGACGGGGAAGCCGTGGGCGGCTGCCGTCCGTTTCGCGGATGACGCGGGTGCGGGCCGCGAACTTGCCGAGGCTTGCGCCGGTGATGCTGGTCAGCAGGACATGGTTGAGGAACGAGATGCCGAAGCCGGACCCGGCGACGGCGTAGATGCTCTGCAGGGCGGGCAGATCGGCGCGGTCGGCGGAGTTGAGGGCGACAAAGGCGGCGGCCAGGGCCAGCAGGCCGTCGACGAGTATCGCCCCGAACCGGCGCATGGTGCCCGCCTCTTCGGGGATGCGCGGAGCCGTGGTCGGCGGACCGTACGGGGCGTGCGGAGCCGGCTGCGGCGGATACGGGTGCTGGGGCCCCTCATAGGGATTGCGCGGACCCTGATGGGGATGTCGCGGTTCCTGTTGCGGGGGCTGCTGTCCCTGATAGGGATGCGGAGGTCCCTGATATGTGGGTTGCTGCCCCTGCTGCGGACCCTGGTAGGGGTTCTGTGGGCCCTGGTAGGGGTGCTGCGGTGCCTGTTGTTGAGGGGTGGGGTACTGCTGTGGCTGGTAGGGCTGTGGCCCCTGCGGTGAGGGCTGCTGCGGCGGGAAAGGTCGCTCGTACACGGGTACGGATTTTTCCATGCCGTACGGGTCAGAAGGCCGCAGCGGGACGGGAGAAGTCGTAGCGGACGCCGGTGAGTTGTTCCGAGGCCGCCCACAGACGCTCGCTGTTTGCGTCCTTCCTGGTCCAGGGGGCGCGGAAGGACGGTGCGGGGGCGCCGCGCAGTCCGCTGCGCGGGCCGACGAAGGAGTCCGGCCGCATGTGCGGGGCGGTGGCCGCGCAGAGGGTGCCCAGGGCGCCGCCGTCCGGGGACTGGGCGAGCACCCGGTTGGCGGCCTCGGCCATGCGCTCGGCAGCGGTGCGGCCCTCCATCCGGACGCCCGCGGTCTGGAGATTGGTGGAGGCGTAGCCCGGGTGCGCGGCGGCCGCGACGACCTGTGAACCGGCCGCGGCCAGCCGCCGGGCCAGCTCGTGGACGAAGAGCAGGTTGGCGCTCTTGGAGCGGGCGTAGGCGATCCAGCGGCGGTAGGAGTGCTCGCTGTTGAGGTCGCTGTAGTCGAGGTCGGCGAGCGCGTGCAGCATGCTGGAGACGGTGACGACGCGGGCGCCGGGCGTGGCGAGGAGCTTGGGCAGCAGCAGCCCGGTCAGCGCGAAGTGGCCGAGGTGGTTGGTGCCGAACTGCATCTCGAAGCCGTCGGCGGTGGTGCGGTACGGCAGGGCCATCACGCCCGCGTTGTTGATGAGCAGGTCGAGGCGGTCGCCGTCGAAGTCGTCGAGGGTGGCGGCGAAGTCCCGTACGGAGGACAGGTCGGCCAGGTCGAGCGGACGGAACTCGGCCTCTGCGGTGGGGACTTCGGTGCGCAGCCGGTCCAGGGCGGCGATTCCGCGCGTCTCGTTGCGGCAGGCCAGCAGCACGCGGGCGCCCCGGCGGGCCAGTTCGCGTGCGGTGACGTAGCCGATGCCGCTGTTCGCGCCCGTGACGACCGCCGAGCGGCCCGTCTGGTCGGGGATGTGGCTGGTGTTCCACCTCGTCACGCCTGCGCTCCTCCGTAGGGGGCAACCAGGTTACGCCGCGGGGTGGGGCGGACGGGGTTGGTGGGGCGGAGGTGACGGACACGGCGCGGCGAGCCCTCCGGGGGCGCCGTCCGGCACCGTCGCGCCGGCCGCACGGGCGCCAGCCCCACCAGCCGGTTCAGCCCCACCAGCCGGTTCAGCCCCACCGGCCGGTTCAGCCCCACCGGCCGGTTCAGCCCCACCGGCCGGGTGACTGCACCGGCGCCAGTCGCACCAGCCGCGCTGCGGCCGCGGCCGCACTCCTGGCCCGCGGCCGTGCTCGGCCCGCGGTCGCGTTCCGCCCGCGGTTACTTCCGCGTCCTTCGCCGCGGCCGTCTTCCCCGGTCGTGGTCAGTCCCCGGCCGGGGTCAGTCCCCTTCGGCGAGGCGCTTGATCGCCGAGAGGCGGGTGTCCCAGGCGGCGGCCACCCGCTCCATCCACCGGGCGGTGACCCCCAGCCGCTCCGGGATGACCCGGTAGCGGGCTTCCCTGCCCGCCCGGTGGCCGGCGACCAGACCGGCCCGGTCCAGGACGCCCAGGTGTTTGACGACGGCCTGGCGGCTGACCGGGAGTTCCGCCGCCAGGACCGTGGCGGTCGCCTCGCCGTGGGCGGCGAGGGCGTCGAGTATCCGGCGCCTGGTCGGGTCCGCCAGCGCGGCGAACACCTCCGCCACGGCGTCCCCGCCCGCGCCGGGGCCCGCGCCACGCTCCGGCCCGGCTTCCGCCCCGGCTCCCGGCCCGACACCCAGCACGACTTCCGGCCCGGCTCCCGCCCCGGCGTCCGCTCCCGGTGTCGTCTCCTTTGTCATGCCGTGAGCCGCTCCGTGTACCGCCGGATGTTCTCCACCTGGCCGGACCAGCCCTCGGCGTGGCTCTCGTAGCCGGCGGTCTTGCGGCGCTCCTCGGGAATGGTGAGCGCGGCGAATCCGGTCTCGACGACGCGTAGCCGGGTGCCGTCGCCCTCCGGAGTGAGCGTGAACTCGACGAGGGTGGAGTTGCCCTCCGTCGCCACCTCGCCCGGGAAGGCGCCGGCCCAGCGGTACGAGAAGTGGCGCGGCGGGTCGACCGTCACGATGGTGGTCGGGAACCGGCCGTACTCGCCGTGGTCGAGCTGCATGATGCCGCCCGGCCGCAGGTCGACCGGTGTCGGCTCGCCCTGGCCGAACCACGAGCCGACATGTTCCGGCTCGGTGAGCACGGCCCAGACCCGCTCCACGGGCGCGGCGATGCTGATCTCCCGCTCGATACGGTCCTTGCCGTCGCCGCCCGAGCTCTGATTGCCGTTGGTGCTCATGACGTGCGCCTCCTGCCGCTGATGGCCTACGTGCTACCCAATGGTTGCACGTACCTCCAGGAGGTGCAACTGGTGGGTTGCGCATCAGGCGGCGCGGCGCGCCACCGCCGGCGGCCTCCGCGGTTCCTCCCGATCCCCTCCGTTCCGCGAATCACTCCCTTCGCGCACCCCGCACACTCCGTACGTCATAAGCCGCGACCGACACCGACGCATCGTCCAGGCAGCTCCCCGACGCCAGGTCGAAACGCTGCTTGAGCAGGGGCGAGGCCACGAACGGGCGGCCGTCGGACGAGCCGGTCAGGCCGCGGGAGAGGACCTGGGCGCCGGTGAAGGGGTCGCGGTTGCCGATCGCGTAGGGCTGCCCCGCGCGGTCGACGAAGAGTGCGGCCTGGGTGCCGTCCGGGAGGAGTGCCGCGACACCGCGCCCCGGGATGAGGTCGGCGAGCGTGCAGACCGGGAGCCAGCCCTCGGGGCAGCGGATCTCGACCGTGGCGGCCGCGGCGTCCTCCACGGGGCTCTCCATGGAGCCCCCGGCGACGGCGTCGGCCGTGCGGGTGAGCGGTGCAGCAGTGGTGGCGATGGCAGTACTCATCACACAGAAGTCCCTTCCAGAGTGCGTACAGGCAAGGTCGGCCCGGCCAGCAGCGTCAGGTCCGGCTTGACCTGGTCGCGCTCGGGCACGAAGCGGACGGACGGATCGGGCGCGTCGGGCGCGTTGACGAAGGAGACGAAGCGGGCCAGGCGCTCGGGGTCGGCGAGGGTCTCGGCCCATTCGTCGCGGTAGTGGGTGACATGGGCGGCCATCAGGGCCTCCAGTTCGTCGCACAGCCCGAGGGAGTCGTGGACCACGACGTCCCGGACGTGGTCGAGGCCGCCCTCGATCCGCTCCAGCCACGCGGAGGTGCGCTCCAGCCGGTCCGCGGTGCGGATGTAGAACATCAGGAACCGGTCGATCAGCCGGATCAGTTCGGCGTCGCTCAGGTCCTGGGCGAGCAGATCGGCGTGCCGCGGGTCGGCGCCGCCGTTGCCGCCGACGTAGAGGTTCCAGCCGTTGGAGGTGGCGATGACGCCGAAGTCCTTGCCGCGGGCCTCTGCGCATTCCCGCGCGCAGCCGGAGACCGCGGACTTCAGCTTGTGCGGCGAGCGCAGCCCCCGGTAGCGCAGCTCCAGTTCGATGGCCATACGGACCGAGTCCTGCACGCCGTAGCGGCACCAGGTCTGCCCCACACACGACTTCACGGTGCGCAGCGCCTTGCCGTACGCATGCCCCGACTCGAAGCCGGCGTCCACCAACCGTGCCCACACTTGCGGGAGTTGGTCGACCCGGGCGCCGAAGAGGTCGATCCGCTGGCCGCCGGTGATCTTCGTATAGAGGCCGAAGTCGCGGGCCACCTCGCCGATCACGATCAGCTTGTCCGGAGTGATCTCCCCGCCGGGGATGCGCGGCACGATCGAGTACGAGCCGTTGCGCTGGAGGTTGGCGAGGAAGTGGTCGTTGGTGTCCTGGAGGGCGGCCTGTTCGCCGTCGAGCACATAGCCGTCCGCGCCGACGCTGGGCGCGAGGGAGGCGATGATCGAGCCGACGGTCGGCTTGCAGATTTCGCAGCCGTCGCCGTTCCTGGCCTCCGGGCGGCCGTGCGAGTCCAGCAGCTCGGCGAAGGTCGTCAGCCGCAGGGTGCGGACGATCTCGTACAGCTCGGCGCGGGTGTGCGGGAAGCAGCCGCACAGTCCGGTGTCGATGGTGGCGCCGGTCGCGGCCAGCTCGTCGTTCATCACGGCGGTCAGCGATTTGACGCAACTGCCGCAGCCGGTACCGGCCTTGGTGCACTTCTTCACCTCGGGGAGCGTCCCGCAGGAGTGCTCGGTGACCGCCGCCCGGACCGTCCCCTTGGTCACGTTGTGGCAGTTGCACAGCACCGCGCTGTCCGGCAGCGCGGACGGGCCGAGCGCGGCGGCCCCGCCCCCGGACGCCCCGGCGGGCAGTACCAGTTGCTCGGGCGGCACCGGCGGCACGCTGCCGGTCAGCGGCCGCAGCATGCCGTACGCCTCGGCGTCACCGACCAGCACCCCGCCCAGCAGCTCGCCCGCGGCGCCGATCACCAGCTTCTTGTAGACGCCGCTGCGGGCGTCCGCGTAGACCACGTCCAGACAGCCGTCGGCGGTGCCGTGCGCGTCGCCGAAGGAGGCGACGTCCACGCCGAGCAGCTTGAGCTTGGTGGACAGATCGGCGCCGGTGAAGCCGTCGACGGTTTCCGGAGCGGCGCCGAGTGCCTCGGCGAGCGTGCCGGCGGCCGTGCGGGCCATGTCGTAGCCGGGCGCGACCAGTCCGTAGACCCGGCCGTCGGCGGCCAGCGCGCACTCGCCGATCGCGTACACCGCGGGGTCGGCGGTGCGGCACAGCTCGTCGACGACGATCCCGCCGCGTTCGCCGACCGGCAGCCCGCAGTCCCGGGCGAGCTGGTCGCGCGGCCGGACGCCGGCGGAGAAGACCACCAGATCGGTCTCGATCCGGGAGTCGTCCGACAGGCCCATGGCGGTCACCGCACCGTCCGCGTCCGCGACGATCTCCTTGCCGCCGACGCCGGTGTGCACCTCCAGGCCCATCTCCTCGACGGTACGGCGCAGCGCGCGGCCGCCGCCCTCGTCGACCTGGAGGGCCATCAGCCGCGGCGCGAACTCCACGATGTGGGTGCGCAGCCCCAGCCCCTTCAGCGCCCCCGCCGCCTCCAGGCCGAGCAGCCCGCCGCCGACCACCACACCCGTGCGGGCGTTCTCGGCGTACGCCTCGATGGCGAGCAGGTCCTCGATGGTGCGGTAGACGAAACAGCCCGCGCTGTCCTTGCCGGGCACCGGCGGGACGAACGGGTAGGAGCCGGTGGCCAGCACCAGGGCGTCGTAGCGGACGGTCAGGCCGGAGCGGGCGGTGACCGTGCGGGTGGTGCGGTCGACGGCGGTGGCCGGGTCGCCGAGGTGCAGTTCGATGCCGTGCCGGGCCATGAAGTCCGGATCGGCCAGGCTCAGGTCCTCCGGCGTGCGGCCGGCGAAGTACGACGTCAGCTGGACGCGGTCGTAGGCCGGGCGGGGCTCCTCGCACAGCACGACCACCCGCGCCCGCCCGGTGACGCCGCGGTCGGCCAGCTCCTCCAGGAAGCGCTGGCCGACCATGCCGTGGCCGATCAGGACAAGGGTGGGGGTGGTGCCAGGCGCGGCGGCTGGCGTGGCTTCCGGGTGCGGCGGCATCGAGGTCATGTTCAGCAGCCTGCGGCCCGGCTGTTACCCGCCCGCATCTGCTCTGTTTCCCGGGCGGAACGCTGCCCTCAGTGGGGGGCGGGCGGGCGTGTGAGGGCGGGGAGACAGGCGGGGGAGGGGAGCGTACGGGGGCGGCGGGCCGCCTGCGCGAGGACGGGCCGCGCCCTGCCGGCGGGCCCGCCCCCACGACCGTCCGGTCCACCCGGCTGACTGACCACCCGGCTGACCGGCCAGCCGGTCAGCCCGTCGCCTTCGCCGGGCACAGCCGCCGCGGCTGCGTGTCCGTACGCAGCTTGGCGTCGACACAGCCGCCCGGCAGCCCGTCGTGCGCCCGGCTGCCGAAGTTGGCGGTGACGGTCAGCGCACCGTCGCCGAAGACCGTGCGCTGGACGCTGCGGTCACCGGTCAGCCACCGGAACGAGGTCAGCCGCTCGGTACCGGCCGCCCGGTGCAGCGGCGAGAAGTACTTCTGCAGCGCGGCCAGTTCCGGCCCCTTCTTCGCCAGCGCCGGGCCGTCGAGCACATAGTTCAGCGGGGTGTTGTAGAGCATCGCCAGCAGCGCCCGGTCGGTCTTCTGCTCCGGCAGCTTCTCGTACGACAGCTCCCACCGCTCGGCGTTGACCAGCGAGCCGTGCAGCGCGGTCTCGTAGAGGGGGACGCGGTACTTGGGGTCGTACATGGCCGTGGCCAGTTCGGTGGGCAGCTTCACCGGCTTGAAGAAGGCGCCCGGGGCCTTCTCCGGGTAGTAGCCGCCCCAGGTCTTCCGGTCCTTCTCCAGCTTCCACAGACCGTCGGCGGCCGGGGTGCCCGAGCCGTGGTCGTAGGCCAGCACCTGGTTGGCCCAGGCCTGGGCGGACTCCGATCCGAGGACGAGGTTCTGGGACAGCCGCCGCATCCGGGCGAGCCGCATCTCGCGGTCGCCGCCCTTGGTCATCTCATGGCCCCTGGCGTGGTCGCGGAACACCTCGCCCGTCGCGTCCACGTCGAGGAAGTAGCTGTCCGCCCCGTTGGCGACCATCGTGCGGGTGCGGTCGGCGAGGTAGTGCTTACCCGGCTCGGCCTTCTCGAAGGCCCGGGAGCTGAGGTAGCAGCCGCGGCCCCCGAACCCCGTCTCAGGGGTGCCGTCCGCCTTCCGTATACAGAAGTCGGGGTAGACCCGGCCGGGCCAGACCGAGGTGGGGCTGTCGGCGGACTTCGGGTCCTGCCCGTTGGCGAAGGTGTCGTACGGGCCGACGAGATAGCCCGCCTTCTTGGCGGCCCGCACCGCCGCGGCGTTCATCGGATCCGGGCCGGCGTCGTAACCGAGCCACATCCGGTCCACGCCGAGCCGCTTCAGCCTGCCGACCCCGGAGGCGGTCCGCGCGTCGCCCCACACATAGGCGTGGAACGCGCCGAGCAGCTTGCCGTTGGCCGGGTTCTGCCGGATCTTCTGACGCAGACTGCCGAGCTGCCCGTGCTGGGCGAGGTAGGAGCGGTAGTCGGTGGCGGGGGCGACCGGGTTGCCGTCGGTCAGGGCGAACGAGACCTCGTAGTCCCGGGTGCCCTCACCGGCGTCGAAGGCGTGCGCGGCGGTGGTGCGCAGCCGGCCTCCGGTGGACGCGAAGCGCAGCGAGGTGCCGATGTCGGTCGGCGTCAGATAGCTGACGCCGGCCCCGCCCTTGCCGCCGCCCATGGAGTAGCCCCAGAGCGGAAGCGAGAGCCCCTCACCCACGTCGACGGAACTGCCGTCCAGTCCGCCCTTCTCCTCCCCGCCGTTCCAGAACGCGTCCCGCACCGGCACGTCCAGGCCTTCACCGCGCGGCAGTTGGAGAGCCGACGCGCCCCGGTCGGTACCGGTCACCGGCCAGCTGACCGACCCGTCACGGTCCGCCCGCATCGTGATCCGCAGCCGTCCGCGCTCCGAACTGGCCGTGACCCTCAGCCCCTTGGCCGGATACGTCCAGCGCGCCCCGTCGCCCGTCCGCGTCACCGGCCCCGGCTTCCCGAGCCCGCCTCCGGCCGGAGCGGACAGCGCCAGCTCCCGCCCGCCACCGGTCTTCGCGGTCACCGCGAGCGAGGCGGTGTCGACGACGGCCGTGCCGCCGGTGACGGGCAGTTCGAGCCGACTGCCCTCCAGCGTCCCGGCGGCGGCACTGCCGCATCCGGACACTCCGAAGGTGGTCGCGGTCAGGGCGAGGGAGGCGGCGAGGACGCGGGTGGCGGTGGTCCGGCTACGGCCATGCCCCTCAAGGGACTTGGAATCAGGGATCTGGGAATCATCGGATGTCATGGGGACTGGATAGTCCCGGGTCTTAAGAGGGTTCTAAGAAGTCATGGTCCGTTCGACATCTGGCGCAGCCCGCAGCCGCAGATGGCCGGGGTCTCCCGAGTGGTCCACGGCGACTTCGACGACTGCGTCGTCCTTGAAGCGGAGGGTGAAGCGAGGGCTGAGGCCGAGGCAGGTGGAGGAATGGGCCCACCATTCGAGGTGCGCCAGGTCTGTGTCGCCGCTCACGCCGGTGAGGGCATTGCCGCCGTGGCGCTTTGTCTCTGCACCGGCCGGTTGAGGTGGAGGCTGAGGAACGGTCCGTGGTGTGCCCGGACAGGTCCTAGTAACGGATCGACGGAAACCACTCCCCGCGCCCCTTGGGCGTCAGATCGAGCAGATGCCACACGGGCGTGAGCAGGTCGATGCCGCGCTGGTCGATGTCGTCGGCCATCCCCGGGTGCACCGAGTAGACGTGGCGCACCGAGCCGGCGTCGTCGCGGCTGAAGACCGACACCGTCGAGTCCTGGTTGCCGTCGGCGTCCTCGCTGCCCAGGTCGTATTTGAAGGTGCTCGTCCCGGCGCTCAGCAGCCGCAGATTCGACCACTGCCGGTCGCGGGCGTAGGCGCGCAGTACCGGTAGTCCGGCCGCCGCGACGACGGCGAAGTCGACGTTCCGTGTGACGTGCTCGACGATCCCGTTGAACCCGTCGATCCACATCGTGCACATGGGGCAGGCCGTCTTCTGCTCCTTGCCGAACATGAAGTGGTAGACGATCAGGTCGCGTCCCGGCTCGCCGAACAGCTCGCTGAGTCGTACGGACCGCGCCGGCTCGTCCCCGGCGTCCAGATCCGCGGGACCTTCCTCGAAGACGTAGTCGTCGACGACGGGGCCGGGCGGTAGCCCGCGACGCAACTCCGCGACCCGTTCCCGCTGCCGCATCAGGTCGATCTCGGCCTGCCGCAGCTCCTCGCGGGCCTCGGTGTACTCGGCCGGCTCGCCGGCAAGACGGGTCTGGCGCATCGCATCTCCTGGACGACTCCCGGCACACGGCCGCGCCCCCCCCGGCCGCCAGCCGCTTTGCTCACCATCGTGTGCGGACGGGCGGTGCCTCGCCAGGCGGGACGGCCGGAAGGGGACCGGATGGGGGACCGGCCGGGAGACCGGCCGGGAGCGGCGGGACGAGGGGCGTGCCGGGGCGAGGCCGGGGGCCAGGGGCAGCGGCGGTCAGGGCCAAGGGCAGCCGCGGCCAGGAGCGGGGGCAGCCAGGAGCAGGCGCTGCCAGGCGCAGGCGCTGCCAGGCGCAGCGTCCCCCGGAGCCCGACCTCCCACCTGGCGTGGGCCCCAGCCGCTCGTAGCTGCTGGGGCCCACGCCGATCCCGCTCTCACGCTCCGGCGGGCTGCTCCGCGGCCGTGTCGTGGCCCTCGGCGTCGGCGGCAGCGATCCGGCGCGGCAGTTTCACGGCCACGACGACCGTCACCAGGGTAAGAGCGGCGGCGACGCCGAAGGCCAGCTTCATTCCACTCAGCTCCGCGGGTACGGCGGCGACGCCGTCGGCGGTCAGGTGACCGGCGCGTGCGGTCATCACGGTCACCACGAGCGCGGTCCCGAACGCCGCGGCGACCTGCTGCAACGTCCCGAGCATGGAGCTGCCGTGCGAGTACAGGTGCGGGGGAAGCGCGCCCATGCCGAGGGTGAAGACCGGGGTGAAGGTCGCCGCCAGGCTCACCATCAGCAGCGCGTGCAGCCCCAGCACCTGCCAGAACGGCATCGTCATCGAGACCTGGGTGAACCCGCCGAGGGCGAGCACCATGCCGATCGAACCGGGCACCACCAGCGGCCGGCTGCCGAACCGGTCGAACACCTTGCCCACGGTCGGTCCGAGCAGACCCATGGCCAGACCGCCCGGCATGACCAGCAGGCCGGTCTCCAGCGGACTGAGCGCGCGCATGTTCTGCAGGTACAGCGGCAGCAGGATCATCGACCCGAGCATCGCCAGGAAGCCGATGGAGATGAGGGCCAGGGAGAGGCTGAAGGTGCGGTGCTTGAGGGTGCGCAGGTCCATCAGCGGCACACCGGTGCGCTGCAGCTTGAGCTGGCGGATCACGAAAACCGCGATGGCCGCGACCCCGGCGGCGACGATCCCGATGCCGAGCCCGATCCCGCCGTCGGTCTCGCCGAGCAGGCTCAGGCCGTACACCAGGCCGCCGAAGCCGAGCGCTGCCACGGAGACGCTCAGCCAGTCGATGGAGCTCACCTGCGGCTCGCTGATGTTGTCCATCTTGCGCAGCCCGAGCAGGGTCACCAGAGCGGCGATCGGCACCACGACCACGAACAGCATCCGCCAGGAGCCGGCCTGCAGGATCAGTCCGGACACGGCGGGTCCGAGCGCGGGCGCCACCGAGATCGCCAGGGTGACGTTGCCCATCACCCGGCCGCGGTCGTGCTCGGGCACCACGATCATCAACGTGGTCATCAGCAGGGGCATCATCACGGCGGTGCCCGCGGCCTGCACGATCCGGCCCAGCAGGAGCACCTCGAAGGAGGGCGCGACGGCGGACAGAACGGTTCCCGCGAGGAACACGCCCATCGCGATGGCATAGGCCTGGCGGGTGGTGACCCGCTGCAGGAACCAGCCGGTCACCGGAATCACGGCGGCCATGGTCAGCATGAACGCGGTGGACACCCACTGCGCCGACTGCTGGGTGATGTGCAACGAGTCCATCAGCCGCGGAATGGCGTTGATCAGGATCGTCTCGTTGAGGATCACGACGAACGTGGCCAGCACCAGCAGCCGCACCACGGTCGGTATTCGGCCCGCCTTCACGGCAGGTCGTTCTTGAACAGCAGCTGACATGCAGCACCTCGCTGGGGTTCCTGGTCGCAGTCGCCTCGCAGCCAAGGGCTGTCGGCACGAACGTGGGCGGTGATCGTGGGAAGAGACCGGCTCGCCCGGTGAAACTCATCGGTCGGCGCGAGTGTCTCTCATCGTCGCGCCGATCTCACTCGATTATGCGGAGGGCGCCGCAGTACCGGGGACTCGGCGGAGCCGTCCCGGCGAAAGGCCCCGGGGTGGTGCCCGGGCTGAAGGAAGCGGGGTGTCTTACGGGCTCGACGGTGGCTGCCTAGGCGTCCTGCGGGTACCAGCGGAGTTCGACGGTGTTGTCGTCCGGGTCGCTGACGTACAGCGACTGGCCCTTGCCCCGGGCGCCGAAGCGCGGCCCCGGGCCGTCGACCACCGTGAAATCGCCCGAGTCGACGACCTCCTGCCAGTCGAGCGGCTCGACGACCAGGCAGAGGTGATCGACATTGGAGCCGTTGGCGGACCCCTCGCGAGGCCCCTGGACGAGATCGATGATCGTCGTGGGGCTGACGCGCACGGAGGGGAAGGACACCTCGCCCGCGCGCCAGGCGTCCACGCGGACCGGCTCCAGGCCGAGCGGCCCGCAGTAGAAGGCGAGCGACCGCTCGACGTCGGCGACGTTCAGAACGAGGTGGTCGAAGCCGGTGACGCGCAGACGCATACGAGTTCCTCCGGGGACGCAGGGCCCGCGGCAGGGCCCGTCGGACTGGTTGTACAAGAACGTATAGGCCGGTCAGCGGGGGCGCGATCCGTCCTTCGTCCCGGTTCTCCGGCCCGCCGGTCCTGGTCCGCCGGTCCTGGTCCGCGCGGCTGGGAGTCAGGGCCCGTCGGGCGGCACCTGGGAGCCGGCCTCCCGCAGCTCGTCCAGGCGCACGAGGCTGTCGTGAGCCGATTCCCGCTCCTCGACGGTGAGGGGGACCGCGGCGGCCCGGGCGAGCGCGGTCGCCGAGGTGTCCTCGTCGCCGAGCCGCCCGGCGACATCCGCGCGCAGCACGAGGAGTTCGAGGAGCTGCACGGGTGTGGGCTGCTCATCGAGGCGCAGCACCCGGTCGATGACCTGGGCGGCCGCCGCCGGGTCCCCCTTCGAGTCCGCCAGGAGCGACGCATGGTGCAGGGCGCGCGCGAAGGTCTCCTGGGGCGCGGGCCGGTGGTGCAGATCCGTGCTCGTCAGCTGTCCGATGCGGATGCAGTTGCCGCCCGGGTCGGTCATGAGGAACTGCCGCACCCCGTACGACATGTCCTTCAGCGGCCCGATCCGCGGCAGCCCACGGGTCGGGACCCTTCCGTACGCCGCCTTGAGGCCGGCCCGGAAGGCGTCGTGCAGCCCGTCGACGTCATCGGTCAGGACATAGCAGGTGCTCAGCGAGTCCGCCGGCTCGTAGTGCTTCACCCCGAAGAATTGGAGCTCGATGCCGCCGCGCTCCACGACGGCGTACGGGTTGGGGCTCTTCTGCTGGAAGGTCACCTCGAACCCGAGGGCGGTGTAGAAGTCGAGAACCGGCTGGATCGTCGGACACGGCAGGATCGGAATGGTCTTCTCACCCATGAACCCGACTCTAGTCAAAGTTGAGTAGGGAGAGGTGGATTTCCGGGAGGCGATGTCGCCGCGTCCTGAACGGCGCGTCAGGCGTGACCCAGGTGAAGGCATCAAGGCCAAGCAGCTCGGTTCCGCTGCCCAACTCATCGGGGAGGCGCGGGCCGTACCGGCCGGGCGGTGCTGGACGCCGGGGGAAATCCACCTCCTGGCCGAGGACTTGACCGCCGCGCTCGCGGAGGTGCACCGCGTCGCGGAGAGCCGTGGCGCCCGGCCGGCCGAGCTGTGGGGAGGAGCGGCAGGGTGCCCGGAGGTGCCCTGCGGAACCCGCGGTTCTTAACCCCCGGTCAGCAGATCCTCAAGGCCGCCTTAAGGATCTGCGGAGAGGGTCTGACCTGCTGTTTCCAGCGTCCGGGCGGCCGTATTTTCTACGCCGTGACGTTCCAGGCCGACCTCGGTGACGGGTACCCACCGGGCGGCGTGCCCCATCCTGGTGCAACGCCCCCGGACCCCGCCAATTCACCGCCCACCACCCATCCGCTCTACTCGCGGCTCACCCCCCGCTATGTGCCGCCCCGGCCGACCCGTGCGCCGCGCAGGGCTCCGGCGCCCGCGCCTCCGCTGCGTCTCTCGCCCATGACCTTGCTGCGGGTGCTGGGTCTCGGCGCGGTGGTGATCGTCGCGCTGTGGGTGGTGCAGGCCGAGCCCTCGGTGCGGCTCGATGCGCTGTTCGCCACCCTGGCCCATCTCACCGGGCTGCTCGCGGGCTACGGAATCCTGGTGATGCTGCTGCTGATGGCCCGGGTCCCGGCCATCGAACACGGCGTCGGCGCCGACCGGCTGGCCCGCTGGCACGCTTTCGGCGGCCGTCACGTCCTGCTCCTCTGCTTCGCGCACACCGTCTTCGCGCTGTGCGGTTATGCCGCCCACACCGGCACCGACGTCTTCGTGGCCGCCGTCGAGCTCATGGGCTACCCGGGTCTGGCCGCGGCCGCCATCGGCACCGCGCTGCTGGCCGGTGTCGGCATCACCTCGGCCCGTACGGTCCGCCGCCGGGTACGCCATGAGACCTGGCGCGCTGTCCATCTGCTGACCTATGTGGGCGCTGCCCTCGCCTTCGCCCACCAGCTCGCCGGGCCGGACCTGGCCGGCGGCCCGTTCGCCGCCTGGCTGTGGACGCTGCTGCACACCACCGTCGGCACCCTGCTGGTCTGGTACCGCCTGGTCGTACCGGCGCGGCAGGCGCTTCGGCACGGCCTGCGGGTGACCGAGGTGCGGGTCGAGGGCCCGGATGTGGTCTCGGTCGTCATGCGGGGCGTCGGGCTGGACGCGCTGCGGGCCGAGCCGGGGCAGTTCTTCCGCTGGCGGTTCCTGTCCCGGCGGTTGTGGCGGACCGCCCTGCCCTTCTCGCTCTCCGCGCCCGTACGCGATGACACCCTCCGGATCACCGTGAAGGCGTGCGGCGACCACACCCGCAGGATTCGCCGGATACGGCCGGGCGTACGGGTGCTGGCCACCGGCCCGTTCGGCGCGCTGACCGCACACCGGCGGACCCGGCGCAAGGTGCTGCTGCTGGCCGGCGGTGTCGGGATCACGCCGATGCGGGCGCTCTTCGAGACCCTGCCGGGTGAGCCGGGGGACCTCACGCTGCTCTACCGGGCGGGCAACGCCGCCCAGTTGGTGCTGCGGCAGGAGCTGGAGGAGATCGCCGCCGCACGCGGTGCGGCGCTGCACTACCTCCTCGGCCCGTCGGACGGCTCCTTCGACCCGCTGGCACCCCAAGCCCTGCGCAACCTCGTCCCGGACCTGGCGCACCACGATGTCTATCTGTGCGGGCCGCCCGGCATGTCCACGGCCGCGGCCACCGCCCTGGAACGGGCCGGGGTGCCGGCCGAACGCATCCACTCGGAGCAGTTCACGTTCTGAGGGCCGGTCCTGGTCGGCCCACCGCCCCCGCTCGCGCGGCCGTCCCCGGCGCCTGCCGTACCCGGTCGCCCCCGCCCCGTCGCCCCAACCGCCCCGATCCGCAAGGAAGTCCCCCCATGGCCCGACATCGCAAACCGCAGCCCGTCCCGGCCGTCACCGTGTGGGCCCGACGTCAGCTCGCCGCCTGCCTGGTGGGAGCGAGCGCGCTCACCGCCACCCTGGTGTCCCGGACGATCACCCCGTCCGCCCCGGTCTCCCCGGACCGCACACCGGCCGGGTACAACCTCCCCGAGCAGCCGACCGGCGGCTCCGTCACGCTGGTCAGCACGGCGTCGGAACCGGCCTCGACACGGGGCGGCTCGGCGACAGCACCCACCGGCTCGGCATCGGCACCGGTCGGCACGGCATCGACATCGGTCGGCAAGGCGTCAGTGGGCAAGGCGCCGGCACCGCTCCGCACCGCGTCGGCACCGTTCGGCACGGCGTCGACACCGGTCCGTACGGCCTCTTGAGGACCCGCGGCCGACGAACCGGACGCCCGGCCCGAACGAGCCCGTCCCGACGCCCCCTACGCCAGCCCCGAACGCCAACCCCTACGCCACCCCCAACCCGTCCAACTGCGCCAAGTCCCGCCCCGTGAGGGCGATCCGGGCCGCCGCCAGGTTCTCGTCGAGGTGGGCGGGGGAGCCGGTGCCCGGGGTGGGGAGCAGGACGGGGGAGCGGTGCAGGAGCCAGGCCAGGGCGATCTGGCCGGTGGTCGCGCCGTGCCGGGTGGCGACCGCGGTGAGGGGCGCGCCCGCGTCGCCGGTCAGGGCCCCGTTGCCCAGCGGGAACCACGGCAGAAACGCGATGCCCTGCTTCTCACACAGCTCCAGTACGTCCTCGGCGGCGCGGTCCAGCAGGTTGTAGCGGTTCTGCACGGAGGCGATGGGGGCGATCTCCCGGGCCCGGGTCAGCTCGGCCGCGTCGACCGAGTCCAGGCCGATGTGCCGGATCTTTCCCTCCCGTCGGAGGTCGAGCAGCGCGCCCAGCTGGTCGGCCATCGGTACGTCCGGGTCGAGCCGGTGCAGCTGGTAGAGATCGAGGGTGTCGGTGCGCAGGCGGCGCAGGCTCGCCTCACACATGGTGCGCAACTGCTCCGGGCGTCCCGCGATGTGCCAGCGGTCCGGGCCGGTACGGACCACACCGCCCTTCGTCGCGATCACCAGCCCCGCCGGATAGGGGTGCAGCGCGCGGGCCACCAACTCCTCCGCCACGTCGGGGCCGTAGTTGTCGGCGGTGTCGATCAGCGTGACCCCACGCTCGACCGCGTGGCGCAGCAGCGCGACGGAGCGTTCCGGAGCGTCGTGCCGGGGTCCCCAGTAGCCGGGGCCGACGAGCCCGCCGGTCCCGAATCCGAGCCGCCGGACCGGCAGCTCCCCGCCGATCCGGAACTCCGCCCACCCGGTCAACGCGGTTTCGGCATCCATGCATGCGGAGTTTAGGGCGGTGGTGGTTCATAAGATCAGCCGGTGCCTCCTGACATATCGCTGTTCGCCCTGACCCTGCTCTGCCTGGCCGCGCTCGCGGCGGGCTGGATCGACGCCGTGGTGGGCGGTGGCGGACTGCTGCTGCTCCCGGCGCTGCTCGTCGGCCTGCCGCACACCCCGGTCGCGTACGTCCTGGGGACCAACAAGTCCACCGCCATCGTGGGCACCACCGCGGCCGCCGCCACCTACGTCCGCCGGGCCCCGATCGATGTACGGACCGCGCTGCGCATCGGTCTCGCGGCGGTTGCCGGTTCGCTGGCCGGGGCGTTCTTCGCGGCCGGGATCAACAGCACGGTGCTGCGCCCGCTGATCATGGCCGTACTGCTGGGCGTGCTGCTGTTCATCCTGTTCCGGCCGGCCTTCGGGACCGCACCCGCTCCCTCGGGGCCGGTCTCCCGACGGCGCATCGCGGCGGCCGTCCTCGTCGCGGGCCTGGGCATCGGCTTCTACGACGGGCTGATCGGGCCCGGCACCGGCGCGTTCCTGGTGATCGCGCTCGCCGCGATGCTGCACATGGACCTGGTCACCGCCTCCGCCACCTCCAAGGTCGTAAACGTCTGCACCAACATCGGCGCACTGACGATGTTCGCGATCCAGGGCACGGTGCTGTGGCAACTGGGCGCGCTGCTCGCGGTGTTCAACTTCACCGGCGGCATGGTGGGCGCCCGGATGGCCCTCAAGCGCGGCGCCGGGTTCGTCCGCGGGGTGCTGGTGGTCGTGGTCGTCGCGCTGCTGTGCAAGCTGGCGTACGACCAGTGGCTGGCGGGCTGAGGGGCTGTTGCACGGCCGGGTGCCGGGCACCCGGGGCCGCGGCGGTCCGCCCCGGCCCCGGCCGTCCGCCCCAGCCCCGGGCGGTCCGCCCAGGATCGGCCCCGGCCGCGTTTGCGCCGGTCCGTCCCGCCCGTCCGCTCGACCGCCCTCAGAACCGGCAGCGGTACATCCGCGCCATGTCCCGCACCGCCGGCACCTTCGCCGACATCCGGGCCGCCAGCCGGTTGCCCGTCGGCAGCTTCTCGATCCCCGGGATCTCCATGGCGGAGATGTTCTCGACGATCTCCAGCCCCGGGCTCAGCGCCGCGATCCCCGCGGCGTCCGTGCCCCAGTGGAGCCGTGCGCCGGCCTTCACCACGACGCGGTTGAGCCACTGGACCCGGATCGCGAACCTGCTGAAGGCGTCGAAGGCCAGCTCACCGCCCGGCACCCGGTCCATCAGCCGCCGGAGCAGCGCCGTACCGTCCGCCTCGGTCAGATACATCAGCAGCCCCTCGGCCACGATCATCGTCGGCCGGTCCGCGGGGATCTGCGCCACCCACGCCGGGTCGGTCACGGACGACGCGAGCGCCGTGTAGCCCGCGCGCTCCGGGTAGAGCTGCCGCCGCAGTGCGATGACCTCGGGGTAGTCGACGTCGAACCACCGCACCCCCGGCCCGGGGGCGAGCCGGTACACCCGGCTGTCGAGGCCGCAGCCGAGATGCAGCACCGTCGCCTCCTCGTGCCGGGCGAGGAAACGTGCGGTCCAGTCGTCCAACTGCCGGGCGCGCAGGGCGACTCCGGCGGCGTTGCCGGGGCTCAGCCGCATCTTGCCGAAGTCGTAGTCGAGCCGCCGCACGGTGTCGGCGGCCGTGGGGTCGCCGAGGATCGGCTCCTTGGCCCGGCTGTCGACCGCGCGCCCGTAGAGCGTGGCGAGGAGGGTCTCCTTCTCCTCGGTCAGCCGCACCTTGGGACGCGGGCCGGGATGCGGTTCGGGCTGCGGGGCGGTATGCGGACTGGTCATAGCCTAGAGACTACTTAAGATTCAGAAAAATGTGAAGACTCGGAATTTCGAACCCGTGGCGGCGTTCCTGATCCGTCCCTTGCCCCCGCTCCGCCCCGATCCCCCTTCGCTTCGATAGCCCCCGTACCGATTCCCTCCCTACCTCCGGTCCGCCCCCGCGAGGGCCGCGGGGCGTGCCCCCGCCGCGATCTCGGTGACCGCCGTCAGCAGCACCGCGGAGTCCTCCAGGGCCAGCAGGCCGTGCCGCTCGCGCGGGGTCGTGACGACCTGACCGATCATCAATTCCTGGCCGCCGCCCGCACCGGTGAGCCGCACCCGCCCGCGGAGTACTTGCAGGCTCGCGGCCGGCGGTGCGTTGTGTTCGTCCAGCGAGGCGCCCGCGACCAGGGCGATCACGGTCTGCCGGAGCCGGTCGTCGTGTACGAAGAGACGGGCGCTGCGTCCGTGCGCGGAGGCCCTGGCGTCGTCGAGCTGCTGGCGGGCGAGCGCATCGAGATCGTCCATGATGCTGGCCTTTCGCGTACGGACCGGCGGCTGGGCTGCCCTTTCCATCGTTGCCGGTGCACGGGGGGACGCAACCGGGGAGCGTGGCCGCGGGCCCGGAAACCCGGCGCGCGGGGCGGGACGGCGTCCGGGTGCATACCGCCGCGGGGCGGGCCGGTCACTTCCGGGATGATCATCTCGTCCGTACGATGCGGTCCCGTGCCGTCGGCCGAGCCCGCTCAGCCGACGCGGTCCCCCCCGTCCCCGTACGTCCCCTCCCGACCCCCACCGAGAAGGATGCGCACCCGTGGCCGACCCGACTGCCCACAACGGCCCGCCCGACCCCACCGGGCGACCGGCAGGATTCCTGACCGTCATGACCACCATCGACAGCGAAGCCGGGGCCCGGAAACTGGCGCGCGGCGCGATCGAGGGCAGGCTCGCCGCCTGTGCGCAGATCAGTGCGCCGGTGACCTCGGTGTACCGCTGGGACGACGCGGTCGAGGCCAGTCAGGAGTGGCAGGTCCTGTTCAAGACCGCCGACGCGCGCTATGACGCGCTGGAGGCCTATCTCCTCGACGCGCACGACTACGACACCCCCGAGATCATCGCCACCCCCATCACCCGTGGTGGCGCCGGCTATCTGTCCTGGGTCGCAGAGGAGACGAGCTGACATGGAGCGCGACACCAGGGAACGCGACAGCACCGAGCGCGACGGTGCGGAAGGCCGCGCCGCGAGGCGAGTTGGGCGGGCGCGGCCCAAGCGGAAGCGCTGGATGAAGGCCGCGACGGCCGTGGCCGGAGTGACGGTGTGCCTGGCCACCGCCTCCGTCGGCCACGCCGTCAACGAGGCCCGGCGCGCGGCGCCGAAGACGGACCCCAGCCCCGTCCCCGAGGACACCTGGAGCAGCAAGGACGCCGCCGCCTACTGGACGCCCGACCGGATGGCGGGCGCCGCACCGGCCGGCAGCGACACCCCGGCACGGCCCGCCGCCCCCACCGCGTCCGCCCCCACGACCCGGTCCGCCGCGCCGAAGGGGACCGCCGCCGCGGCGGCCCGCGCCGGCCGGACCGCCCGGCACTTCGACGGCATTCCGTCCGTCGGCGTGCTGTTCTCCGTCGACGGGGACGCCAAGGCGCACCACTGCACCGCGAGCGTGGTGCACAGCCCGCACGGCAATATGATCCTCACCGCCGGGCACTGCAAGCCGGGAACCCGTGCGGCATTTGTGCCGCAGTATCGTTCCGGCGCAGCCTCCCAGCCGTACGGCGTGTGGGCGATCGAGCACACCTTCGCCTACCCCGGCCGCGGCACCACCGGCGCCGGCGCGGACCTCGACTTCGCCTTCGCCACCGTCGCCCCGAGCGAGGACGGCGACGACCTCGAAGACGTCACCGGCGGCAACACCCTTTCTCCCACGCCCGGTTACACCAACGACGTCACCGTCATCGGCTACCCGAACGTCCGGAACGACCCGCAGGACCGGGCCGTACGCTGCGCGACGACGACCAGCCGGCTGACCGGCACCCATGAACTGCGCATGGAATGCGGCGGGTTCTACGGCGGCACCTCCGGCAGCCCCTGGCTGAGCGACTTCGACGAGGACAGCGGCACCGGCCGGGTCATCGGCGTCATCGGCGGCCTCAACGGCGGCGGCCCGAAGGGCCCGGACGCCGACCGGATCTCCTACAGCCCGTACTTCGGCACGAAGGTCCTCACCCTCTACGCCCGCGCGGCGGAGAAGTGACCCAGGGGTGACGGAGGGGCGGAGGCGATGGAGGTGGCGGAGGCCACGAAGGCCTGAAGCCGACGAAGGTCAGTCACCTCCCGCAGCCGCCAGCGCCTCCGTCACCCCCTTCTCGCGCGGCCCGAGGAACTGCGGATCGGGCCGCAGCACCGCGTCCGCCGCCGCCTTCCCGGCCGCGAAGATCTCCCGTACGCCGCCGTACGCCCAGGTCACATCGCGCTTGGCGGCCACCGCGACACCATCGGAGTCGACGCCTGCCGCGCTGCACAGTGCCAGCGCGCGCCGGATGTGGAAGCCCTGACTGACCAGCACCGCCCGGTTCACGCCGAAGATCCGGTGGGCGCGGCTGCAGGAGTCCCAGGTGTCGAAGCCCGCGTAGTCGCTGACGATCTTGCGCCCCGGCACGCCGTGCCGCAGCAGATAGCTGCGCATCGCGTCCGGCTCGTCGTAGTCGTGCCGGCTGTTGTCGCCGGTCACCAGGACCGCCCGGACCGTGCCCCGTTCGTACAGCGCGGCGGCCGCGTCCAGCCGGTGCGCGAGGTACGGCGACGGTTCGCCGTTCCACAGGCCCGCGCCGAAGACGATGGCCACCGGGGCGGCCGGCACATCCGCGACGTCGTGCACCCGCGGCCCCGCGGTCGCGTTCATCCAGGTCGCGGGCGCCAGTGCCACCACCGCCGCCGCCACCACGACCTGGAACGCCCGGCGCTGCCCCCGCCGGCTCCGCGGCACCCGCAGCCGCCGCACCCCGTCCCATATCCGCCGCCCCGGCCCCGGTACCGGCCCTCGCATCCCTGCCCCCGTTCCTGCCCATGTCCTGACCGCGTCCGTTCGCGGCCGGTCTTGCAGGCACCGACGCCGGACGCGCCGCGATGGTTGCAGCGGGGGCCTGGCATCGTGGCAGAGGGAGCACCCGCCGTCCGGAGAGGAACGCACCACGATGCCCCGTGAAACCGAGCGGCTGCCGTTCTTCGTCTACGGGACGCTGCGGCCCGGCGAGGTCAACTACGGCCCGGCCCTGCGCGGCCGGACCGTGGCCGAGGAACCGGCCCGTATCGGTGGCGCGCTGCTGTACGACGGCCCCGGATACCCGTACGCGACGGCCGGGCCCGCCGGAGCGGTGGTGCACGGTGCGCTGGTCCGGCCCCGGGACACCGACTACGACGAGGTGTGCGCGCTCCTCGACCGGCTGGAGGGCTATGTCCCCGGCGACCCGCGGAACCACTACGAGCGGGTGCCCACCGAGGCCGTGTGCGCGGACGGCCGGACCGTACGGGCCTGGGTCTACCTGGCGGCGGGACCGCTCGCCGCCCGGCTGCGTGCCACCGGCACGCCCCTACCGGGCGGCGACTGGCCGGCCTCACGGGCGGCGTCCGGCTGACCGGCGTTCCGACCGCCCCCGCCGCACCACGAGAACGGCAGCCGGCCACCCCCGGGCGCCGCCACAGCCGCAGCCACCGCCCCGGCTAACCTGGACGCCCCCTCGGCCCCCCGGGGCTCCCCCTGCCGAGGCCCCTTCCCGTACCGCTTCCCGTACCGCAGAACAGGTGTGACCGCGTGGCTTCCTCCCCGTCCTCCCCGTCCGCAACCGCCCACCAGCCGCTGCCCAAGGCGGAGCTGCATCTGCACATCGAGGGCACGCTGGAACCCGAGCTGGCCTTCGCGCTCGCCGGGCGCAACGGTGTGCAGCTGCCGTACGCCACCGAGGACGAGCTGCGCCGCGCCTACTCCTTCGCCGACCTCCAGTCCTTCCTGAACCTCTACTACGCGCTGATGGCCGTGCTGCGCACCGAGGACGACTTCGCCGACCTCGCGCACGCCTATCTCGCCCGCGCCAAGGAGCAGGGCGTACGGCACGCCGAGATCTTCTTCGACCCGCAGGCGCACACCGCGCGCGGTGTCCCGGTCGGCACCGTCATCAACGGCCTCGCCCGCGCCTTTGACAGCGCCCAGGAGACCTACGGCATCAGCACCCGCCTGATCATGTGCTTCCTGCGCGACGAGAGCGCCGAGTCGGCCCTCGCGACCTTCGAGGCGGCCCGTCCCCACTTCGACCGGATCACCGCCGTCGGCCTGGACTCGGCCGAGGTCGGGCACCCGCCGTCGAAGTTCCGGGAGGTCTTCGCGCTGGCGCGGGAGGCCGGCCTCAAGTGCGTGGCGCACGCGGGGGAGGAGGGGCCCGCCGCCTACGTGTGGGAGGCGCTGGACGTGCTCGGCGTGGACCGGATCGACCACGGGGTGCGCTCCCTTGAGGACGAGCGGCTGGTGGCCCGTCTGGTGGCGGACCAGGTGCCGCTCACCGTCTGCCCGCTGTCCAACGTCCGGCTGCGGGTCATCGACGACCTCGCCGACCACCCGCTGCCCGCGATGCTGGACGCCGGGCTGCTGGTGACGGTCAACTCCGACGATCCGTCCTACTTCGGCGGTTACGTCGACGACAACTTCACCGCGGTACGCGACGCCCTCGGCCTCGACCAGGAGACTCTGCGCACCCTCGCCCGGAATTCCTTCCGCGCCTCCTTCCTCGACGAGCCGACCCGCGAGCGGTACCTGCGGGAAGTGGACGCGCACCAGGCGTAGGGCAGGGTCCGCCCCGGGGCGACCGGCGGGCTCTGCCGCGCCCGCCCCGGGACCGGCGCGGCACGGGACGTGAGATGCCCCCGCCGCCCGCCCTGTCCCCGGGGCGCGGGCCGGGGGCAGCCGGACGGAACACGGAGTTCGCCGCGGGGAAACGCGGTCGCAACGACCGGCTGCCAGGCTCGGGCCATGACGGCGCCGATACCGCACCTGCCCTCCGCGTCCTGCGACCCCCTCGGTACGGGAGACCTCGCCGCCGAGATCACCGCACAGCTCGGGACCCAGCTCCGCCGCGTCCGGCTGCACGGCTTCCGGCGGCCGGACGCCCCGGTCCCCACCCTCGTCGCCGTCGCCCACGGCAGCCGCGACCCGCGCGCCCTGCCCACCGTGCGGGCGCTGCTCGACCGGGTCCGTGCGCTGCGCCCCGGGCTGCCCGTACGGCTCGGGCACCTCGAACTGAACCGGCCGCTGCTCACCGACACCCTCGCCGGGCTGCGCGGCGCCGCCGTCCTCGTACCGCTGCTGTTCGGCCGCGGCCACCACGTCACCCACGACCTGCCCGCCGCGCTCGCCGCCGCACCGCAGCTCACCGGCCGGGTCGCCGCGCCCCTCGGACCGCACCCACTGCTCGCCGAGGCGCTGCACGCCCGGCTGCTGGAGGCCGGCTTCCCCGGCGCCCCGTCCCCGCGCACCGCCGTCGTCCTGGCCGCCGCCGGCTCCCGCGCCCCGCGGTCCGCCCACGACACCGAACGCATCGCCCGGCTGCTCTCGCACCGGCTCGGCGGCACGCCTGTCCTGCCCGCCTACGCCTCGGCGGCCCGCCCGTCGCCCGCCACCGCCCCGGCACGAGACGCTGCGCGTCGCCCCGCTGAGATCCCCACCGTCCCCGACGCGGTCCGTGCGCTGACCGCCCGCGGCCACGACCGGATCGCCGTCGCCGGGTGCTTCACCGCCCCCGGCCGTTTCGCCACCCAGTGCGCGGCCGCCGCCCCCGGGACCGCCGCCGGACCCCTGGGCGACCACCCCGCACTGGCCCGTCTCGTACTGCACCGCTACGACCAAGCACTGCTCGCACCGGCCGGATACGACCCCGAGGGCATCCGGGCGGCTACCGTCGCGGTATGACGGGCACACCACCGACCATCTCCGGCTACACCGCGGCCGACCTCGAACGCTGGGTCCCCGAGCCCGACAAGCGGCCGGGACGCACCGCCTTCCAGCGCGACCGCGCCCGGGTGCTGCACTCCGCCGCGCTGCGCCGGCTGGCCGGCAAGACCCAGGTCGTCACCCCGGGCGCGCACACGGCCGCCTGGGACGCCAGCCCGCGCACCCGGCTGACCCACTCCCTGGAGTGCGCCCAGGTCGGCCGGGAACTCGGCGCCGCCCTCGGCTGCGACCCCGACCTGGTCGAGACCGCCTGTCTGGCACACGACCTCGGCCACCCGCCCTTCGGGCACAACGGCGAGCAGACGCTCAATGAAGTCGCCGCGCCCTGCGGCGGTTTCGAGGGCAACGCCCAGTCGCTGCGGCTGCTGGCCCGTCTGGAGCCCAAGCGGTTCGTGCCCGCCCAGGACGGCGGGGCGCGCAGCGTGGGCCTCAACCTCTCCCGCGCCGCGCTCGACGCGGCCACCAAGTACCCCTGGACGCGCGGCGCGCACCCCACCGAGCCCGGCTCGGGGAAGTTCGGGGTGTACGAGGACGACCTGCCGGTCTTCGGATGGTTCCGGCAGGGCGCCCCGGACGCGGCCCGGAGCTTCGAGGCGCAGGTCATGGACTGGTCGGACGATGTGGCGTACTCGGTGCACGACGTCGAGGACGGGCTGCACGCCGGGCACCTCGACCCCAATGTGCTGCTCGCCGACCCCGAGCGCGCCGAGATCTTCGCCGTCGCCGCCGAGCGTTACGCTCCGGGCGCCGGCCCCGAGGAGCTGGCCGCGGCGCTGGACCGCCTCCTGGAGCAGGAATGGTGGCCGCACGGCTACGACGGCTCCGCGCTCGCCCAGGCCCGCCTCAAGGACGCCACCAGCCAGCTGATCGGCCGCTTCTGTCTCGCGGCGGAGGGCGCGACGCGGGCCCGGTGGGGGAGCGGGCGGCTCACCCGTTACGGCGCCGAGCTGGTGGTTCCGGCCGAAACCCGGCTGGAATGCGCCGTTTTGAAGGCGGTCGCCGACCGGTACGTCATGCAGCGCCCCGACCAGGAAGCGCTCCGCGCCGAACAGCGCGTCGTCATCGCCGAACTGGCCGAGGCGTTGCTCACCCGTGCCCCCGACGGCCTTGATCCACAGTTCCGTTCACTGTTCGACACGGCCTCCGACGACACCGCGCGGATGCGTGCCGTCATCGACCAGATCGCGGCCCTGACCGACACGTCGGCCCGCTCGCTGCACGCCCGTCTCACCCGGCGCCCCGGTCAGCGGGGGGCCGGCCGCGGGTGACCCTGGAGGGCAGCCCCTCTTCCCCCCTCACGCTCCGTGCGGGACGCTCGAACCCGACCGGTTTCGAACGGAGCACCCTGACAACAGCGAACAGCGAGCCCTGACGACGGCGGACGGAACTCCGTTCGGCGGACGGCGAACGGGAACCCCGGCCGGCGCCGGTCGAGGACCGTCGGCGGCGATCGGGAACCCCGGCGCCGCAGAGCGCATCAACGGGGGAGAGCCGGGGGGTACATCGGGGGCGTTCACGGACGCGGACGCGGCCGTACGGCACCGCAACGAGGAGGAAGCAAGTGGTCGACGCACACCAGACGTTCGTCATCGTCGGGGGTGGCCTGGCCGGGGCGAAGGCCGCGGAGACGCTCCGCGCGGAAGGCTTCACCGGCCGGGTGATCCTCATCTGTGACGAGCGCGACCACCCCTACGAGCGCCCCCCGCTCTCCAAGGGGTACCTGCTCGGCAAGGAAGAGCGCGACAGCGTCTTCGTCCACGAACCCGCCTGGTACGCCCAGGCGCACATCGAACTCCACCTGGGCCAGCCCGCCGTCCACCTGGACCCCACGGCCAAGACGGTACGCCTGGGCGACGGCACCCTGATCGCCTACGACAAGCTGCTGCTGGCCACCGGCGCCGAGCCGCGCCGCCTGGACATCCCCGGCACCGGCCTGGCCGGCGTGCACCACCTGCGCCGCCTCGCGCACGCCGAACGGCTGCGCGGCGTCCTGGCCTCCCTCGGCCGGGACAACGGCCATCTGGTGATCGCCGGCGCCGGCTGGATCGGCCTGGAGGTCGCCGCCGCGGCCCGCTCCTACGGCGCCGAGGTCACCGTCGTCGAGGCCGCCCCCACCCCGCTGCACGGCATCCTCGGGCCCGAACTCGGCGGCCTGTTCGCCGATCTGCACCGCGAACACGGCGTCCGCTTCCACTTCGGCGCCCGTTTCACCGAGATCGTCGGCCAGGACGGCGTGGTGCTCGCGGTGCGCACCGACGACGGCGAGGAACACCCCGCCCACGACGTGCTCGCCGCGATCGGCGCCGCCCCGCGCACCGCCCTCGCCGTCCAGGCCGGACTCGACCTGGTCGACCGCGCGGCCGGCGGCGGCATCGCGGTGGACGCCTCGCTGCGCACCTCAGACCCGTACATCTACGCCGCCGGCGACGTCGCCGCCGCCGACCACCCCCTCCTGGACACCCGGCTGCGCGTCGAGCACTGGGCCAACGCCCTCAACGGCGGCCCGGCCGCCGCGCGCGCCATGCTCGGCCAGGACGTCAGCTACGACCGCATCCCGTACTTCTTCTCCGACCAGTACGACGTCGGCATGGAGTACTCCGGCTACGCCCCGCCCGGCTCGTACGCGCAGGTCGTCTGCCGCGGCGACGTCGCCAAGCGGGAGTTCATCGCCTTCTGGCTCGGCGCCGACGGCCGCCTGCTCGCGGGGATGAACGTCAACGTCTGGGACGTCGCCGAGTCCATCCGGCAACTCATCCGGTCCGGCGCGCCGTTGGCGCCCGAGGCGCTGGCCGATCCGGAGGTTCCGCTGGCCTCGCTGCTCCCGTAGCGTGCGGACATGACCCAGAGCACCGAAGGTCCCACCGGCCCCGGCAGCCCCGCGATCCCGGCCGTCGTCACCCTCGACGACGTCCGGGACGCCGCCCGGCGGCTGGCGGGTGTCGCCCACCGCACGCCCGTGCTGCGCTCCCGCACCCTCGACGCCCTGGCCGGCGCCGAGATCCACCTCAAGTGCGAGAACTTCCAGCGGGTCGGCGCCTTCAAGTTCCGCGGCGCCTACAACGCCGTCTCCCGGCTGTCCCCGGAACAGCTCGCCCGTGGCGTCGCCGCCTACTCCTCCGGCAACCACGCCCAGGCCGTCGCCCTGGCCGCCCGGGAGCTGGGCAGCCACGCCGTCATCGTGATGCCCGAGGACTCCCCGCAGTCCAAGGTCGACGCCACCGCCGGCTACGGCGCCGAGATCGTCCGCTACGACCGCTACACCGGCGACCGGGTCGCCATCGGCCGGCAGCTCGCCGAGGAGCGCGGCCTCGCGCTGATCCCGCCGTACGAGCATCCGCACATCATCGCCGGGCAGGGCACCGCAGCCCTGGAGCTGCTGGAGGAGACCGGCCCGCTCGACGCGCTGCTGACGCCGGTCGGCGGCGGCGGGCTGATGGCCGGCTCGGCCACCGCCGCCACCGCCCTGGTCCCCGGCATCCGCATGATCGGCGTGGAGCCGGAGGCCGGCGACGACACCCTCCGCTCCCTGGCCGCCGGCCACCCCGTCACCATCCCCGTCCCGCACACCATCGCCGACGGCCAGGCTCTCGCCACCCCCGGCGAGCTGACCTTCGCGGTCAACCGGCGCCTCCTCGACTCGGTCGTCCTGGTCAGCGACGACGAGATCCGCGCGGCCATGAAGTTCGCCTTCGAGCGCCTCAAGATCGTCACCGAGCCCAGTGGCGCCAGTGCTCTGGCCGCCCTCCTCACCGGCCGCCTCGCCCCCCTGCCACCCCGCGTCGGCGTGATCATCTCGGGCGGCAACGTGGGGCTGGAGCGGTTCCTGGAACTGCTGGGCTGACGGGGGAGCCCGCGGCGCCGGCGACCACGCGCGGCGAGGGATGTCCGCCCCCGGCCGTAGAATTCACGCGTGGCAGGCAGGATCAACGATGACGATGTGAAGGCGGTGCGGGACGCGGTCCCGATCGACGCCGTCGTGGCCGAGTACCTCCAGCTCCGCAACGCCGGCGGCGGCAACCTCAAGGGCCTGTGCCCCTTCCACGACGAGAAGTCCCCGTCCTTCCACGTCAGCCCGGCCAAGGGCCTCTACCACTGCTTCGGCTGCCAGGAGGGCGGCGACACCGTCGACTTCGTCATGAAGATCGACCACCTCTCCTTCGCCGAGACCATCGAGCGCCTCGCCTCCCAGGCCGGTATCACCCTGCGCTACGAGGAAGGCGGCTACACCCCCGGCCGCCAGCAGGGCGAGCGCACCCGCCTGGTCGAGGCCCACAAGGCCGCCGCCCAGTATTACGCCGAGCAGCTGGACAGCCCCGAGGCCGAGATCGCCCGCAAGTTCCTCGCCGAGCGCGGCTTCGACCAGGCCGCCGCCCAGCACTTCGGCGTCGGCTACAGCCCGGCCGGCTGGGACCACCTCACCCGCTTCCTGCGCGGCCGCCGCTTCAGCGACCAGGAGCTGGTCCTCTCCGGCCTCTCCCAGGAGGGCCGCCGAGGCCCCATCGACCGCTTCCGCGGCCGCCTGATGTGGCCGATCCGCGACATCGCCGGCGAGGTCGTCGGCTTCGGCGCCCGCAAGCTCCGCGACGACGACAACGGCCCCAAGTACCTCAACACCCCCGAGACCCCGATCTACCGGAAGTCCCAGGTCCTCTACGGCATCGACCTCGCCAAGAAGGAGATCGCCAAGACCAGCCGCGCGGTCGTCGTCGAGGGCTACACCGACGTGATGGCCTGCCATCTGGCCGGGATCACCACCGCCATCGCCACCTGCGGCACGTCCTTCGGCGAAGGCCACATCAAGATCCTCCGCCGCCTCCTGATGGACAACTCCGGCTCCGAGGTCGTCTTCACCTTCGACGGCGACGCCGCGGGCCAGAAGGCCGCCCTGCGCGCCTTCGAGGACGACCAGAAGTTCGCCGCCGAGACCTCCATCGCGATCACCCCGGGCGGTATGGACCCCTGCGACCTGCGGCTCGCCAAGGGCGACCAGGCCGTCGCCGACCTCGTCGAGTCCCGCACCCCGCTCTTCGAGTTCGCGCTGCGCCATGTCGTCTCCCGGCACAACCTCGACACCACCGTCGGCCGCGCCGCCGCCCTCGACGAGGCCGCCCCCATCGTCGCGAACATCAAGAACAGCTCCATCCAGCACGAGTCCGCCGTCCAGCTCGCCGGCATCCTCGGCATCCTGGACACCCAGTTCGTGGTCAAGCGGGTCTCCCAGCTCGCCCGCTGGGCCCGCGAACGCGGCCGCGACGGCGGCCCCGACCAGGGCCGTCAGCAGCGCCGCGGCCAGGCCCCGGCGCCCGCGGAGGCCCGCCCCGCACCCGGCCCGCGCGGCCCGGCCCTCAACCTCCGCAGCCCCGCCCACCGCGTCGAGCGGGAGCTGCTCAAGCTGGCGCTGCAGCGCCCCGACCTGGTCTCCCCGGCCTTCGACGCCTACGGTGCCGACGAGTTCACCGCCGCGCCGTATGCCGTGGTCCGCCAGTGCATCGAGGATGCCGGCGGCACCACGGCCGGCGCCGCCGACCAGGCCTTCGTCCCCCGGGTGCGGGAGGCCGCCCCCGACGACACCGTCCGCGCCATGGTCACCGAGCTCGCCGTCGAACCGCTGCACACCCGCCGTGATCCCGACGAGGCCTACGCCGGCGTCCAGTTGGTCGCCGTCCGCCTCGCCGCCGTCAACCAGCGCGTCACCGAGATCCGCGGCACCCTCCAGCGCCTCGGCCCCCGCGCCGACCCCGGACACCTGGCGGCCGTCCAGAACGAGCTGTGGGTCCTCCAGCAGTACGGCCAGTCCCTGCGCGAACGCGGCTACGCCGCCCTGTAGCCGCGGGGAGCCCCCGGGAGCCCGCGACGGGTACCCCGCGTGCCCGTAGCACCCCGCGGTAGCCGTCCGGTCACGGACCGGACTCAAAAAGTGCTCGCACGCCCCTCGTGGCAGGCCTGTGTCGTACTCCACACTGAGGAGCGGTGCCCACGTCCCGGTGCGCGGCGGGCCCGGTCGAACCGCACCGGAATCCCCCGCGGAACCACCCGTGACGTACGGGACGGCCGGCGGCCCGCCGCCACCGTGCCCGACCTTTCTGCCGCTTCAGCAGCGATCACCCTGGAGGTCGCCCCCGTGCAGACGCAGACCCTCGCCGACGCGCCGGCCGGCACGGAACCGGAAACCGACCCGGACGCGGAGCCGGACGCGCAACCGCTCACCGTGCCGCAGCAGGCCGAACCACCCGCCGCCGAGATGATCGTCGAGGAGGTCACCCCGGAGCCGGCGCCGCGCCCCGAGGCGGGCAGCCCGTCCGCCGACCTCTTCCGCCAGTACCTCCGCGAGATCGGCCGGATCCCGCTGCTCACCGCCGCCGAGGAAGTCGAGCTGGCACGCCGCGTCGAGGCCGGTCTCTTCGCCGAGGAGAAGCTCACCAGCACCCCCGACCTCGCCTCCCGACTCGCCTTCGACCTCGACAAGTTGGTGGTCCTGGGCCGGATCGCCAAGCGCCGCCTGATCGAGGCCAACCTGCGGCTGGTGGTCTCCGTCGCCAAGCGGTACGTCGGCCGCGGGCTGACCATGCTCGACCTCGTCCAGGAGGGGAACCTCGGGCTGATCCGCGCGGTCGAGAAGTTCGACTACGCCCGCGGCTACAAGTTCTCCACCTACGCCACCTGGTGGATCCGTCAGGCCATGTCCCGCGCCCTCGCCGACCAGGCCCGCACCATCCGCGTCCCGGTCCATGTCGTCGAACTGATCAACCGCGTCGTACGGGTCCAGCGGCGGATGCTCCAGGAGCGCGGCCACGAACCGACGCCCGAGGAGGTCGCCGCCCACCTCGACCTGACCGGGGAACGCGTCAGCGAGGTGCTGCGGCTGGCCCAGGAGCCGGTCTCGCTGCACGCCCCCGTCGGCGAGGAGGAGGACGTCGCGCTCGGCGACCTCATCGAGGACGGCGACGCCGCCTCGCCCGTCGAATCCGCCGCGTTCCTGCTGCTCCGCGAGCACCTCGACGCGGTGCTGTCCACCCTCGGCGAGCGCGAACGCAAGGTCGTCCAGCTCCGCTACGGCCTCGCCGACGGCCGCCCCCGCACCCTGGAGGAGATCGGCCGGATCTTCGGCGTCACCCGCGAGCGGATACGGCAGATCGAGTCCAAGACCCTCAACAAGCTCCGCGACCACGCCTACGCCGACCAGCTCCGCGGCTACCTCGACTGAGCCCGCCGCGCCCGGCCCCGGGCACACCCGGCACACCCGCGCCCGCCAAGCCCGCCCGGTACCTCACGCCTCCCGCTGGAACGCCCCCGGATACGCCTCGTCGCGCACCGCCGCGTACTGCTGGCGCACGGCCTGGCCGACCGCCAGCTCCTCACCCGGCTCGAAGACCTGGCTCGCGGCGGCCGGCCACTGCGGGGGATCGATCCAGGCGGCCCCGCCGCCCGGCCCGGCCTCCGCGCCGCCGGCCGGCGTGAGGGTGCCGTGTGCCACGCCCCACGCCCAGGCCGCCTGCCGGGCCGCGCCCAGCGCCGCGTACTCAGCCGGCTGCGGCACCACGACCGGCACCCCGAACAGCGCCGGCGCCACCGCCTGCACCGCGAACAGCTCCGCGGCCGCGCCCAGCAGGAACACCCGGCGCACCGCCATGCCCCGCCCCCGCAGCACGTCCAGCGCGTCCGCCAGCCCGCAGAGCATGCCCTCCACGGCCGCCCGCGCCAGATGCTCAGGCTTCATGCTGTCCCGCCGCATGCCGTGCAACGACCCGGCGGTGTGCGGCAGATGCGGGGTCCGCTCGCCCTCCAGATACGGCAGCAGCACCATCCCGTACGCACCGGGCGAGGACTTCATCGCCAGCTCGGACAGCCCCTCCAGATCCGTCCCCAGCATCTCCGCGGTCCCGCGCAGCACCCGTACGGCGTTGCTGGTGTGCACCACCGGCAGATGCCGGCCGGTCGCGTCCGCGAACGAGGTGATCGTGCCGCTCGGGTCCACCAGCGCCTCGTGATGAATCCCGAACACCGACCCCGAGGCGCCCAGCGACACCACCGCGTCGCCCTCCCCGACGCCGAGCCCGAAGGCGGCGGCCATCGTCTCGCCCGTACCGGCGGAGATCAGCAACCCCTCCGGGGTGAACCCCGCCGTCCCCGAGGGGCTCAGCAGCTCCGGCAGCCGCACCTGATGGCCCAGCGCCAGCTCCACCAGATCCGGCCGGTACGACCCGGTCGCCGCCGACCAGTACCCGGTCGCCGAGGCACCGCCCCGGTCCGTCGTCCGCCGGGCCGGCCGCCCCAGCAGCTGCCACGCCAGCCAGTCGTGCGGCTGCATGACCTCCGCGATCCGGGCCGCGTGCGCCGGCTCGTTACGCGCCAGCCAGCGCAGCTTCGTCACCGCATGGGTCGCCTGCGGCACCGCCCCGACGGCCTGCGCCCAGGCGGTACGCCCGCCGAGCGAGTCGATCAGATCCGCCGCCGCGCTCTGCGCCCGCTTGTCGTTGCCGACCAGCGCGGGCCGTACGAGATTGCCCTCGACGTCCAGCGGCAGCAGCCCGTGCGGCTGCGCGGCGACGCCGATCGCCTGCACCCCTTCGAGCAGCCCGCCGCCGGCCGCCTCACCGAGTGAGATCAGCCACGCCTGCGGATCGACCTCATGCCCCTTCTCGGCGGGGTGCGGTGCATACCCGCGCCTGATGACGGCACCCGTGTCCGCATCGCAGACGACGATCCGTGTGCTCTCGGACGAACTGTCCAATCCGGCGACTATCCCCATGGCCTCAGATGATGCCCCATACGACGCATAGGAACGGAGTCAGGGTTTGCCCGGGAGGGTCGCCGCTCACGTATTGCTGGTGCCCCAGTCGTCCTCGTCGCCGTTGCGCCGCTCACGCAGCGACCGCACCCGGTCGGTGACGGACGCCGGCAGCCGGTCCCCGACCTTGGCCGACACCGTCCCGAAGGCCTTGGAGGCCGCCTCGCGCCCGGTCAGCGCGGCCGACTCGGCGGTGTTCCGGACCGCCGGATTCTGCGAGATCCGCTGGGCGGCCTTACGGAGCTGCTCGTACCGCTCCTGGCCGGCCCGTGCGCCGAGCACGTACCCCGTGGCCAGTCCCGCGATGAACGTGAGCCGGTAGCGCATCGCTCCACCTTTCCCTCTCGTCGGTCCCGTCCGGTGCCGGTACGCACCGGAGTGCGGGCTGTGCCGCGCGCCTACCCTCCGGGGCCGCAGATCACCCGAGGTGACCTGAGGCGATACCGATTGGCGGAGCACCCCCCTGCTTGCGCTAATGTATGTGTCGCAGCGAGCGCGCGCCGTCCGGAAGGCCGGACAGCGATGCATTCGAGGCACACAGAGCAATCCCCTGTAGCTCAATTGGCAGAGCAGCCGGCTGTTAACCGGCAGGTTACTGGTTCGAGTCCAGTCGGGGGAGCTCGGTCCCCTGTAGCTCAATTGGCAGAGCATTCGGCTGTTAACCGGAGGGTTACTGGTTCGAGTCCAGTCGGGGGAGCAGAGAGAACGAGGACCCCGCGAGGGGTCCTTTTTCTTGTGCCATGGAACCAACGGCCCGTGATCGCGGTCCTCTTGGGCGTGCGTGGTCGCGCGACGGCAGCCCTCACGGGCAGCAGATCGTATGAGCGGCTATGCTGCGGCAGACGGCGCGCACAAATGTGCGCGACGCGCCGTGGGGGGCGGTAGCTCAGCCGGTTAGAGCAGCGGACTCATAATCCGTCGGCCGTGGGTTCGAGTCCCACCCGCCCCACCGCAGCACCCAGGGGGGAGACCCTTTCTACCTGGGGAAACGTCAGAACGGGGGCCACCGCCACAGCGCGGTGGCCCCCGTTCAGCCGTTCAGACCAAGATCCAGGGGACATGCGGGGGACGCACGGGGGCACCCGGGGCTCGCTGGGGCGCACGGAGGTCCGGGCGGGCCGGGCGATGACGAAGCGGAGCAGTCCCGTCGGCGGGGTGCCGAGCTTCACTTCCGTGACCCGCAGTACCTCCAGCCTGACTGGCGGAGTGGGCGCGCATCCACTTGGAGGCCGTGTTGGCCGAGTGCTCCTGACTCCGGCCTCCATCGGGCTGTTCGGGGGCGTGTTCGTACTCCGATGGCCCAGGATTTCCGGTGTGGGCAGACGCTGTGACTGAAGATCGCAGCGATGTCTACAGCTTGGCTTGGGGCCTCTTCGAAATGCTGACCGGGGCGCCGTCACGAGACCCGCCGGGGTCGCGTCGCGACGCTGCGCGTGGCGGGGAGGCCCCGCCACCGGGAGCGCCTGACGGACGTGCCTCATTCCGGGGCCCACCGAACGGTTTCGGCGGACGAATGCTCATCCACACCTCAAGAAGATCACGGCGTGATCATGTGCGAGCCTGCTGTCCGCCCCTCTGCTGCGCCATCTCCCGCGACGCCCGCCGGGGCCTCTGCGATCTGCAACTCCACTCGCCGCTCTACAATTTGGCGAACTGCTCCCTCTCCACGCCTAGCTTCGCTGAGCTCCCCCGCTACGTCGGTTGGTTGCGGCAGATCGGTGAAACCCTCACCTTCCGTTTCGCCGCGCAGCCCGAGGAGGAATCCCGCACACCCACCGACGTCCGCTCGGTGTTCGGCTAGGAGAAAACAATGGACAGCCCCACGAAGGTTTGGTTCCACGCTCGGAACCCCTCGAACAGTGAGCCCGGCGAATGCGCCTTCCCCCTCGAATATGTCGTCGCGCCCTTCCGGGGCGAACCCTTCGCCTACGCCACCGAGGGCACACCCCCGAACTGGGCACTGCCTCCCGGTACCGAACCGCGCTACACGCTTTACCGCACCAAGGACACCTCAGAGCCCATCCTCGTCCTTGTGGGACAAGGGTTGCACTTCACGGTCCTGACACCCGACCATCACGTCCTGGCCGAACTTCGACTGCCACCCCCCGAGCAGTGGTGGCGCCCCGTCCGTGAGATCGTGCGGCCGAAGCAGTCCCTCCTGCGGGCCCGCGGAGCCTCCATCAGCTCGATCGTCAAGTCGGTGCTCTGCATTCCCCTCATCCTTATCGAGTTCATCTGCAATTTGCCCAACGGTGAAATCGTCATTGACCCCCCGACTCGCACTGTCTGGAAAACCACCCAAGGATTCTGGAAACGCACGGCACTCAAGCAAAAGATTGGCTCGCCCGAGTACCGCGTCTACGGCAAACACCTCGACCACCGCATCGCCTACGCCCAGTCAGTGGCGGGCCTCTGGCGAGTGGACCGTGACGACGACACGTAGGACCGGCGAGCCCCGCCCGTCAGAGCCTGTGCCCCCTCCGGGCGACGACGCGACTCGGCGCTCCTACGTCTGATTTCGAGTCCCCCCGTCCCACCGCAGCGCCCAGGGCGAAGATCCACGATGTGCCGATCGCCGGCCGCCATGGTCATCTGGTCGTCCAGGCCCCGGCCGGCCGTCAGGAGTGCCGGGCGGAAGAGGAAGGGTGAGGGCGATGGAGCTGTTTCCGGTGATTCCGTATGGGGAGTGGCGGGAGACCAAAGAGACGGTGCATCGCTTTGCGCAGGTGGTGGGGAAGGTGCGGCTGGCTGCCGGGGTGCGGCGCAATCACTGGTGGAACGTGCCGTTCCATCTGACCGGGCGCGGTATCACCACCCGGCCGATGGGGCTGGTCGACGGGAATCCGCTGTTCACGATCGACTTCGACTTCGTGGGGCATCAGCTGGTCGTGGCGGTGCTGGACGGCCGGACGGTGTCGTTTCCGCTTGCCGGGCGGTCCGTGGCGGACTTTCACGACACCCTTATGGACGCGCTGGCCGGGCTGGGGGTCCGGGTGCGGCTCGACGTTCCCCGGCCGTTCGACCTGCCCGATGCCGGGCGGCCGTTCGCGGAGGACACCGAGCACGCGGTCTACGATCCCGGTCACGCCAACCGGTATTGGCGGGTGCTCAGCCAGGTGGCGGCGGTGCTGGAGGAGTTCGCGGCGGGCTATGAGGGGAAGGTCAGCCCGGTGCACCACTTCTGGCACACGTTCGACATCGCGCACACCCGGTTCTCCGGGCGGCGGGTCGAGCAGCCGCGGGAGACCGATCCGGTGACCCGGGAGGCGTACTCCAGGGAGGTGATCAGCTTCGGCTTCTGGTTCGGGGACGACGGTTTCCCCGAGCCGGCGTTCTACTCCTACACCGCTCCGGAGCCCGCGGACCTGGCCGGGGAGCCGCTGCGGCCGGCCGCGGCGAGCTGGGTCGCGCGGGGCGGAAGCCATCTGGCCGTGCTGCGGTACGACGACGCGCGTGCGCAGGCCGATCCCCGGGCGGCCGTGCTCGGGTTCTACGAGAGCGCCTACCGTGCCGGTGCCCGGCGGGCCGGGTGGGACGCCGAACGCCTCGCCTGTCCGGGCGGGGTGACGGACCCACGGCTGCGGTAGCGGTCCCGGTGAGCCGGTCCCTCAGGGGCAGTCGTCCGGGGTGCGGCTCAGATGACCGGTGGGCGGCCCAGCATCGTCATCCGCCACACGGTGCGCCAGCGCAGTGGACGGCGGCGGCCGCACGGGGTCCGTACCCCTTCGGCGAATCCCGCGGCCCAGGCGCGCAGGCCCGCCACCGAGGGGCTGCGGACGGCGGTCAGCGCGGCCCATACGCCGAGGTAGAGCGGCACCAGGACGGCGGGGAGGTGCCGCCGGGCCAGCCAGACGCGGTTTCTGGCGACCATGCGGTGGTAGACCGCGTGCCGGGTCGGTGAGGTGTAGGGGTGCTGGAGCACGATTTCCGGGGCGTAGCGGATGTGCCAGCCGTCGTCCAGGGCCCGCCAGGCCAGGTCGGTTTCCTCGTGGGCGTAGAAGAAGTCCTCGGGCCAGCCGCCGATCCGCTCCAGCATCGGTACGGACAGCGAGTGCCCGCCGCCGAGGAAGGTGGTGACCAGGCCGCCGCGCGTCGGGTCGCCGGCCCGGAGGCGGGGGACGTGGCGGCGCTGGGTGCGGCCCCGCTCGTCGGCGATGCGGAAGCTCACGATCCCCAACTCCGGCTCCCGGGCGTGCAGTTCGGTCAGCCGGCGGAAGACGTCAGTGCTGTGCAGCAGACCGTCGTCATCCAGGTCGACCACCACGTCGAGGTCCCCGAGCTTGCGCAGCTCGTCCAGGGCGACATTGCGGCCGCCGGAGACTCCCAGGTTGTCGCTCAGCTCGACACCGACGGCGCCGTGCGGCAGCGGGGGCAGCGGTGAGCCGTTTCCGATGACCACGATGTGGGCCGGCTGGAGGTCCTGCTTCGCGACCGAATCCAGCAGCGCCCGCAGCTCGGCGGGACGGTTTCCCATGGTCAGGATGGCGACGCCTACGCGCAGAGGAGGCACAGAAGTTTGCTCCGTTCTTGGCGGTCTTGTCGGGATGCTAACCGCCGGGTGCGGCGGTTGTGTGCCACGGCGCTTCCCCGGCGACAACCGGCCGTTGAACGCTGGGGAACGTCTTCGCCGGGGGCGGGCGGACCGCGGATGCCGGGTGTGCCGGACCGGCGCACCATGGAAGGACCGGGGCGTGGCACGGATGCCCCAGGGGGGTGGACGGAGGAACCCTCATGATGGAAGTCAAAACGGTCGACAAGCCGGATGAACGGCGCGACTTTCCCCGGGGTCACCTCGAAGCCCTGCACCTCACCGGACTGGACTTCGCCGTGGCCACCTTCGAGCCCGGCTGGCGCTGGTCGGAGTCGGTGCGCCCGATAGCCGGGACGGACAGCTGCGAGGTCCACCACAACTGCTTCGTGGTCCAGGGCCGGATGCGGATCAGGATGAATGACGGCGCGGAGTCCGAAGTGGGGCCCGGCGATGTCTTCGTCTGCCCGGCCGGCCATGACGCCTGGGTCGTCGGGGACGAACAGTGCGTCGTGTACGACTTCGCGGGCGGTATGGCCAAGGACTACGGCAAGGCCAAGAGCTAGCTACGTGACCACAGGGGAGCGAGGCCGGGGCGCGGTGAGGGGAGCCGCGTCGGCCGGTCGGGTGGCGTGTGGTTTCCCACGTCGATCCGGATGTCTAGGAACGCGCTCGGTGGGCAGGGGTGCGGGACGGTCCGGCCTGCGGAATACGTCACGGGACGATCCCGTTACCGCAGCCGGAGACCGAGTCACAAGCGTCGACAGACCGGAAGCAGGGAAACAGGCATGAGCACCATCGAGCTCACCAAGGAAAACTTCGACGAAATCGTCTCCGGTAACGACTTCGTCCTGATCGACTTCTGGGCCGAGTGGTGCGGGCCGTGCAAGCAGTTCGGCCCGGTCTTCGAGAAGTCCTCCGAGAAGCACGACGACCTGGTCTTCGCCAAGGTCGACACGGAGGCGCAGCCCGAGCTGGCGCAGGCCCTGCAGATTCAGTCCATCCCCACGGTGATGATCGTCCGCGAGAACATCGCGGTCTTCGCCCAGCCGGGCGCGCTGCCCGAGGAGGCCCTGGAGGACGTCATCGGCCAGGCCCGTGCGCTGGACATGGACGAGGTCCGGGCGTCGGTCACCGAGGCCCAGCAGGCCGAGGCCGAGCAGGGGCAGCAGGCGCAGGACTCGTGAGCGACCTCCTTCTGGTCCGGCACGGCGAGACCGAGTGGAGCAGGGACGGCCGGCACACCAGCTGGACCGATCTGCCGCTGACCGCCACCGGCGAGGAGCAGGCCCGCGCGCTGCGGCCGCTGCTGTCGGACCGGAAGATCGGGCAGGTCTACGCCAGCCCGATGGAGCGGGCGCTGCGCACCGCCGAACTGGCGGGCCTCGCCCGCCCGCAGATCGACCCCGACCTGCGGGAATGGGACTACGGCGGCTATGAGGGCGTCGCCACCGCCGAGATCCACCGCGGCCGGCCCGGCTGGTATCTGTTCTCCGACGGTGTCGCCGAGGGGCCACCGGAGCATCCGGGCGAGACGCCGGAGCAGGTCGGGGCGCGTGCCGACCGGGTGCTGGCGCGGCTCGCGCCGCAGCTCGCCGCGGACGGCGGCGATGTGGCGCTGGTGGCGCATGCGCACTTCCTGCGGGTGCTGGCCGCCCGCAGGCTCGGGCTGCCGCCCGCGGCCGGCGGACTCTTCACCTTCGAGACCGCGACGGTCGGCATCCTGGGCACCGAGCACGACCGGCCCGCGGTGGTCGCCTGGAACGCCCGGAGTCTGTGAGCCGCTGGGGTCGGCGGGGGCCCCGGCCCCGGTTTCGGCAGGCCTCAGGGGCCCATCGGATCGAGGTGCAGGGGCTGGACCTTGCCCTCGATCATGGCACCGAGGCCCATCACGGCACAGGTGTCGGGGTGGTCCGCGGTATGCACCGGCATGTTCGTGGCCTGGTGGATCATCGGCTCCAGGCCCGGGATCAGGGCGCTGCCGCCCGCGAGCACGATGCCGCGCTCCCCGAGGTCGGCCACCAGATCCGGCGGGCAGCGGCGCAGCACCGACCCGATGCCGTCGAGGATCGAGGTCAGCGGGGTGGTGATGGCCTCCCGTACCCCCTCGGTGTCGACATGCACGGAGCGCGCCATTCCGCTGACCACGTCGCGGCCGTGCACCTCGGTGGAGCCGGGCGTGCCCCCGGCTCCACGGGAGAGCATCATCTGCAGCGGGCGGACGGCCTGTCCCGCCAGCATCAGCTCGTGGTGCAGCCGCAGATGCTGGATGACCGCGTGGTCGATGGCGTTGCCGCCCACCGGCACGGTCTCCGCGGACACGATCGAACCGAGCGAGAGCACCGCGACCTGCGTGGTTCCGGCGCCGCACACCACGATCATGGTGGCCTCGGGCTGCTCCACCGGGAGCCCGGACCCCACCGCGGCGGCGACCAGGGTGTCGACCAGTTCCACCCGCCGCGCCCCGAGCCCGGTGAGCGTCTCCACGATGGCCCGCTGGGCCAGCGGCTCACTGCCGTACGGGAGACAGACCGCGGCCCGCATCGCCGGCCGGCGCCGCCAGCTCTTGCGCAGCTTGTCGCCGACCAGGGTCCGCAGCAGCCGCTGGGCCATGTCGATGTCGACGACGGTACCGCCGGCGACCGGGCGCACCACGCGGATGTAGTCGGGGGTGCGGCCGTCCATCACCTCGGCCTGGGCGCCGACGGCCAGCAGCGCCCCGCTGCGGGTGTTGATGGCGGCGACGGTCGGTTCGTCGACGACCAGCCCCTGGTTCTTCACATACACCCTGGTCCGGGCCGCGCCGATGTCGATGGCGGCCGAACAGCGCCGCAATTGGGCGAGGCTGATGGTCATGGGTGATTCCTCCCCGATGGGCCGGTGTATGGACGAAGCGCTCGCGCGGCCGGTTCGCAGGGACCGCTCGTGCGCCATCCTCCGGTCGTGCCGGGGCCGCCGCCCGCTGGGCGGGTCCGCCCGGGGGACGGGCGCGGGGCGGCTGCGGCGAAGGAGTGACGCGCCCTTGAGGCGCCGGTGCGGCGGGGCGTCGGCCGGGCAATCGCCGCCCTCGGCCGGGCGGTCGTGGCCCTCGGCCGGGCCGGCCGCCGCCGTCAGCCGGTCAGCCGCTGGTACAGCCCCCAGGTGAATTCCGGGACGATCTGCTGCGGGGTGCCGTCGGGGCCCGGCGCGGTGCAGGCCAGCCGCCAGCGGGTGGGGGCGCTGCCCTCCATGGGGCGGGCCGGGGCGAAGGCGCGGGCGACCTCGTCGACGGTGCACGACCAGGGCGTCAGATCCGCGGTGGTGCGCAGGTCGGGGGCGGCGGCGCCGGGGGCCCGGACGAGCCAGGCGTTCCAGACCGCGCCCCGGCCGCCGGTGAGGACCTCGAACCGCAGATCGGGCCAGAGCGGAACCGGCCAGGTCAGGGCCTCGCAGCTCAGGTCGCCGATCCGGCGGGCGGTGACGGTCTCCGGGGCGCCCAGCAGCGCACGGTACGGCTGGAGGCCGCCGGGCGCGCGCGGGGCGTGCATCCGCGCCTGCCAGCGGCGGTTGGCCTCGCGCATCGCGGCGCGGGAGACGCCCAGGGTGCGCAGCGCGTCCTCGACCAGGCCGGGGTGGTGGTCGGCCATCCTCCGCAGCAGCACGAGCTGGAAGGCGACCGGGCCGGGCGGACCGGCGGGCGGGTCAGTGTCCGTGGTGGGGGCCATGAGGGACATGGTGGTGGACGGCGCGGGCGGCGGGGCGTCCGGGGCGCGCGCCCTTGGGGAGGAACAGCACGGAGTTGACGTAGCGGCGGTGCGGGGCGAGGGAGCGGCGCAGCAGCCCGTGCTCGGCGACATGGCAGGTACGGGACTGATGGGCGGGCAGATCGAAAGCGGCCAGCGGCAACCAGCGGTCACGCGGCAGGACCCAGCCGCGGTAGCCCCGCGCCGCCGTCCAGTCCAGCACGGGCCCGAGCGGCTGGATGCGGGTCTCCAACTCGACGAAAAGCGCCGGGAGTTCACGTTCGACGGTGTGTGTGGCGCCGCGCAGCACCGCCAGCTCCGCGCCCTCCGCGTCGATCTTGATGAGGGTGACGGCCGTCAGCCCCAGCGCGTCCAGCGGGAGACAGGGCACCTCGACGGCGGAGGTGTGCAGCTCACGGCGTACCAGCGAGGAGACCCCGCGGTCGCCGCGGCCGTCGGCGGGCAGCCAGAGGGCGGCGCGGCCCGTGCGGTCGGTGGCCGCGGCGGACACCACCTCGACATGCGGGGGCGCGACCGAGGCGAGCAGACGGGCCAGATGGGGCACCGGTTCGAGGGTGACGACCCGGTCGGCGCGCCGGGCCAGCCGCCGGGTCCAGGGGCCGTACCACCCGCCGACGTCGACGGCCGTGCCGCCGGGCGGGCAGAAGTCGGCCAGCCGCCGCAGCTCCGGTTCGAAGCGCGGATAGAGCCCGGCCGCCAGCGCCGACACCAGCCGGGGGCCCAGCCGCGCGGCGAGCGTCACGACCCCGGTTCCCGGTCCGCGATCCGGCCCAGCGCGCGCAGGTGCTCGGCGTCGGTGAGCTGCTCGCCGGAGGAGGGCAGGAGCTGGGGGATGCCGTCGAGGACCGGATAGCGGCGGCGCAGCCGGGGGTTGTAGAGGGCGTCACCGGGGGCGAGCAGCGACAGCGGGCCCTTGTCGAGGGGGCAGACGAGGATCTTCAGCAGCGGGTCATCGGGCTTCATGGCGCAACTCCGGGGTGCCGGTGGCGGATACGGGAGCGGGCGGGTCATGGCGCGGCAGCGCGAGCAGCACCGCCACGGCGACGGCGGTGCCGCCCAGCCGCAGCGCGCGGCGCAGCGGATCGGCGGGCAGCGGCTCACCGAACGCCACGGTGCCGCAGACGACGGTGAACACACAGGTGACGGTGGTGCAGACGGGGACGATCAGGGAGGCCCGGCAGCGCTGCAGCGCGGTCTGCGACAGCACCAGACCGGCGGCTCCCGTGACGAGCAGGAGGTACGGGTAGGGCGAGCGCAGCAGCCGGTCGACGGTGGCCGGGATGTCACGCGCGGTCAGCAGGCCGGCGACGCCCTTGATGGCCAGCGAGCTGACCCCGTAGAGGAGGCCCACGGCCACCCCGTAGGGGACACCCGCGGTGGGCAGCCGGTGCCGGCGCCGGGCGCGCCGTTCCGCCGAGCGGTACAGCAGCAGCCCGGCGGCCAGCGACGGCACCGCGATCAGCAGCAGGGTCCCGGGCGGCGCGGTGCGGGCGACGGCCTGCGCGTCCTCGCCCCGGAGGGACGCGATGACCAGCGCCAGCGCGAACAGGATCGCCACGATGCCCTGCCGCTCCCGGCCGCTGGTCCGCTCGCCCAGCACCACCGAGGACAGCAGCAGGAGCAGCACCAGACCGGAGACGAAGAGGCCCTGGGCGGCGGCGAGCGGCAGGGTGCGGTAGACGGCGAGCTGGGCGGCGAACCCGGCTGCCAGCGCGAGCGATCCGGCCAGCCACAGCGGGCTGGACAGCAGATGCCCGACGACCCTTCCGGGCCGGCGGATGCTCAGTGCCGGCAGCCCGGCCAGTGCGCGCTTCTCCAGCACGAAGCCGGTGCTGTACAGGACGTTGGCGAGCAGCGCGGACGCCACGCCCCACCACGGCACCGCGCTACCCCCTTCCCCGGCGGGCATGGGCGAGCAGGATGGAGGCCAGCGACGGGACGTGGCACGCGGCGCGGTCCAGGGGGCGCAGCGTCCGCGGCACGTCGTGATACGGCGCACCGGCGATGCGTACGGCCTCGAAACCGGACGCCGCGAGGAAGCCGCGCAGCGCACGGGCCGTGTAGAGCCGCAGATGGCCGACGACCTGGCTGCCGGGCCGGCCGTGCACACGGCGCATGCTGACCTCCGAGAAGACGGGCTGGACCCCGGCGAGCAGCAGCCCGCGGTTGTACCAGGCGGCGAGGTTGGGGGTGGACAGCAGCAGATGGCCGCCGGGGCGCAGGACGCGGCGCAGCTCGTCCAGGGCGGCATCGGGGTCGACGAGATGCTCGATGACCTCGCTGAAGAGGACGGCGTCGGCGGAGCCGGCCGCGAACGGCAGCCCGCCGTCGGTGAGTTCGCCGCGTACACAGGGGAGGTGGGTCCGGGCGCGGCGCAGCGCGTCCTGCGACCAGTCGACGCCGATCAGCCGGTGGCCGGCGAGCAGCTCCGCCGCGGTGGCCGCCGCCGAGCCGTCGCCGCAGCCGATGTCCAGGATGGTGGCGGCCGGCGCCCCGGTCCGTACGGGACCCAGGGCGCGCGCCAGCAGCCGGGCCTGCCGCCGGCTGCGGGCCGCTCCGGAGGCGACCGGTACGGCCGGGTTCTCGTAGAAGTCCCGCAGCGCGGCGGGCGGCCGGGTCATCGGGCCGCTCCGCCGGCCGGCGGGGTCCAGGCGGTGGCGGCGAGGGAGGAGCGGAACAGCGCACCGAGCCGGGCGCCGGCCGCCTCGTCCAGGAGGGCCGGGGACCAGCGCAGCGCCAGCTGGATGCGGCCGCCCACCGAGACCGTGGTGACGGTGAGACCGCGCGGCATCCGGGCCGGGGCGGAGAACCACACCGCGGTCGGCCGTCCGGCCTCCGCGAAGTCCAGCGGGTAGGGAATCCGGCCGATGTTGGACAGCAGGGTGGTGGAGGTCCAGGGCGCGGCGGCGGAGCGCAGCACCCGGGTGACCGCGCCGCGCAGCCCGACCGGGACGACGGGTGCGGTCAACAACGTTGCGGAAAGCCCGAGTTGACGCCCGGGGGGCGCGGCCTTGAGGGCGCGGGTGCGGGCGGCGGTGCGCCGCAGCAGCCGGGCCACCGCGTCCGGGTCCGGCGGATCGGCGGTGAGCGGCCCGGCGTCCCGGACCTCCTCGGGGCCGAACCCGACCGACAGCAGCCGGGTGCCGTTGCCGATGGGCATCTCGGCCCCGCGCGGCCGGTCGTCGACGGGCATGGTGACGACGACGGGCGCGGCGGCCGGGGCGCCGGCCGCGCCGTGCGGGCCGGACGGGGCGTGCAGCCGGTTCCAGCGGGCGACCATCAGCCAGGTGGCGACCAGCAGTTGGTCGTTGACGGTGTACGGCGCCGCCCGGCCGGGAGTGCGCGGCGGGCGGTCCGGAATCGGCAGATCGGCCAGGAACATGCCGTTGCCGGACCGGCGTTCGTCTGCCGGTGCCGGTGCCGGTGCCGGTGCCGGTGCCGGTGCCGGTGTCGCGGGCCGGGGAGTGCGGCCGGGGGCGGGGGCGATCCGCGCCGGCCGGGAGAAGCGGCGTCCGGCGCCCGGCCCGTCGTCGTCGGCCTGCGGTCGCTCCGTACGGGGACCGGAGGCGCGGACCGGGGACGGGGCGGGGGAGTTGTCGGCGCCGCCGTAGAGCTCGGCGGCGGTGGCCAGCACCCGCAGACAGGCCGGTCCGTCCAGGGCGGTGTGGTGGAGGGTGAGCAGCAGCACGGTGCCCTCGCCCGCCCCCTCGATCACCTCCAGCCGTACGGGCGGCGAGGCGTCCAGCGCCGGACTGTCGTCGAGCGCGCGCCGCCGGGCACGGGCCAGCGCGCCGGGGCCGGGCGGCGGGAAGTCGACCGGGTCCACGTCCGGGGCGGCGGTGAGCTGCCAGACGTAGCGGCGGTGCCACCAGCGGGCCGGTGCCTGGCGCATCAGGATGCGCGGATGCCGGGCGAGCGCCCGGTGGAACGCGGTGCGCAGCCGGGCCGGATCGACCCGGCCCGGGAGATGCACCTCGATGTGCACGGTCTCCGGCTGCCCCTCGTCCAGACAGTGCCGCGAGATCTCGTCCACAACGGGGAAGGGGACGCGGCCGACGACGATCGCGCGACATTGCTCCCCCCCACCCCCGAACCCACCCCCCGCCCCCTCCCCCGAAGGGGGAGAGGGGGAGGGGGCGGGGGAGGGCCGGCCGGGGTTGGGGGACGGTGCGCCCTGGCCGTCGGGCGGTGCGCCCCGCTCGTCGGGTGGTTCGTGCCGGGCCGGTTCCAGTGCGGTCATCGGGTGGTGTCCTCCCCGCTGTTGTCGGTCGGCCGTGCGGGAGCGCTGTGGGTGGGCGGTGCGGGGCCGCTGTCCGCATCCGCCCCGGCTCCCTCCAGGACCACCGGCCCCCGCGCCCCCCGCCCCCGCACGGTCACCACCGCCGCCGCCAGGGCCAGCAGCGCCGCCGCCTGGGCAGCGCCGCTGAAGGCGCCCTCGCCTGCGGCATGGGGCCGGCCCGCGCCGAGGGCCGCGACGGCTCCGGCGGTCAGCATCGCCAACAGGGCCAGTGAGAGCAGGAGTTGGGGTCGGAAGTGGGCCAGTAGTGCCAGGGCCGGCACGATCAGGGCGTACGGTCCGGAAGCCAGGGCCAGTACCGCGGTGAGTGCCAGGACGCCCAGGACCCAGGACGGGGCGGGCGGGGGCGGTGCCGCGGGTGGCGGGGTGCGGGGGGTGCGGCGGACGAGGGCCGAGAGGAGCAGGAGCGCGATTCCGAGGGCGCCGCCGGCCAGTCCCAGGTGGTAGGTGACGGACGGGGCGTAGGTGAGCTCGACGGTTCCGCCGGCCCCGGCCGGGACGAGGAAGGCCTGCTGCCAGCCGTCGATCCGGAGCGGGGTCAGCCGTTGGCCGTGGAGCGTTGCCTGCCAGCCGTCGTTGGCGTTCTCGTGCATCTGGAGGTAGACGGCCCGGCCGGCGCCGACCGCGACGCTGCGGCGGTCCCCCGACCAGTCCCCGGCAGCGACCCTCCGCGCCGGGGCGGCGGAATCCCGCTCCGGATCGGCCGGTTCCCGTACCGCCGAGGTGGATTCCCGTCCCGGGCCGGCCGCTTCCGGCTCCGCTCCCGACGGCTCCCGCCCCGGCCCGGCTCCCACGGCACCGGCGCGGGCCCCGTCACCCCGCCGCAGCGTCACCTCCGTCAGCGCCAGCGGCCCCTGGTCGCCCGCCTCCACCCGGTGGCGGCCGGACGGGAGGTCCAGGCGTCCGTCGCGGGCCGGGCCGGCGCACAACCGGACCCGGATGGGGCGGCGTTCGGTGAGGTCGCGGAGGTAGCCGGCGGCCTCGGTGGCGTGCAGGACGCCGTCGACGGCGAGCATCGGGCCCTGGCCGCAGCCGAGCGAGAAGCGGGCGCCGGCGGCGGGGCGGGGGGTGCGGTAGGCGTCCAGTGCGGGGATGTGGATCTCGCTGAGGCCGACGGGGAGCTGGAGTGGCCGGCCGGCGACGGGGTTGTGCAGGGTCAGCGGGGTGACCTTGCTGATGGTGATGTCGAGGCGGTCGGTGGTGATCGGGTCGAAGCGGGCCTGGCCGTTTTCGTCGACGCCCGCGGTGGCCGCCCCGTACGGGGAGTTGATCAGGATCTGCTCCGGCCGGGTGGCGAGACCGCCGGCCGCGGCCAGCACGAGCTGGTCGATCTTCTTCTTGCCGGGCCAGCGCAGATGCAGGGTCGGCCGGTCTCCGGCGATCCAGGCGGTGGTCAGATCGCCGTCGACGAGGTTGCGAGGGCTGAGCGACCGGCCGAAGCCGAAGCCGGTGGAGTCGGCGGTGGCGGTGATCCGGTCCCGTTGCTCCGGGGCGATGCGGTCCAGGAGCTGGTCGAGTTCGGGGCCGGGAACGGGCAGCGCGGTGCCAAAGACGCGGTACGCGGCCGCCGCGCCGGTGCGGAACTGGCGGTGCAGCCCGGTCTCCGCGGAGACCGGGGAGAGGCCGCCGGGGTCGCTGCCGCGGTGCAGCGAGACGATCTCGGCGGGCGCGCCGGAACGCCCGGCGTCGGTGGGGAGTTGCAGCAGCCGGGTGACCTGGACGCCGGGAACGGAGATCTCCCGGAAGCCGGCGCCGGACAGCCCGGCGCGGGGGGTCTGCGAACCGAGGACGGTCACCTTCAGCCAGGCCGCCCGCCCGGCCGGGGCCTTGACCCGCTGGGGTGTGCCGTCCGGGCGCAGGGTGTCGGTCGTGCTGCCGCGGTCGGTCTGCACCCGTACGGACGTCGGGGCGGCCCGCAGCCCGTCGCCGGGCAGCGGGGTGAGGGACAGCGTGGACGGGAGGGTGACGGGCCGGGTGAAGCCGATCCGGATCCACTGGCCGACGGGCGTCCCGGCGCTGCCTTCCGCCCAGGCGGTGTCCGGGTTGCCGTCGAAGGCGTTGACCGGGTCGTACTGCGGCAGGTGGAAGAGCCAGTTGCCGCTGGTGGAGGCGGTGACCGAGGACGCACCGCGGAGGACGGCGGTGGTCTGGTGGCCGGGCCCGGTGGTCGGCAGGATCTGCCGGGGCGGGCGGCCGGGGTCCTGGACGCTGTCGGGGTGGTTCCGCTCACCGGCGGTGTAGGTGTACGAGGTGTTGCTGTTGACCAGGCCGAAGCGGGTGTCGGCACGCCGCAGGCCGTCGGCGGTCAGCTGGAGCGGCGGGGTGCCGAGGCCGGGGTGGCGGTCACCGGTCAGCACGGTCGGGCGGTGGCGCAGGCCGGGGTCGGCGGACAGCTGGAGCAGGGCTTCGGGGCCGCCGCTGAGCTGCGCGGTGTCCGCGACGGCGCGGGTGGTGACCGGGCCGGGCCCGGGGGTGTCCGCCGGCCGGTAGATCTCGACGGCGCGCTGCCGCGGATAGAGGCCCTGGACCTGGAGGGGCGCCCCGGAGGGGATGCGGCCGCCGGTGGTCAGCGGACCGAACGCGGCCACCTTGCGGTAGCCGGACGCCTGGAGGGTGCGTTTGACGGTCTGCGGCGGGACGTAGCCGATCTGGTCCGGGTCGAGATCATTGCGTACGACCACGTCGTGCAGTCCGGCCCGGCCCAAGTAGTCGCGCAGGCCGGGGACCTGTGCGCCGGTCAGCAGGGCCTGCTCGACGGCGTCCAGGGTGCGGCGGGCGCCCGGCGTGCCGAACGGGACGAAGTCGCGCTGCGTCCAGGGGGAGGTGGCGAGGACATCGAGCGGTTCGTCGATGGGGGAGCCCCAGGTGTAGAGGCCGTGCGCGGTCGCGGGGACGACCAGCGCGCGGCTGTGCGGGGAGTGCTTCTGGAGCCAGGCCGCGGCCCGTTGCCAGGAGGCGGGCAGCTCGGTGAAGGCGCCGGGCTGCAGGACGGTGCCGGTGAGGAAGGGCAGCGTGAGCGCGGGCAGCACCAGCAGCGCCGTCAGCAGCGGCAGGCGCCGGCGGGCGGGCAGCCGCCGGGTGCCGCGGCGTTCGGTGGCGACCGCCAGCAGATGCGCCAGGCCCAGGGTGAGCGCCAGCGCCAGGCCCGGGGTGAACTTGTAGATGTTGCGGAACGGGCGCAGCCAGCCGTTGAGCCAGTCCTGCCACAGCGCGTGCAGCGGTCCGCCGAGCGCTCCGCCGTATCCGGCCAGCGCGATCAGCGCGACGGCAAGGACGGTCAGCAGCAGCCAGCGGCGCTCGGGCAGATCACGGCGGGCCAGCCCGGCCAGGCCGAGCGCCGCGGCCAGCGCCGAACCGAGCACCGCGAACGGCCGGGCGGTCATCGTCCAGCCGGCCGGCAGCCAGGGTTCGCCGAAGTTGAGGTAGCCGACCCAGTTGCCGGCGCCGCGCAGCAGTTCGGTGGCGGACATGGTGCCGGTGGTGGTGTCGGCCTGCTCGATGAACGGCATGAAGTTCTCGCCGTGGATGCCGAGCAGCAGCAGCGGCACCACCCACCAGGCGGTGGCCAGCACGACCCCGGACAGCCACCAGGCCAGCAGCTTCGCCCGGCGCGGCCCCGTACGGGACAGCAGATACAGGCCGGCGGGCAGCAGCGACGCCAGCGTCGAGGCCGCGTTGACGCCGCCCATGAAGGGGATCAGCAGCGCCGAGCGGGTGGCCGCGATCCGGGCGCTCACCTGTGTGTTGGTCAGCGGCAGCAGTACCCACGGCAGCAGCGCGCCGGGCAGCGCGGCGGCGGAGGTGGAGCCGATGACGAGGGTGAAAGCCGGCCACAGCGCGTAGCAGGCGGCGGCCAGGAGCCGGGCCGGCGGGGTGCCGACGCGGAGCCGTTCGGCCAGTCGCAGCGCACCCCAGAACGCGGCCGTGACGATCAGCGACATCCACAGCCGCTCGGCCAGCCACACCGGGACATGGGCGAGATCGGCCAGCCCGTAGTAGGGGAGCGTGGGGAAGGCGTAGCCGATGTACTGGTCGGCGAGGCCGCCGAAGCCCGCCCGGTCGTGCCACAACTGCCCGAGGTCGCCGAGGAACTTCCACGGGGCGGTCGTCACACCGAGCTTGGTCTCGAACGTCATCTTCCCCGGCGCGGGCGCGAGGAAGCCGGCCAGGGCGAGCGCCCAGAACGCGAACAGCCAGCGTCTGGAGCGGGGCTGACCGGACGGCGCGTCGGGGGCGGGCGTCGGCCGTCCCCCGGCGTCGGGCGAGCCGGGGGACGGGAGGGGCCTCAGGGTCTGGGTCATGGCAACCGCCGGAGGATGAGGAGGAGGTTCCAGGTGGCGACCTCCCGGACACCCGGGAGGCGGGGGATGGCCTCGGCGAGGAACGGCGCGTAGCGCGAGCGGGCGGTGACCACGGCGATGTCGTCACGGGCCCGGATCTGGCGCAGGGTGCGGCCGATGTGCACCGCGAACAGGTTGACGCCCAGGGTGTGTTTGGCCGGGTGTCCGGTGCGCCGCCGGTAGCGGGCGCGGGCCCGTTCGGCGCCCAGGTAGTGCCAGGGCGCGGTCTCGTGGCCGCCCCAGGGGGAGAACCAGTTGGTGAACGCGACGTAGATCAGCCCGCCGGGGCGGGTGACCCGGATCATCTCGCTGAGGAAGGTCTGCGGGTCGGCGACGTGCTCCAGGACGTTGGAGGAGAAGCAGATGTCGACGGCGCCGTCGGCGAGCGGCAGCAGATAGCCGTCGGCGACCACCGCGCCGTCGGGCGGCGGGCCGTGTGCGGTCAGCTCCGCCGTGTCGGGCTCGAAGAGCCAGCTCAGGGCGCCGCGGCGGCGGAACTCCGCGGTGAAGTACCCGCTGCCGCCGCCGACATCGGCGACCACCGCGCCCCGCAGCGGCGCATACCGTTCGACCTGGTCGGCGGCGTCCCGGGCGAGCAGCCGGTAGCAGTGCCCGGGGTCGGTCCGCTCCCGCAGAAAGGCCCGGAAGAGGGCGGCGGACCTGCGCAGCGAGGGGTCGCGCACCCGGGCCGTCACCGCCCGGTGACGGGGTCGAGGACGGCCTCCGCGGCGACCGCGCGGAAGCTCTGCACGGTATGGCTCCACCGGAAGCGGGCGGCGCGCCGTTCGGCGGCGCGGCCCAGCGCGTCGCGGCGTCCGGCGCTGAGCGCGAGGGTGCACCAGTGCGCGGCGAACGCGCTCTCGCCGCGGGCCAGCAGCCCCGTGCCGCCGTCCTCGACGGAGTCCCGCAGCCCCGGGATGTCGAAGCCGACGGTGGGGGTGCGGCGGGCGGCGGCCTCCATCACCACCAGCCCCCAGCCCTCGACGAGCGACGGATGCAGCAACAGCCACGCGGAGCTGAGCAGTTCGTGTTTGCGTTCCTCGGAGACACGGCCGGTGAAGGTGACGCCGGGGCCTGCGGTCGCGGCGAGCCGGGCGCGCTCCGGGCCGTCGCCGACGATCACCAGCCGGCCGCCGGTCACCGGCCGGACCCGCTCCCACAGCCGCAGCAGCAGATCGATGCGCTTGTACTCGACCAGCCGCCCCATGGCCAGGAACAGCGGCTCCGGCGCCTTGGGGGCCAGCGGTCCGGGCTCCGCCACGCCGTTGTACACCAGCCGGATCCGGTCCGGTTCGACCCCGAGGCCGTGCAGCGCGGACGCGGTCGAGCCGGAGACCGCCACCATCAGACCGCGGCGGTGCGCACCGGCCAGCGCCCAGTGCTCCAGGCGGCGGCCGAGCCGGGCGGCGGGCCCCCGGCAGCGCAGCCGCCACAGATCCGTGTGGACGTGGTTGACCAGGCACAGTGTCGGACCGCGGTGCCACAGCGGCGCCAGGTACGGCATGCCGTTGACGACCTCGACCAGCAGATCGCAGCCGCCGACCCGGCGCGCCACCTGGCGCGGCACGCGCAGGAAATGACCGGCGTCTCCGCCCGCGGACACCACCCGGTAGCCGCGGGCGGGGGCACCTCCCGGCTCGGGCGGCGGACCGCCGCACACCAGGGTGACGTCGTGCCCGTGGGCGGCGAGCCCTTCGGCGATCCGGTCCACCAGCAGCTCGGAGCCGCCGGCGGCCGGATTGCCCAGATCGCGGCGGGCGAGGAAGACGATCCGGCGGGGAAGCGGCGGCGGCCCCGAGCCGGGCGGCCCGGACGCCGCGGGGCCGGGGGCGGGCGCCGCGAGGGGCGGGGACGGGCGTACGTGCTGGGGCATGTGCGCTCCAACTCGTCTCAGGGTGCGGTACCGGCGGTGGGGGACGTACTGCGTACTGAGTCGTGCGGGCCGTGCTGCATCATGCGGGGTCGCGGGCGCACCGTGCGGCGTGCGCGGTGCGGTGCCGAGGTGCTGCGGTGCTGCGGTGGGGCGGATGTGCGCCGCCCGGCGGGCCGGCCGGCCGCGTGTGGGGTGGCCAGTGTTCGCCCGCCCCGTTCGCCGCGGCTACTCACCGGGGTGACAAAAACCGCCCCGATTTCGACTGACGGTTCATCACTTCGCTCAGGACCGGCCGGTACCCCGCCGCCCGCGCACCACCCACACCACCCCGGCCGGGACGAGCACCCCGCCCGCTGCCGCGGCCGTGACCGGCAGCGTCCGGCCGACCAGCAGCAGCTTGTCGCTGTCCGCCCTCGCCAGCCGCACCTGCGCCCGCTGCGTGGCGGGCGTGAACTCCAGCCGCTCGCCGCGCAGCAGCGTCACCGCGGTACGCCGCGAACCGGGCGCCCGCAGCGTTTTGACCGGCGACAGCACCGCATTCATGATCCGGCCGGTGCGCGGCTCGACGACCAGCTCGATACCGGAGTTGGCGTACCACTCCTCGGCCTGGATCTGGCCCTGTTCCGGGCGCCCGACGAGCCGGCCGGGGACCTGCCGGCTGCCGGTCCTGGTGGGCGCGACGGTCCCGGTGAAGCGGTAGCCCGGGTAGCCCTGCACCGTCTTGGTGCCGGTGAAGCGGAGCGGGACGGCGGCGCCCAGGGTGTTGTCCCACCAGCGATGGCCGGTCTTCCGTACGTCGAAGGGGAACTTGAGGTAGGCATCTCCGTCGAAGCGGGTCGGGGCCTCCCCGCAGCAGTGCACCGGGGCGTTGCTGCGCCGGTCGGTGACCCAGCGTTCGGTGGTCCACTGGAACGCGCGGCGCGGGTCCTTGAGGGCCAGCGTCTGCGGGGTGTCGACCGTGGTGGACACGTCCCACACGGCCTGTCCGCTCTTCTCGCTCGCCGCGACATCGCCCAGCACGTGCCGGGTGATGGTGATCCGCCGGTGGTCCCGGGTCTTCAGGGCCGTGGTGTCGAAGTAGCTGCCGCTGCCGGTGAAGACGGTGGTGACATCGACGTCGACCGGTGTGACCTTGGCCCGTGGCGCGACGTACCAGGCCAGCAGCGGCGCCAGGACCAGCAGGAAGACGCCGAGACCGAGGACGGCCAGCGACAGGCGCGGGGCGGCGGTGGCCGCGGTGGAGGAGGGGGCGGGCTTGCCGGATACGGGCATACGGGCACTCCTGGAAGCGGTGGGGGAATCACGCTCTGGTGCACGTGCGGCGCCCCGAGGCGCCATGGGCCGGGAACGTAAGGGAACTCTTGACAGGGCGTCAATGCCCTTCCACACTCGGCAGGCACCACGACCCCCCGTGGTGCCGCGCTGTGGGACACGGCACCGCGCCGGCCCTGACGGGCCGCACCGGGTGCCGCGCCAACCCCGACGGAGACCGCCGACGGACTCCGGCCTCGACGAAGGGCTCGCCGCGCCATGCCCCGAACGCTCGCCGCCGCACTGACCGCGCTGACCGCCGCCGCCCTCGCCGTCGGCGCCGCGCTCGGCATCGTCGCCGCTCTGGAGACCACCCCCGAGCAGCCGAACGTGCCGTTGGTGACCTTCGACGGGAGCGGTGGGTAACGGGCGGGGCCGGGGAGGCGGGGTGTGCTGAGGAGGTCCGGGGCATGGTGACAGCCGTCCGCTCGGCCTGGCGGGAGGTCCCGCCCTACCAGGTACGGCAGTTCGCCGCCCGGGCACTGGAGGAGGTGCCCGCCCTCGCCCAGGACATCCTCCGGGAGATCCGCCGCGCCTACCCGCAACTTCCCCTGGTCCCCGACGAGTTCGGAGAGCCTCGGGCGCTGGTGGGAATCCGCCAGTCGCTGGAGCACTTCGTCGCGCATCTGACCGCCGGCCCGGACCGGCCGCATGTGCACCCGCGGGTCTTCCAGGAGTTCGGCCGCGGCGAGGGCCTCCAGGGCCGCAGCCTGGACGTCCTCCAGGCCGTCTACCGGCTGGGCGTCCGGCTGGCCTGGCGGCGGCTCGCCGAGATCGGCCAGCAGGTCGCGATCCCGGCGCCCGCGATGTACGAACTCGCCGAGTCCGGCTACGAGTACCTGGACGGGCTGGTCGCCGAATCCGTACGCGGCTACGCCGAGGCCGCCGCCCGCCAGGCCGGGGAGCGGCTGCGGCTGCAACGGCGCCTGATGGAGCAGCTGTTCACGGCACCCGGGAGGCGGCGGCGCGGCGCGGCGGCGGACGGGGTGCCGGCGGCCCTCGCCGAGCGTGCCGCCGGGGCCGGCTGGGCGCTGCCCGAGCGGGTCGCGGTCGCGGTCCTGCTGCGGCCGGCCCGGGAGGCGGTGGCGCCCGCCGTCGCCCCCGACGTCCTGCTGGACATGGAGAGCGAACGGCCGCGGATGGTGGTGCCCGACCCGGACGCCCCCGGACGGCGGGATCTGCTGGCCCGCGCGACGGCCGGGTGGTCGGGCGCGATCGGCCCCGCCGTACCGCTGCTGGACGCCGCGAAATCGCTGCGCTGGGCCGGGGCGGCGGTCGATCTCACGGAGCGCGGGCTGCTGCCGGCGGGCGAGCTGCTCCAGTGCACCGAGCACACCGAGGCGCTGGTCCTGCTGCCGCCGGAGGAGCTGATCGGGGACCTCACCCGCCGCCGCCTCGCCCCCCTCGACAGCTGCGGCCCCGCCCATGGCCGTCGGCTCGCGGAGACCCTGCTCGCCTGGCTGGAGACCCGCGGCGGCGCCCCCGAGGTCGCCGCCCGGCTCGGCGTCCATCCGCAGACCGTCCGCTACCGGCTGCGCCAGATACGGGAGTTATGGGGCACGGAGATCGACGACCCGGACCGCCGCTTCGAACTGGAGCTGGTGTTACGGGCCCGGCGGCTGCGCGGGGAACTCAGCTGACCGGGCCGGAGGCCGCCGCCCGTCCCGCGCCGGCCACCTGGCCGGAGCCCGCCGTTGGGCCGGTGCCCGCCGCCCCGCCCTCCGCCGGCGCCGCCATCCCGTCCAGCAGCCGGGCCAGCCCGAACTCGAACAGCGACGTCAGCGTCACCACGTCGTCGTCGTGCCCCGAGATCCCCCCGTACATGGGGTAGGACCCCGACGTGACGATGCCCTCGAACACCGGCTCCATGGACGCCATCCACTGCTTCTGGTCCATTCCGGTCTCCTGCTCGGCCTCCAGATCGTCCTCGAAACAGGTGGCGGTGGCGCGCACGTAGTTCAGCAGCGTCACGGCCATGTGGATCAGCGTCACCGGGTCCACGCCGGTCACCCGCGCCATGGTCCACTCGATGAGCGCCATCGCCCGCGGCATCGGCTGCGGCCGGGTGAGCGACAGATAGTGCGCCAGCCACGGATGCCGCTGGTACAGCTCCCATTGCAGCCGCGCTCCCGCCTCCATCCGTGCCCGCCAGTGCTCCGGCGCCGGGTCCGGGAGCGTGACGTCACAGAACGCGGCATCCGCCATCAGCACCACCAACTCGTCCTTGTTGGCCACATGGCGGTAGAGCGCCATCGAGGACACCCCGAACTCCGCGGCCACCCGGCGCATCGACAGCGCCCGCAGCCCCTCGGCGTCGGCGATGGTGAGCCCGGCCCGTACGACGCGGTCGCGGCTCAGTCCACCCTCCGTCTCGCGCGCCCGCCGCTCCCGCGGGGCTCCGGCGCGCGCGGCCCGGTGAGGCGGCTGTGTCTGTGTCTGCGGTTGCGGTTGCGGTTGCGGCTGCGGCTCGGCCACCACCGTGCCCACGCCCGGCACGGCACGGACCAGGCCCTCCTGCCGCAGCGTGGTGAGCACCTTGGTGGCGGTCGCCATCGCCACCCCCCACTCCTGGGTGATCCGCCGCGTCGAGGGCACCCGGTCGCCCGGGTTGAGTTCCCCGGAGTCGATACGGCGCCTGATCTCGTCGACGATCCGGCGGTAGGGCGGCGTGCCTGACGGCTCCACGGGACGACCTCCGTACTAGTGCACCAGGGGGTTGTTTGGGGCTTGTGAGCGTATCAGCGCCCCCCGACAGGGGCAGGGCGCTGGGTTGGTGCACTAGTGTGACGCACTTCCAACTCCCTTATTCAGTCAGCTGTTTGCGCCGTAAGCGCAGCCTGCTTACCGTGTCATCCATGTCGTTTACTGCGTACACATCACCGTCGTCGCCCTCCCCGCTGTCCCCGCCGTCGGCCGGGCGCCGGGAGTGGACCGCCCTGGCCGTCCTCCTCCTGCCCTGCCTCCTCGTCTCGATGGACGTCTCGGTGCTCTACTTCGCGGTGCCGTTCCTGACCGCCGAACTGGAGCCCAGCAGCGTCCAGCAACTGTGGATCCTGGACGTCTACGGCTTCGTCCTGGCCGGCTTGCTGATCACCATGGGTGCGCTGGGCGACCGCATCGGCCGCCGCCGGCTGCTGCTGTCCGGCGCCCTCCTCTTCGGCCTCGCCTCCGGCACCGCCGCCTACGCGCAGAGCGCCGAAATGCTCATCGCCGCACGGGCGTTGCTCGGCATCGGCGGGGCGACCCTGATGCCGTCCACGCTCGCGCTGATCCGCAACCTCTTCCACGACGCCAAGCAGCGCGGCAGGGCCGTCGCGATCTGGTCGTCGGCGATGATGGGCGGGATCGCGGTCGGCCCGGTGCTCAGCGGGGCGCTGCTGGAGCACTTCTGGTGGGGCTCGGTGTTCCTGATCAACGCCCCCGCGATGGTGCTGCTGCTGGTCTGCGGGCCGCTGCTGCTGCCGGAGTTCAAAAACCCGGCGGCCGGACGCTTCGACCTGCCCGGCTCCCTCCTGTCGCTGCTCGCGATGCTGCCGATGGTCTACGGCATCAAGGAAATCGCCCGCGACGGCCTCTCCGCGCTGCCCGTCGGCGCGCTCGCGACCGGCCTGCTGGCCGCCGCGGCCTTCGTCCACCGCCAGCGCACCGCCCGCCACCCGATGCTCGACCTGGAGCTGTTCCGCCACCGCGGGTTCAGCGTCTCGGTGCTGATGAACCTGCTGGCGATGTTCGCGGTCGTCGGCTGCGCGGTCTTCTTCACCCAATACCTGCAGTCCGTACGGGGGATGAGCCCCATGGAAGCGGCGCTGTGGAACCTGCTGCCGACCCTCGCGGTGGGTGGTATGGCGGCGGCGGCCACCGCCCTCGCCCAGAAGATGGACCGGGCGTACGTCATCGCCCTGGGGTTCACCCTCGCGGCCGGCGGCTTCGTCTGGCTGTCCTGGCTGGAGCCGGGCTCGGCCCTCTGGTACGTCCTGGTCGCCTCGTCGGTCTACGCCTCCGGCCTGGTGATGGTGATGTCCCTCGGCAACGAACTCGCCCTCGGCGTCGCCCCGCCGGAGCGCGCCGGCTCCGCGTCGGCGGTCCTGGAGTCCGGCACCGAACTGGGCGGCGCGCTGGGCATGGCCATCCTGGGCAGCATCGGCGGCGCGGTCTACCGCGGCCACATGGATGACGCGGTGCCCGCCGGGCTCCCGTCGGGGGCGGCCGACGCGGCTCGCGAAACCCTGGCCGGCGCGGCCGCGGTGGCCGGCCAACTCCCGGGCAGGGCAGGCGGAGCGCTGCTGGCCGCGGCACGGTCCGCATTCACCGACGGCCTTCAGGCGGCCGTCCTGGGCGCCGCGGGCGTGATGGCCTGTGCGGCGGTGCTGGCTCTGACGTTGCTGCGGGGGCTGCGCACCAAGGGAGCCGACGAGGACGCGGAGGCGCCGGGGGCGGCCGCACCGTCAGTCTCCGCCGCCCCCGCCGCGCCCGGACCGGTCAGCTGAAGTCGAACTCGCCGGTGCGGGTCCGCTTCAGCTCGAAGAACTTGTCGTATCCGGCGAGGAGGCGCACGCCGTCGAAGACCCGCACCGCGTCCTCGCCGCGCGGGATCGCCATCAGCACCGGGCCGAAGAACGCGACCCCGTCGATATGGATCGTCGGTGTGCCCACGTCCTCGCCGACCGGGTCCATGCCCGCGTGGTGGCTCTTGCGCAGCGCATCGTCGTACGCCTCGCTGCCGGCCGCGTCGGCCAGCCCGGCCGGCAGCCCGGCCTCGGCCAGCGCCTCCTCGATGACGGTGGCGGTGTCCTCGCGGCCGTCGCGGTGAATGCGGTTGCCGAGCGCGGTGTACAGATCGCGCAGCACGCCCTCGCCGTGCTCCTGGGCGGCGGCGATGCACACCCGCACCGGCCCCCAGCCCGCGTCCAGCAGGTCGCGGTACTTCTCGGGGAGGTCCGCGCGGCCCTCGTTGAGCACGGACAGGCTCATCACCCGGAAACGCAGGTCCAGGTCTCGGTGCTGCTCGACCTCCAGGATCCAGCGGGAGGAGATCCAGGCGAACGGGCAGATGGGGTCGAAGTAGAAGTCGACGGAGGGGCGGCTGCTCGGGTTGTTCATATGGCCGAGATTAGATCCCTGCCGGCCCTGCCGCCCGGTCCACCTCGCCCCGATGATCCTGGGCCACTTCGCCGCGGCGTGTGTGAGGCCCGGCCCGGCCTCCGCCCGACCCCGTGCGAGCGCCCGCACAGGTCACTCGGGCGCGACGCCCAGCATGCGCTGGAGCAGCTCCTTGAGCAGCGTGCGCTCGGCGACTGTCAGCTTGCCGAGGGGCTCGCGCGCGAAGTTGAGGGACGTCCGCAGCGCCGCGGCCGTGCGCGCCCCTTCGTCGGTCGGGGCGGCGAGCTTGACGCGGCGGTCGGCCGGGTCGGGGCGGCGCTCGACCAGGCCACGGGATTCGAGGCGGTCCACTATGCCGGTGATGTTGGACGGCTCGCACTTCAGGCGCTGGGCGACCTTCCGCATGGGCAGCGGCTCCAGGGAGAGCAGGCTGAGCACCCTGGCCTGCGCGCCGGTGAGGGAGTGCTCGGCGGCGGCCTGCTCGTACTCCTCGTAGTAGCGGGCGACGACGGTGCCGATCAGGTCGACGACCTCGACGGTCAGGGTGTCTGCGCGGGGGGTCATGCACACGAGGATACCCATTTGCTTGACAACATGAAATATCGAGGAGCATGATTGTTTCATCACCTGAAGCATTTGGAGGATCGCGCTTATGTCCGCACTGCCCACGACCAGCCGCGAATGGCACCTCGTCGCCCGCCCGCACGGCTGGCCCACCCCGGAGGACTTCGCGCTGCGCGAGGCCGCGGTGCCCGAGGTCGGCGAGGGCCAGATCCTCGTCCGCAACCAGCACTTCTCCGTCGACCCGTACATGCGCGGCCGCATGAACGACGTGAAGTCCTACGTCCCGCCCTTCCAGCTCGACCAGCCCATGGACGGCGGCGCGGTCGGCGAGGTCATCGCCTCGCGCGATGACTCCATAGCCGTCGGTGACCACGTCCTGCACGGCTCCGGCTGGCGGGAGTACGCGGTCCTGGACGCCAAGCGCGCCGCCAAGGTGGACCCGTCGCTGGCCCCGCTCACCGCCTACCTCGGCGTACTGGGCATGCCCGGCCTGACCGCGTACGCGGGCCTGCTGGAGGTGGCGTCCTTCAAGGAGGGCGACGCCGTCTTCGTGTCCGGCGCGGCCGGCGCGGTGGGCAGCGAGGTCGGCCAGATAGCCAGGCTCAAGGGCGCCTCCCGCGTCATCGGCTCGGCCGGCTCCGACGAGAAGGTCAAGCTCCTGGTGGAGGAGTACGGCTTCGACGCCGCCTTCAACTACAAGAACGGCGACGTCCACCAGCAGCTCAAGGAGGCCGCCCCGGACGGTATCGACGTCTACTTCGACAACGTCGGCGGTGACCACCTCGAAGCGGCCATCAGCGCCCTCAACGTCCATGGCCGTGCCGCCATTTGCGGCATGATCTCGATGTACAACGCCACGGAGCCGACCCCGGCGCCCCGCAACCTCGCCATGGTGATCGGCAAGCGCCTGCGCCTCCAGGGCCTGCTGGTCAGCGACCACGCGGCGCTGCAGCCGAAGTTCGTCGAAGAGGCCTCGGCCTGGATCCGCTCCGGCGAACTGAAGTACAGCGAAACCAAGGTGACCGGCATCGAGAACGGTGTCGAGGCCTTCCTGGGCCTGCTGCGCGGCGAGAACACGGGCAAGATGATCGTGAGCCTGGAGGGATGAACACGGAGGGCTGAGTGGTCAGGGGCTGGGTACCTTCTCCGGCCCCGGCCCCCTCTCACCCACCCACCCCCTCGACCCGCCCGTTAGGCTCTGGGCACGCCGTCGTGATCCGTGGGCGCGAGTCGCGGCGAATCACAGGAGGATCGGGTATGTCCATCCAGACCGTCGACGTCGTTTACACCGCCGTCGCCACCGCTGAGAACGGCCGTGACGGCCGTGTCGCCAGCGACGACGGCAAGCTCGACGTGGTCGTCAACCCGCCCAAGGAGCAGGGCGGCAGCGGCGCCGGCACCAACCCCGAGCAGCTCTTCGCGGCCGGTTACAGCGCCTGCTTCCAGAGTGCGCTCAGCGTCGTCGCCCGCCGGGAGAAGGCCGATGTCACCGGCTCCCGGGTGACCGCCAAGGTCGGCATCGGCAAGACCCCGGACGGCGGCTTCGGCCTCACGGCCGAGATCGCCGTCTCGATCCCGCAGGTCGACGCGGCCACCGCCCGGGACCTGGTGGCGAAGGCACACCAGGTGTGCCCGTACTCCCACGCCACCCGCGGCAACATCGAGGTCAAGCTGACCGTGGCCTGACCCACGGCGGCGCCGGATTCACCGGTGTGGCCGGTCTCGCCGGCGCCACCGGCCACACCGGCGCCATCGGCGTAACGAGTGGCACCGCGCCACCGCTGCTTCTCCCAGGGGCCGCATCCCGCTACGGGGTGCGGCCCCTGTGCTGTCCGCGAAGCGGGTGCGCCCTCCGGGTCCGTGCCTGTCGTGGGTCGGCAGACATGGACCAGGGGGACCTCTCCAGGGCTCTGCGCGGGGCACCCTCCCGAGCCTCCGTTTGCGACCGCGCTCCCGTCCCCATTTCATGCCTGCGCCGGTCAACTCGCGCTATTCTTGCGGCGCTTCACCGCGTTCCTCCCTACAGCTCCGTCGGCGTCAGGCCGGCGGGGGCCCTGGTCTCCGGGGCCTGTCCGGAGGAGCGAGGAGGAGCGATGGACGATCAGGACACGGAGCAGGAGAGCGACCGGTGGGCGCCGTCTGACAGATGGCAGGTGGTCATCGGGGTGCTCGGTCTGCTGGTGGCGATCGTCGCTTGTGCGGGGCAGTTCGCCCGGTAGGAGCCGGGAGCGGATGACTCCCACGGGGTCCGGACACGGCCGGTGCCCGCCGTCGAGTACGTGGCGGGACGGTCAACGGGGGAGTGCCCGGGCTCGGCGTGCCCCACGAACCGCCGTACCCGTCACCCCCCGTGCATCGCGCCCTCGCGCCACTCTCACCCCACCCCCCCCGTGTGACGCAGACCACTCCCACCCAGCCTTGACGCACCCCCCATGAAATCGATTTCGTAGCCCCACGCATTCCACGCGGAAACGATTACACAGTGATCGCGCGCCCCCGCCCCGCACGGCAGGGCTCGTATGGACGGACGGAACGGCAAGGGTGCCATGGCGAACATCAAGGATGTGGCGGAGCGGGCAGGGGTGTCCGTTGCCACGGTGTCGCGGGTTCTCAACGGGCGCAGCCCGGTCGCCGAGACCCGGGAGCGGGTGCTCGCCGCCGTACAGGAGCTGGGCTACCGCCCCAACAACGTCGCCCGCGCGCTGCGCACCGCGCGGACCGGTGCGCTCGGCCTGATCATCAGTGATCTCACCAACCCCTTCTTCACCGAGCTGGCCGACGCCGTCGAGGACGAGGCCCGCAGCCTCGGCTACAGCCTGGTCATCGGTAACGCCGGTGAGCGCCCCGAGCAGCAGGACGACTACATCCGCACCCTGCTCGACCGCCGGATCGACGGCCTGCTGGTCAGCTCGGCGGGCACGGGTTCGGCGATGCTCAGCGAGGTGGTGGCCTCCGGTACCCCGCTGGTGCTGCTGGACCGCACCGTGCCCGGCGTCGACGCCCCCTGTGTCCGTGCCGACGGCCGCGCCGCGCTCACCGAGCTCGCCGCGCACCTCGCCGCCCACGGCCGCCGCCGCCCCGCGATCATCGTCGCCCCGGCCGGTACCCCCACCGGCGACGAGCGCCTCAGGCTCTTCCGTACGGCGCTGGCCGGGTACGGCCTCACGCTGCCCGACGAGCGGGTCGGCGCCACCCTCGACCTCCAGCCCGCCGGCGGCCGCCAGGTGATGAGCGATTTCCTCGACCTCGTCGAGCCGCCGGACGCGGTGCTGGCCACCGACAACCTGATGGCGCTGGGCGCGATGGACGAACTCCGCGCCCGCGGGCTGCGGGTCCCCGACGATGTGGCGCTGGTGGTCTACGACGACGTGCCGTGGTTCGCGCACACCGATCCGCCGCTCACCGCCATCGCCCAGCCCACCCGCGAACTGGGCCGGGCCGCCGTCCACACCCTGCTGGCACGGATCGAGGACCGGCCCGTCGACTCGGTGCTGCTGCCCGCCCGGCTGGTCACCCGCCGCTCCTGCGGCGAGGTGCCCGCCCCCTGAGCCGGCCCGCCCGGTTGCCGGATCCGCACCCCGGACCCGGCTCCCCCGTCCGGGCGGGCCACCCCACCCCCCCCCACAGCCCATCCGCCTCGACTCCCACAGCCACCGCCCACCCAAGTCAGCCACCGCACAACCCACCGCACCACCCACCGAGGAAGAGAGGGGCAGCGCATGACCGGCGTCAACGACGACGTACCGGGCGGCCGCGAACTGCTGCGCGTGGAGGGGGTGACGAAGTCGTTCCCGGGCGTCCGCGCGCTCGACGGCGTGGATCTGAGCCTGCGCAGCGGTGAGGTGCATGTCCTGCTCGGCGAGAACGGCGCGGGCAAGAGCACCCTCATCAAGATGCTCTCCGGCGCCCACCGCCCCGACGGGGGCCGCCTCCTCGTGGACGGCGACGCGGTCGCCATCCGGTCGGCGCAGGACGCCGAACGGCTCGGCATCGCCACCATCCACCAGGAGTTCAACCTCGTCCCCGGGCTGACCGTCGCCGAGAACATCTTCCTGGGCCGGCAGCCGCGCACCCGGCTCGGGCTGGTCGACAGGAAGACGATGCGGACCCGGGCCGCCGAACTCCTGCGGCGCGTACGGCTCGACGTCTCCCCGAACACCCCGGTCTCCGAACTCGGCATCGCCCGCCTCCAGATGGTCGAGATCGCCAAGGCGCTCAGCCTGGACGCCCGGGTCCTGATCATGGACGAGCCGACCGCGGTGCTGACCTCCGAGGAGGTCGAGACGCTCTTCGAGATCGTCCGCGAACTGCGTGACGTCGGCGTCGGCATCATCTTCATCACCCACCACCTGGAGGAGATCGGCGCGCTCGGCGACCGGGTCACCGTCCTGCGGGACGGCCGCTCCGTCGCCGAGGTGCCGGCCTCGACGGACGAGGACGAGCTGATCCGCCTCATGGTGGGCCGGGACATCGCCGAGCAGTATCCGCGCCGCCGCCCCGACGCACCGGGCGCGCCCCTGCTGCGGGTCCGCGGGCTGACCCGCAACGGCACCGCGGCCGGCCCGGTCTTCGAGGGCATCGACTTCGAGGTGCGGGCCGGTGAGGTCGTGGGCCTGGCCGGTCTGGTCGGCGCGGGCCGTACCGAGGTGGTCCGGGCGGTCTTCGGCGTCGACCGCTATGACGCCGGCACCGTCGAGATCGACGGCGAGCAGCCGGCCCGCGGCGACGTCCGGGCCGCGATGCGCGCCGGGCTCGGCCTCGTGCCGGAGGACCGCAAGGGCCAGGGCCTGGTGCTGGACGCCTCGCTCCAGGACAACCTCACCCTCGCCCGGCTCGACCGCGACACCCGGGGCGGGCTGGTGGACCGGGGCGCGCAGCGGCGCGAAGCGGCCGCCGTGGCCGCGCAGTTGAAGGTCCGGATGAGCGGTCTGGCGCAGAGCGCCCGCACCCTCTCCGGCGGCAACCAGCAGAAGATCGTCATCGGCAAGTGGCTGCTGACGGACACCCGGCTGCTGATCCTCGACGAGCCGACGCGCGGTATCGACGTCGGCGCCAAGGTCGAGATCTACCAGCTGATCAACGAACTGACGGCGTCCGGCCGCGCGGTCCTGATGATCTCCAGCGATCTGCCCGAGGTCCTCGGGATGAGCGACCGGGTGCTGGTGATGTCGCAGGGCCGGCTGGCCGGTGAGCTGTCGGCCGAAGAGGCCACCCAGGACGCCGTGATGGAGCTGGCGCTCCAGACCCCCGGCTCGCCCGGGAGCACGAAGCACCACGACGAGAGCGCGATGGAGGGCTCCGATGTCCACTGAGGTCAAGACAGGAGCGGCCGCCGAGGCGGTGGGACGGGCGCCGGACCGGGACGGTTTCGGGCCGTGGTTCTCCCGGGCGGTCCTCAGGAACGGCCCGCTCGGCGGGCTGATCGCCCTGGTCGTCGTGATGGCGGCGCTGTCCGCGGACTTCCTCAACGGGCAGAACCTCCTGAACGTCGGCGTCCAGGCGTCGGTCACCGCGATCCTCGCCTTCGGTGTCACCTTCGTGATCGTCTCGGCCGGTATCGATCTGTCGGTCGGCTCGGTCGCCGCGCTCTCCGCCACCGTCGTGGCCTGGGCGGCCACCGTCCAGGGCCTGCCCGTCTGGGTGGCGGTGCCGCTCGGCCTGGCGGTCGGTGCGGGCGCCGGTCTGGTCTCCGGCGCGCTGGTCGCCTACGGCAAACTGCCCGCCTTCATCGCGACGCTGGCGATGCTCTCGGTCGGCCGCGGTCTGGCCCTGGTCATCTCCGGCGGCTCCCCGATCGCCTTCCCCGGCCCGGTCAGTGCGCTCGGCGACACCCTCGGCGGCTGGCTGCCGGTGCCGGTCCTCGTGATGATCGCGATGGGGCTGATCGCCGCGCTGGTCCTGGCCCGTACGTACGCCGGCCGGGCGATGTTCGCGATCGGCGGCAACGAGGAGGCGGCCCGGCTCTCCGGCATCGACGTCAAGCGCCGCAAGCTCGCGATCTACGCGCTGTCCGGGCTGTTCGCCGCGGTCGCCGGGACCGTGCTCGCCGCCCGGCTCACCTCCGCCCAGCCGCAGGCCGCCACCGGCTACGAACTGGACGCCATCGCGGCCGTCGTCATCGGCGGGGCCAGCCTCTCCGGTGGCTCCGGCAAGGCCTCCGGCACCCTGATCGGCGCGCTGATCCTCGCCGTGCTGCGCAACGGCCTCAACCTGCTGAGCGTCTCGGCGTTCTGGCAGCAGGTCGCCACCGGCCTGGTCATCGCGCTGGCGGTGCTCCTGGACACCCTGCGCCGCCGGAGCGCGCGATGACCGCCCGGCGGAACACCCGGATCACGGTGTCGCTGGCGGCCGGGCTGGCCGCGGCCGCCGGCCTGGGCCTGGCCGGCTGCGACCGCGGCGGCGACACCGACCTGGGGCTCGCGCTGTCCACGATGAACAACCCGTTCTTCGTCGGCATCAAGAAGGGCGCCCAGGCCGAGGCGGACGCCCGCGGACTGCACCTCAACATCACCGACGCGCAGAACGACCCGACCCAGCAGATCAACCAGATGGAGACGTTCACCAGCCAGAACGTCAAGGCGGCCATCATCAACCCGGTCGACTCCGACGCCGCCGTCCCGGCCGTCGGCGTCGCCAACCGGGCGAAGGTGCCGGTCATCTCCATCGACCGGGGCGTCAACGGCGGCACGGTCGGCTCGACCATCGCCTCCGACAACGTCGCGGGCGGCCGGCTCGCCGCGCAGACCCTGGCCCGAGCGCTCGGCGGCAAGGGCAAGGTGGCGTTCCTGGAGGGACAGCCCGGCACCTCCGCCGCCCGCGAGCGCGGCCGGGGCTTCGAGGAGGGCATCAGGAAGTACCCGGGCATCGAGGTCGTCGCCCGGCAGCCCGCGGACTTCGACCGCACCAAGGGCATGGACGTGATGACCAACATGCTCCAGGCGCACCGCGACATCGGCGGGGTGTTCGCCGCCAACGACGAGATGGCGCTGGGCGCGTCCAAGGCGCTCGGCGGCCGCTCCGGCAAGGACGTCAAGGTGGTGGCGTTCGACGGCACCCCGGACGGCGTCAAGGCGGTCCGCGGCGGCACCCTGACCGCCACCGTCGCCCAGCAGCCGGAACTGCTCGGCAAGCAGGCCGTGGACTGGGCGCTCAAGGCCTCCCGCGGCGAGAAGCTGCCGCGCTCGGTCCGGGTGCCGGTGGTGCTGGTGACCGCGGCGAACGCCGCGAAGTTCGACGGCTGAGCGCGCGGCCGTCCGGCCCGCCCGGCGCCCACCGGACAATGACAGGTGACCCGGCGGCCCGCCGCGCGACGGAGGACGATCCGGCGGCCGCCGCGCAACGACAGATGAGAAGAAGTGGGAGAGCGGTGCATGTATGACGTCCTGGTGGTCGGCTCGGCCAACGCGGATCTGACGGTACGGGTCGAGCGGCGGCCCGGCGCGGGCGAGACCGTGCCCGGTACGGACCTGGTCGAATCGGCCGGCGGGAAGGGCGCCAACCAGGCGGCCGCCGCGGCCCGCATCGGCGGGCGCACCGCACTGCTGGCGCGGGTCGGCGGCGACGCGTACGGGGAGCTGTTGCTCGGCGCCCAGCGGGCGGCGGGCACCGATGTCACCCCGGTCATCGTGGACGAGGCGGCCCGCACCGGCACCGCGATGATCATCGTCGACCCGGACGGCGACAACAGCATCGTGGTCTCGCCCGGCGCCAACGCCGCGCTCACCCCGCAGGACGTGGCCGCCGCGCGGCACACCGTCGCCGCCTCCGCCGTGGTCTCCCTGCAACTGGAGATCCCGATGGAGTCCGTACGAGCCGCCGCCGCGGCCGCCGAGGAGGCCGGCCGCCGCGTCGTGCTCAACCCCTCCCCGGCCCCCGCCGCGGCGCTGGCCCCCGAACTCCTCGCGGTCGCCGACCCGTTGGTGGTCAACGAGCACGAGGCACGGCAGCTCTCCGGACTGACCGACGGCAGCCCCGCCCAGTGGGCACAGGCCCTGCGCGACCAGGGTGCCCGCTCCGTCGTGGTCACCCTCGGCGGCGACGGCGCGCTCGTCCTGGACGCCGCCGGAGCCCAGCACGTCCCCGGCGTACGCGTCGAGGCCGTCGACACCACCGGCGCAGGCGACGCCTTCACCGGCGCCCTGGCGACCCGCCTCGCCCGCGGCGACGCCCTCCCCGAGGCGGCCCGCTTCGCCGTACGGGTCGGCGCCGCCGCCGTCACCAAGCCGGGCGCCCAGCCGTCCTACCCGACCCGGGCGGAGCTGGAGGCTCTGGCGCCGGAGGTGTCGGCGGAGTGAGGCGGGCGGCGCCCGGCCGCCGCCGTCGTCGGGCCCCCGTCGTCACCGCCCGTCCGGCTCCTTCGGCCCGTACAGCGCGTGGCCCGCGCCGGTCGTCAGCGCCCAGTAGCGGTCACCGTAGGACCAATGCCACCACTCGGTCGGGTAGTTGACCAGACCGGCAGCGGTCAGCGCGGCGTTGAGCACCCGGCGGTACGCGCGCGCGGCGGGCGGCAGATCCGGCGCCCCCGTGTAGCAGGCACCGTCGCTCTCCTCCGGGGAGGCATCGATCGGCGTGCCCATGTCGACGGGCTCCCCCTCGGCGGTGACGAGGGTGAGGTCGACCGCGCCGCCGGCGCTGTGCGGCGCGATCTCGGGCGGCGACACATAGCGGCTGGCGGCCCGGTGGCGGCGGTCGGCGTCCCAGCCGGGGTGGGCGGCGCGCAGTCCGTCGGCGTACTCCTCGAAGTAGCGGCGCTGGAGCCCCGGCGGCCGGTAGCCCTCGACGAACTGCAGCCGCAGCCCGTCCGGCAGCGCTTTCTGCGCCGCCAGCAGCCGTTGGAGCACGCCCTCCCGCAGCGGCGCGAAGGCGCCGAGCGTGTCGTGCGGGTTCTCGGCCACCAGCAGCGCGGGCGCCGCGGTCCGTACGTCCACGAGCGGCTCACCGCACTCCTTGACGGGGATCGCCGCCACGGCCGGGTCCGACATCAGCGTGATGTGGTCGCGGACATCGGCGAGCACCAGCTCCGCCCCGTCCCCCGGCACCGCCCCGGTCCACTCGGCGGCCGTCGCCACCCGCTCGCCCGAAGGCAGCCAGGCGCCGCTGAGGCCGCACCCCGCATCGGAACCGCCGGTCCCCGTCCCATTGGCGAGCAGCACCTGCAGCCCGTGGTCCCGCGCCTGCTGTGCGTACCGCGCCACGCGCTCCGCCGAGTCGTGGAAGGAGCTGGCGAGGTACACCCGGCAGCCGTCCGCCGCGGCCCGCGCCGCCACTTCGGGGAAGCTGTTGTCGAAGCAGGTGGCGAGCGCGAACCGGATGCCTCCCAGGGTGAACCGGCCCTCGGTGGTGCCCGGCGCGAAGACCGCGTTCTCCTCCCCGGACAGATGGATCTTGTCGTAGCGGGTGAGCAGCGCGCCGTCCGGACCGAGGACGAACGAGGAGATCGCCGAGCGGCAGCCGTCCCCGGCGGTGCGGCCCGGGGCGTTCACGACCGCGGCGGTCCCGGTCGCCCGGCAGGCCTCCCGTACGGGCGCCAGCCGGGACGGCCCGCTCACCGGGCGCCGGGCCGCCCACTTCAGAGACCCACCTCCAGGGCCTACCCCAGGGCGGCCTGCTTCCGGGCCGCCGCTTCCGACGCCCCCTCCGACGCCGCGACCGTCACCACCGCCCGCACCTGCCCGGTGATCGCGATCCGGTTCCGTACCAGCACCGGGTCGGTGACCCGGCCCTTCTCCGGGTCCGTGTTCCCGGGCCCGAACTCCAGCACCGGAGTGTGCAGATGGCCGCCCGGGATCGCCGGCCGTACCGCGTCCCTCAGCAGCGTGGCCCGGTAGGCGATCTCATTGGACAGATAGTCCCCGCCGCCCCCGGCACGGGCCGTGGAGCCCGGCGTCGGGCCGTCCGGACGGTCGACCGGCGCGCCGCCACCCGCCGGGATCTCGGTGACGGCGGTGTGGTCGACCACCGGATACGGCCCGGTGCCGGCCGCCACGATCCGCGCGTACGGCAGGCTGGTGGTCGTCCACTGCGGCTGCGGCCGCACGGTCGGCACCTCCGCGGGAATCGGCACGACCTCCGTCCGGGACTCCCGGACGTTGTCCGGATAGCCGCCCCGCCAGGCCCCGTTGGTCCGCTCGACATCGAACCGTCCGGGCCGCCCCTGACTGACCGTCGTGAACAGATCGGCCTGCCGCGGTCCGGGCCGGAAGTGCGGCAGCAGGGTGCGCTCCACCGTGCCCGCCGCGAAGTCGGCCCACCGGACGGGGAACACCGCGGTCTCGATCCGGGCCGGCTTGCCGGAGGCGGTACGCACCGTCGTCCCGTCCAGCGCGAGCGCCGCCGCCCCCGACGGATTGCTCCGCCGGGCGTCGGCGTCCAGCTGGAACGGGTCGAAGCCGGTCACCACGACCCGCAGGACCTCCTTACCGGCGGGCAGCGCGATCGAGTCCTGCCCGCGCGACCCCCGCTCCAGCGACCCGAGCAGGGCCCGGCGCCGGGCCTCGGTCAGCCCGAACTCCGGCTTCCACTGCCGTAGTTCCTTCGTCATCCCGAGCCGCGCCCAGTACAGCGGACGGTCGTCGTCCCGGCTCAGATCGCCCCCGCCGGGCCCGCGGCCCTGCGCCCGGTCCACGGCCCGCCGCCACAGCGCCCGGGCCTCGTCCGCGACATACCTTCTGGCCTCCGGATAGCTCGTCACCCGCGCCAGCCCGCGCGCGAACTCCCGCTCCCATACGTCGAACCCACTGCGCCGCAGAATCTCCTGCGGCGCCGCCTGCGCCAGCCGCCCCTCCTCCACCGTGCCGGCCGCCACGGTTGCCGCGGCGGCCGGAGCCGCCAGGGACAGCGGGACGACGGCCACCAGCGCGACACCGAGCGCGCCCATCCTGGTACGTATGCGTGTCATGGGGCGAGTAAAGCGGTGCGTACGTGGCCGCGGTAGAGGTACGGGCTCTGCCGTGGCCCGGTGAGCGGGCAACGGGCCCGCGTGGCCAACGGAGCTTCTGGGCGGACGAGTTCCGTCCCACGGTGGCGTTTCGGCGCCGGGGCTCCGCGCCAACGGGACAGCTGAAGCCACGCGTTCCGGGCCGCGGTGTCGCGGCGGTTCCAGGCCCGGGACCGACGGACGGCCGCCCCTACGGGTTCCGGCGCCGCCTCTCGCCCGGCTCCTCCCCTGGACTCCCCTCGGCCCCTTCCACCCTCTCGCCCCGCTCGTCCCCGCAGCCGAGCAGATTCAGGAAGTCCCGGAAGGCCGTCGGCATCGCCACGTCCTCCGGGTCCAGCAGCCACTGGAGCTGCAGCCCGTCCATCACGGCGACCAGCAGTGGCGCCGCCCGCTCGGGGGTCAGCCCGCCGGGCAGGGAGTCTCCGCATTCGGTCCGCAGCACCTCGGCCATCGCGGCGCGTACGGCGCGGAAGCGGGACTCGAAGAAGGGGCGGGCGGGGTGGTCCTCGGTGACGCTGTCGGCGGACAGCACCGTGTACGTCTGCACCAGGCCGGGGCGGGTGGCGTTGTAGTCGACGAGCTGGGCGAGGGTGCCGGTGTGCCGGGCGCCGGCCGCCGCGGCGGCCCAGGCCAGATCCCACCGGTCGCGGGCCTCCAGCACCCCCACCAGCAGCAGTTCCTTGGTGGGGAAGTGGTGCAGCAGGCCCTGCTGGGTCAGCCCGGCGCGTTCGGCGACGGCGGCGAGCGAGGTGCGGCGGTAGCCGCGCTCGGCGATCAGCTCCATGGCGGCCTCCAGGATGGCCGCGCGCCGCTCCGTGCGCTGGGTCTCGCGCCCGCGGCCGGTCCGCCGCGCGCCCGGCCCGCCGCCGGGGGGTCCGTCCTGGTCTCGTGCAGTCACCGGCCGAGCGTAACCCTCCCGTGGAGATCCCGTACGACTGATGTAACGGAAAAGTAACGACGCCTACCGTCCGGGAGGTGGGCCGACAAGAATCCGGACACGGGGGTTCGCACGTCCACTCAGGGAACACCGGAGAGCCGCATGACCGACCATCATCCCCACGGCCCCACCGCTGACGCCGCCCACCATCATGCCCCCCTCCGTACACCGGAGCACACCGCGGCCGTCGAGCGGGCACTCGCCGCGCTCGACCTCGACACCAAGGTCCGGCTGCTGTCCGGCCAGGACATGTGGACGCTGCCGGCCGTGCCCGCGATCGGGCTGCGGTCGCTGGTGATGTCGGACGGTCCGGTCGGGGTGCGGGGCCAGGAGTGGAACGCCCAGGACCCCTCGGTCGCGCTGCCCGGCCCGACGGCGCTGGCCGCCACCTGGGACCCCGAGCTGGCCCGCCGGGCCGGTCACCTCCTCGCCCAGGAGGCCCGCCGCAAGGGCGTGCACGTCCTGCTGGCGCCGACGGTCAATCTGCACCGCTCACCGCTCGGCGGCCGGCACTTCGAGTGTTACGCGGAGGACCCGCTGCTCACCGGCGAGATCGGGGCCGGGTATGTGCGGGGGGTGCAGGAGGGCGGCGTCGGCGCGTCCGTCAAGCACTTCGTGGGCAACGACGCCGAGACCGACCGGCTCACCGTCGACAACCGCATCGCCCCCCGCCCGCTGCGCGAGCTCTATCTCGCGCCCTTCGAGCACATTGTGGCAAGCGCCCGACCCTGGGCGGTGATGACCGCCTACAACCAGGTCAACGGCGCGACGATGACCGAACACCGCGCCCTCGTCCAGGGTGTCCTCCGCGGCGAATGGGGTTTCGACGGCTGCACGGTCTCCGACTGGACGGCCGCCCGCGACACCGTCCGCGCCCTGCGCGGCGGCCTGGACCTGGCGATGCCGGGGCCCCGTACGGTCTACGGCGCGCCGCTCGCCGAGGCCGTCCGCCGGGGTGCGGTGGACGAGTCGGAGGTGGACGACGCGGTGCGCCGGGTGCTGTTGCTCGCCGCCCGTACCGGCTGTCTGGACGGGGTGCCGGCGGCGGTCAGCCCGGACGAGGTCCCGCGGGGGATCGACGGCCGGTCGGTGGCCCGGGAGATCGCCCGGCGCGGCTGCGTCCTGCTGCGCAACGAGCCGGTGGACGGCGCGCGGCGCGCGCTGCCGCTCGACGCCGCCGCGCTCCGCAGGGTCGCCGTCATCGGGACGGCCGCGCGCGAGGCCCGGGTGCTCGGCGGCGGGTCCGCGACCGTCTTCCCGGAGGCGGTGGTCTCCCCGCTGGAGGGGCTGCGCGCCGCGCTGCCCGACGACGTCGAGATCGCCTTCGCGGCCGGCGCCGATCCGCGCTCCCGGGTCCCGCACGCCCGTGAGGGCTTCACCCTGCGCGCCCGCTACCTGGCCGCGGACGGCCAACTGCTCGCCGAGACCGCGCAGCCCGACGGCAGGGTGCAGGTGCTGGGCCGCTTCCCCGAGGGCGTCACCCGGGAGAATCTGCGCGCAGTGGAACTCACCGGCGGCTTCACCCCGCGGCACACCGGCCGCCACACCCTCGCCGTCGCCGGCACCGGTGAGCTGCGGCTGACCGTCGGCGGCGCGGTGCTCTTCGACGGACGGTGCGCGCCGCAGGGCGGCGACCCCTTCGAGGGCTTCCTGCACCCCGCCGAACAGCGGGTGGCGGCGCAGCTGACGGCGGGCGAGCAGGTCGAGGTCACCCTGCGGTTCGTGCCGGACGGTGCGGACCGCGGTGAGGGGCCGGCCGCGCTGACGTTCGCGCTCGGCCACCGGGCGCCGGACACCGATGCCGAGGCGGAGATCGGCGCGGCGGTCCGCGCCGCGGCCGGGGCCGATGTGGCGATCGTCGTCGTCGGCACGACCGAGGAGACCGAGTCCGAGGGCGCGGACCGCGCCGATCTGCGGCTGCCCGGCCGCCAGGACGAGCTGGTCCGCCGGGTCGCCGCCGCCAACCCGCACACCGTGGTGGTCGTCAACTCCGGCTCCCCGGTGGAGCTTCCGTGGCGCGAGCAGGTCCCGGCCGTGCTGCTGAGCTGGTTCCCCGGCCAGGAGGGCGGCGCGGCACTCGCCGACGTCCTGCTCGGCGCCCATGAGCCGGGCGGCCGGCTGCCCACCACCTGGCCGGCCCGGCTCGACGACGCCCCGGTCACCACCGTCACCCCGACGGACGGGCAACTCGACTACGCCGAGGGGGTGTTCATCGGCTACCGCGGCTGGCAGCGGTCCACGGCCGCGCCCGCCTATCCCTTCGGGCACGGTCTCGGCTACACCGACTGGGAGTACGAGTCGCTGGACACCACCCCGGACTCGGTGCGGGTGCGGGTCCGCAACGCGGGCGACCGGCCGGGCCGTGAGGTCATCCAGATCTATCTGGCGCCCACCGCGGACGCCGCCCCGGACGCTCCGGAGCGGCCGGCGCGCTGGCTGGCCGGTTTCGCCGTCGTCGAGGCCGGTCCCGGGGAGAGCACGGAGGCCGAGATCCCGCTGCCGGACCGGGCGTTCGCGGTCCGGGACGCGGAGGACGACGGCTGGCACCGGGTCAAGGGCGTCTACCTCGTCGAGGCGGCGCGCAGCGTCGAGGACCGCAGGCTCACGGCGGAGGTCACCGTCGGCTGACGGGGCCGGTGGCGGGGGCGCTCCTCCCCAGGGACGCCCCCGCCGGTCCCGTCGGCCCCTCATGAGGGCATCACCGCCACATCACCGCCGCTCGTGCGTGCCGTGATCTTGTGGGCGGAGCTCTTGTCGTTCGGGACGGAGACCTTGCTGGTGCCGCCGCTGGTGGTGGCCTCCACGGCGTACGAGCCCTTCGGCAGCCGGATGGTGACATTGCCTCCGCTGCTGCGGCCCGACACCTCGTCGGGCGCCGCGGACAGCGCGAGCTCCACATTGCCGCCGCTGGTCCGTGCCGTCGCCGTACGGGCCGAGGAGTCCTTGACAAAGATGTCGCCGCCGCTGGTCTCCGCGGCGATACCGCCCGTGGCGCCGCGGACGGTGATGTCCCCGCCGCTGGTCCGCAGATCGACCGAGGCGTTGCGCGGCAGCAGCACCCGGTAGGCCACCTCGCACCGGCGCCCCATCCCGCAGTCCTCGGCCTCCAGGGTCAGCCGGCCGTCCTTGACCCCGTGCTGCGGGCTCGGCTTCCGGTCGTTGTAGACATACCTCTCCGTCACCCTGACCGAGCCGCCCGCGCCGACCGGCACGACCTCGATGTTCCCGCCGTGCGTGGTCGCCGACAGCGCGGTGATCCTGCCGTCCACGCTGTATATACGCTCCGCCTTCTTCGTCGGGCCGTAGTCCGTCAGCGAGCAGCCGGTCACGAAGGCGGCCAACGCCACACCGGACAGCACGAGATGGGGGATACGCAGGCGGGCCATGGCGAAAGGTCTCCTGAGACAGGCATCGAGCGGGAACGGGACGGACCGGACAACCGGTCATCACCCATCGTTCCGTCCCGGCCCGCCCCGTGGCGTCCCCGCACAGGATGACCTTCGCCCCGCCGTGCCCTTAAGGGTCTCCCGCACCCCGCGGCCGTACCGAGAAGCCGTACACGGTCTCCGACCGGTAGGTCTCGCCGGGACGCAGCACCGTGCCGGGGAAGTCCGGGCGGTTCGGGGAGTCGGGGAAGTGCTGGGTTTCCAGGGCCAGTCCGGCCGCCGGTCCGTAGGGGATGCCGGACGTTCCGGTCAGGGTTCCGTCGAGGTGACCGGCGGTGTAGAGCTGCAATCCGGGCTCGGTGGTGGCCAGTTCCAGGGCGCGTCCGGAGCGCGGGTCGTACAACTCCGCGACCGTGCGCGGCGCCCGGCACACCCCGCCGTCCAGCGCGAAGTTGTGGTCGAAGGCCCCGTCCACCGCGCGCGCCGTCCGGAAGTCGAAGCGGGTGCCGGCCACGTCGGCGGGCGCACCGGGCAGCGGAATGCCGCTGTCGTCGCACGGCGTGTAGCGGGACGCCGCCAGCCGCAGCCGGTGTCCGGCGGCGCTGCCGCTGCCGTCGCCACCCAGATTGAGGTACGTGTGGTTGGTGAGGTTGACGACCGTCGGCGCGTCGGTCCACGCCCGGAAGACGATGCGCAGCGCCCCGCCGGGGGAGAGGGTGTACGTCACGCGCACGTCCAGCGCGCCCGGGAAGCCCTCCTCGCCGTCCGGGCTGATCCGCCGCATTTCCACCCCGCCGTCGACCGGCCGGGCGTCCCACACCACCCGGGAGAAGTTCCGCGGCCCGCCGTGCAGGCTGTTGTGCCCGTCGTTCGGCGTCAGCGTCCAGGTCCGGCCGTCGAGCCGGAACGACGCCCCGGCGATCCGGTTCGCATACCGCCCGACCAGCGCGCCGAAGTGCGAACCGCCGTGCGCGACATACGAGCCGAGGTCGGCGAAGCCCAGCGCCAGCTGCCCCCGCGTCCCGTCCCGGTCCGGGGCCTGCACCGTCTGGATGATTCCGCCGTAGGTCAGGACCCGGACCCGCACCCCGGCGGGCCCCGACTCCAGGGTCCAGCGGTCGACCCGCGTACCGTCGTCCAGTGCGCCGAAGGCTTCCCTGCTGACCTGCGTCTTCATGGCAGCGACCCTATGCCGCCGGCCACCGGGGCGCCGCCCGGGGAGCGCGGTCAGGTACTGCGGCCGGGCCGGGTGATGGTGCGGAACGCCAGCTCCGCCAGCTCCTTCTGGCCGCGGGTGCCGGGGTGGAACCAGTCCCAGGTGCTCAACTGCCGCCCCGTGAAGCGGTAGTCGAAGACCGACTTGTCGAAACGGCACAGCGGGTCCGTGCCGCACACCTCCGCCAGCGCCGAGTTGTAGGCCATCACCCGGCTCCGGACCTGCGCCCGCCGCTCCTGCGCCGCCGGGCCCAGATCGTCCGGATCGCGCAGCATGGACCCGCAGATGCCCAGCTTCCACACCTGTTTGCCGAGCGGGTTCTTGCGCCCTTCCGACCACAGCCGCAGCAGGTCAGGCACCGCCGCGACATACACCTGGGTGTGCGGCAGGGCGCGCCGCAGATACTTCATGGACCGCGCGAAGTCGATACGGAAGGTGTCCGCCGGGGTCATCGTCCGGACGTCCCGCCGGCAGGCGTCGTTGGCGCCGATCAGGACCGTGACCAGCTCGGGCTTCCGGTCGGCGGCCGCGGTGACCTGGTCCGGCAGATCGCTCATCAGCGCACCGGCCCGCGCGAGGTTCCAGCTGTGTGTGGCGGGGCGTTTGACCAGCCGTCGGGCGAGGCTGTCGACTTTGGGGTCGGTGCCGGTGGCCCAGGAGACCTGCGGGCAGTCGGAGAGGACCGTACAGGCGTCGAAGCCGACGGTGATGGAGTCGCCGAGCGCCGCGATCGAGCCGGGATCGGTGCGCCAGACGGGCGCTTTCGCGGCCTTCCGCTTGCCCGCCGCGCCGGACTGCGCACCGGAGTCACTCCCACTACAGGCGGTGAGGGCGATCACCAGTGCGGAACCGATGGCGACGGTACGTGAGGAACGGAGGCCGGAGCGGCGGCGCCGGGGACGAAAGGGCCGATCGATCCGCGTCATCCCCTGTCCCCCTCCGGCGTGCGAGTGATATCTCTTCGGGTACCGACGGTACGTCACCCCCTCGACCGGCACCGCGCGATAGCTTTGCCCCGTGCTTGCCGGGCGGTGACGCAAAGTGGCAAGTGCAGTCGGCACAGACAAATTACATCACGTCATTTCCTGTCCCTTTTGCGGCAAATTCCGCCTAATGGTGTTTACTGTAAGTCACCAGCATGCTGGTGCCGAGGCGACCACCGGGGCAGAATGACTCCTGTCCCGGCCGCAACCGGAACGGGCACGAGGCCGCTGGGGAAGGCGAACCTCGAACCGCACTGGAGGTCCCGGTGACGACACGTGGAGTTCTGTACGTCCACTCCGCTCCGCGCGCGCTGTGCCCGCACGTCGAATGGGCCGTCGCGGGCGTCCTCGGTGTGCGCGTCAATCTCGACTGGATCCGCCAGCCGGCGGCGCCGGGCACGTGGAGAGCCGAGTTCTCGTGGCAGGGCGAGGCCGGCACGGCGTCCAAGCTGGCCTCCGCGCTGCGCGGCTGGCATCTGCTGCGCTTCGAGGTGACCGCGGAACCCTGCGCCGGCGCCGAGGGCGAGCGCTACAGCTCCACCCCCGATCTGGGGATCTTCCACGCGGTCACGGGCATTCACGGCGACATCCTCATCCCCGAGGACCGGCTGCGTGCCGCGGTCGCCCGCTCGGCGGGCGGCGAGACCGAGTTGGCCGCCGAGGTCGCCAAGCTCCTCGGCAAGCCCTGGGACGACGAACTGGAGCCCTTCCGGTACGCGGGCGAGGGCGCCCCGGTCCGCTGGCTCCACCAGGTCGTCTGAGCCGCGCCGGCACCGGCGCCGCACACTCCGACACGCGGGCGGCAGGAACCTTTCCCCGGCGCACGGGAACAGGCGGCCGCCGCCGTGCCGCCTCCAGGTGCCTCACTGCGGCTGAAATCCGAGCCGATCATGGCCGATAACCACCCGGCGAGCCGCACGGTGTCCGCGGCCGGCGAGGACGCCCGGCTCATCACGGACGCCCCCCGGAACGCCTGAGGGCCCGCCCGGTGGATGTCCACCGGGCGGGCCCTCAGGGTGTGCTGAGCGTGCCTCAGACCGTACGGAAGGCCAGGACCACGTTGTGGCCGCCGAAGCCGAACGAGTCGTTCAGGGCCGCGATCCGGCCCTCGGCCGGCAGCTGCCGGGGCTCGCCGCGGACGATGTCGGCGTCGGCCTCCGGGTCGAGCTGGTCGATGTTGATGGTCGGCGGGGCGACCCGGTTCTTGAGCGCGAGGACCGTGGCCACCGTCTCGATACCGCCCGCGCCACCCAGGAGGTGACCGGTCATCGACTTGGTGCTGGTGATGGCCATGTGGTCGACGTCGTCGCCGAACGCCTTGCGCAGCGCCCGGAGCTCGCCGACGTCACCGGCCGGGGTCGAGGTCGCGTGCGCGTTCACGTGCACGATCTCGGCCGGCTGGAGGTCGGTGTTGTCCAGGAGGTTCTGCAGCGCCGCCGCGATGCCGTTGCCGGACGGCTCGGGCTGCGTGATGTGGTGCGCGTCGGCCGAGATGCCCTGGCCGACGGCCTCCGCGTAGACGCGCGCGCCACGGGCCTTGGCGTGCTCCTCGGACTCCAGGACGATCACGCCCGCGCCCTCGCCGAGCACGAAGCCGTTGCGGTCGACGTCCCAGGGGCGGGAGGCGCCCTGCGGGTCGTCGTTGTTCTTGGACATCGCCATCATGTTGCCGAACGCGACGATCGGCAGCGGGTGGATGGCGGCCTCCGTGCCACCCGCGACGACGACGTCGGCGCGGCCGGAGCGGATCATCTCGATCGCGTAGCCGATGGCCTCGGCGCCCGACGCACAGGCCGAGACCGGCGTGTGCACCCCGGCGCGGGCGTTGAACTCGATGCCGACGTTCGCGGACGGCGAGTTCGGCATCAGCATCGGGACGGTGTGCGGGGAGACGCGGCGTACGCCCTTCTCCTTGAGCACGTCGTACTGGTCGAGCAGGGTCGTCACACCGCCGATACCGGAGGCGATGACGGCACCCAGACGGTCGGGGTTGACCGCGGTGTCCTCGCCCGCCTTGGCGGTGAAGCCCGCGTCCTTCCAGGCCTCCTGGGCCGCGACGAGCGCGAACTGCGCCGAGCGGTCCAGCTTGCGGGCCTGCGGACGGGGAATGATCTCGGTCGGCTCGACGGCGATCTGACCGGCGATACGGACCGGCAGGTCGGCGGCCCAGTCCTGTTCGAGGGTGCTGATGCCGGAGCGTCCGGCGAGCAGCGCCTCCCAGGTCGAAGCGGTGTCGCCACCCAGCGGTGTGGTTGCGCCGATACCGGTGACGACCACGGTGCGATTGGTCGCGTTCACGGGAATTCTTACTCCACGGGTAGAGGGGTCTGAATCGACGGCGCCACCGCGGGGTGGCGACTGCGCAGAGCCTGGATCAGCTCTGGTGCTTGAGGATGTAGTCGGTCGCGTCGCCGACCGTCTTGAGGTTCTTGACGTCGTCGTCCGGGATCTTCACGTCGAAGCGCTCTTCGGCGGCGACGACGACCTCGACCATGGACAGCGAGTCGACGTCCAGGTCGTCGGTGAAGGACTTGTCCACCTGGACGTCCTCGGTGGGGATCCCGGCGATCTCGTTCACGATCTCGGCGAGACCGGCGACGATCTCTTCCTGAGTGGCGGCCATGATGGCGCTCCTTCGGTCATTTTAAGGGGAAACTGCGTTACTTGCGGTGAAGATCCGTTCGGCGTCCGACACATCCGAAGACGTGCGGTGCTGCGCAGATCTTGCCTAGGGGAGGGTAACGACCGTAGCGGCGTAGACGAGACCCGCCCCGAAGCCGATGACCAGCGCGGTGTCGCCGCTCTTGGCCTGTCCGGTCGCCAACAGCCGCTCCATGGCGAGCGGAATGGAGGCGGCCGAGGTGTTGCCGGTGGTTTCCACGTCACGGGCGACCGTCACGCTCTCCGGCAGCTTCAGAGTCTTCACCATCGAGTCGATGATCCGCATGTTGGCCTGGTGCGGAATGAAGACGTCCAGGTCGTCCGGGCTGACTCCGGCCGCGTCCAGCGCCTGCTGGGCGACCTTCGCCATCTCGAACACCGCCCACCGGAAGACCGCCTGGCCCTCCTGGGTGATGGCGGGGTAGCGGATCTCCTCGGGGGTCGGGCGGCCCTCGGGCGCGTCTCCTCCGGGCACCGGGGTGGGGCGGTAGACGTCCCAGCCGAGGGTCTGCTTGATGGTCTCGGACTTGTCGCCCTCCGAACCCCAGACCGTCGGGCCGATCTCGGGCTCGTCGGCCGGACCGACGATGACCGCACCGGCACCGTCACCGAAGAGGAAGGCCGTCGCGCGGTCCTCCAGGTCGGTCAGGTCCGAGAGCCGCTCCACGCCGAGGACCAGCACATACTCCGCCGAGCCCTCGGTCACCAGGCCCTTGGCCAGGGTCAGTCCGTAGCCGAAGCCCGCACAGCCCGCCGAGATGTCGAACGCGGCCGGCTTGCCGGCACCGATACGGTGCGCGATCTCGGTCGCGATCGCCGGGGTCTGCTTGAAGTGCGACACGGTGGAGACGATCACGGCGCCGATCTGCTCGGGCGTGATCCCGGCGTCGGCGATGGCCTTGCCGGACGCCTCGACCGACATGGTCGCGACGGTCTCCTCGGGGCCCGCCCAGTGGCGGGTCGCGATACCGGACCGCGAGCGGATCCACTCGTCGGACGAGTCGATGTGCTTGAGGATCTCCTCGTTCGGCACGACACGGGTCGGGCGGTAGCCGCCGACGCCCATGATCCGCGCGTACGGGGCGCCCTTGGATGGCTTGATCTTCGAGGTCATGCGCTGCGGACTCCTATTCGGCCGGTGCGGATTGCTCGGCGATCAGCGTGCGGGCCGCGTCGAGGTCGTCGGGCGTCTTGAGGGCGAGGGTCCGCACGCCGGGGAGCGCGCGCTTGGCCAGGCCGGTGAGCGTGCCGCCGGGGGCCGCCTCGATGAGGGTGGTGACCCCGAGCTCCTTGAAGGTCTCCATGCACCGGTCCCAGCGCACGGGGTTGGCCACCTGGCCCACCAGCCGCTGCACCAGCTCCGGTCCGGAGGAGACGACCTGGCCGTCCTTGTTGGAGACGTAACGGGTGCGCGGATCGGCGACCGACAGCTGTGCGGTCGCGGCTTCCAGGGCGGAGACGGCGGGGGCCATGTGGTGAGTATGGAACGCGCCGGCCACCTTCAGCGGTACGACCCGGCGAGTGCCCTCCGGCTTGTTCTCGACCAGCGCGGCGATCTGCTCGGCGGTGCCCGCGGCGACGATCTGGCCGGCGCCGTTCACATTCGCCGGGGTCAGGCCCAGCTGCTCCAGATGCGGGATGACCACGGCCTCGTCGCCGCCCAGCAGCGCGGCCATACCGGTCTCGGTGACGGCGGCGGCCTCGGCCATCGCCTGACCGCGCCGGCGCACCAGAGCCATCGCGGCCTCGTCGGACAGCGTGCCGGACAGTGCGGCGGCGGCCAGCTCACCGACGCTGTGCCCGGCCACCGCGCCGGCCTGCGCGGCGACGTCGTCGGCCGTGGTGAACAGCTGGCGGGCGGAGAGCAGAGCGGAGGCCACCAGCAGCGGCTGCGCCACCGCGGTGTCCCGGATCTCCTCCTCGTCCGCCTTCGTGCCGTAGTGGACCAGGTCCAGATCGATGGCGGCAGACCAGGCGCGGAGCCGGTCCTCGACACCGGGGAGGTCGAGCCAGGGGGTCAGGAAGCCGGGCGTCTGAGCGCCTTGGCCGGGAGCGACGAGTACGAGCACCCTCACACTCTCTCTTGTGGGTGGTTCCGCCCGCCCGTGGGGACAAGGACGAAGAACCATCGGGGTAATTGTTGGTGTCCGACAAAAGTCTAGGGTTGTGCCTCACCGTCAGCCAGGCGCCCGAGAATCAACGCGATACGGAGGGTGAACGCCGAGCGCACGTCGGAGGGTGACCAGCCGGTGACGTCGGTCACACGTCGGAGCCGATAGCGCACGGTGTTGGGGTGCACGAACAGCATCCTGGCGGCCCCCTCCAGACTGCTCGCCTGCTCCAGATAGACGCTCAGCGTCTCCAGCAGCGCCGACCCCGCCTCCTCCAGCGGTCTGTAGATCTCCTCCACCAACTGCTCGCGCGCGACCGGGTCCGAGGCCATCGCGCGCTCCGGCAGCAGGTCGTCCGCGAGCACCGGCCGCGGGGCGTCCGGCCAGGCGGCACAGGCCCGCAGCCCGGCGGCCGCGGCCTGCGCCGACCGGGTCGCGGCCAGCAGATCGGAGACCACCGGACCGGCCACCACCGGCCCCGCGGCATACGGGCCGATCAGCGCCTTCGCGGCCTTCAGCGGGTTGTCCGAACCACCCGCGATCACCACCAGACGGGAGCCCAGCACCCCGGTCAGGACCTGGAGCTTGGCGTGCCGGGCGGCGCGCCGGATCGCCTCCACGGTCAGTTCGCTGTCCCCGTCCGGCGCGGTGCCCAGCACCACGCACACATGCTCGGGGGAGTTCCAGCCCAGGGCCGCGGCACGGGAGACCGCGCCCTCGTCCGCCTCCCCCGACAGCACGGCGTTGACCACCAGCGACTCCAGCCGGGCGTCCCAGGCGCCGCGGGCCTCGGCGGCCTGGGCGTAGACCTGGGCGGTGGCGAAGGCGATCTCCCGGGCGTAGACCAGCAGCGCCTCGCGCAGCACCGACTCGTCGCCGGGGGCCGCGACCTCGTCGATCGCGGACTCCATGACCTCGATGGTCGTCCGGACCATCTCCACGGTCTGCCGCAGCGTGATCGCCCGGGTCAGCTCGCGCGGCGCCGTGCCGAAGACGTCGGTGCTGATCGCCTGCGGTGTCTCCGGATGCCGGAACCACTCGGTGAACGCGGCGATACCGGCCTGCGCCACCAGGCCGATCCAGGAACGATTCTCCGGGGGCATCGCGCGGTACCACGGCAGCGTGGCGTCCATGCGGGCGATGGCGGCCGCCGCCAGTTTGCCGGACGAATTCTCCAGGCGCCGGAGGGTCGCGGAGTGCGGGTGCGCGTCGCGCGAAGCGGGTTCAGACACGGGACAAGCCTGCACCATCGGGGCGGGGAGGTGCGGGGGCGGGGCTACCGTGGGCCCATGATTCAGGTGCGGAGAGGCCATGAACGGTATCCGGGCGGGGACGCGGAGGCCGGGATCGAGTCGCGGCACGCGTTCTCCTTCGGGCCGCATTTCGACCCGGAGAATCTGCGCTTCGGCGCGCTGATCGCCTGCAACGAGGAGCGGCTGGCGGCGGGCGCCGGATTCGACGAGCACCCGCACCGCGACACGGAGATCGTGACCTGGGTGGTCGAGGGGGAGCTGACCCACCGCGACTCGGCCGGCCACGAGACCACCGTGCGTCCGGGCGATCTCCAGCGGCTCAGCTCGGCGGGCGGCGTCCGGCACGTGGAGCGCAACGACGGCGAGCGGCCGCTGCGCTTCGTCCAGATGTGGCTGGCGCCGCGCGACTCCGGCGGGGAGCCGTCGTACGAGGTGGTGCGCGGGATCGCCGACGGCACGCCGTACGCGGTACCGCGGGCCGGGGCCCTGCTGCATGTGCGCCGCCTCGCCGACGGTGAGCGCACCGCGGTCCCGGATGCCGCACGGGCCTATGTACAGGTGGTACGCGGTGCCGTGCAGCTCGGCGACGAGCGGCTGGAGGCCGGCGACGCGGCGCGGATCACCAACGGTGCGGGGCTGGAGCTGCGGGGGCTGGCGGCGGCGGAGTGCCTGGTGTGGGAGATGGGGCCGGAACCGTCGTACGGGTGAGCCCGGTGCGGGCCCGCGGCGGCGCGGCCGGCCCCCTCCGGCCGGGTCAGACCGGCTGCGCCAGCTCGGCCAGCACCGCATCCGTCAGCGGCGGCCAGGCCTCGATCGCCCACGGCCCGAAGGCCCGGTCGGCGAGCGCCACACAGGCCGCGCGGGCGTCCGGGTCCACCCACAGGAACGTCCCGGACTGTCCGAAGTGCCCGAAGGTGCGGGGCGAGGACGAGGCGCCCGTCCAGTGCGGTGACTTGCCGTCCCGGATCTCGAAGCCCAGCCCCCAGTCGTTCGGCTTCTGGTGCCCGTAGCCCGGCAGCACACCCGCCAGCCCCGGGAACACGACCTCGGTCGCCGCCGCCAGCGTCTGCGGCGCGAGCAGCCGGGGCGCCTGCAGCTCGGCCGCGAAACGGATCAGGTCGGCGACCGTCGAGACACCGTCCTTGGCGGGCGAGCCGGGCAGCTCCGTCGCGGTCATCCCGAGGGGCGCGAGCACGGCCTCGTGCAGATATTGCGCGAAGGGGATGTCGGTCGCCTTGGCTATGTGGTCGCCCAGCGCCTCGAAACCGGCGTTGGAGTAGATCCGCCGGTTGCCCGGCTCGGCCATCGGGCGCGGCTCGTCGAAGGCCAGCCCCGAGGTGTGGGCGAGCAGATGACGCACCGTGGACCCCTCGGGTCCGGCCGGTTCGTCCAGCTCGACGGCGCCTTCCTCGACGGCCAGCAGCGCGGCGTACGCGGCCAGCGGCTTGGTCACGGACGCCAGCGGGAAGCGGTGCTCCAGCGGGCCGTACGACCCGGCCACCGACCCGTCGGCTCGTACCACGGCGGCCGCAGCGGTGGGCACCGGCCAGTTCTCGATCATCCGCAGGCTCTGCATGCCCACGAGCCTAACGTCCCCAAAATCCGGTCAAGTCTGCGCGTGATCGGCGCTTGCCTGGAGTGCACTCGAAGTCTCTAGCGTTGAGGCCGTCGAGAGGCATCCGGCCAGAGCGCCGGGAGACGTCCGACGCGACAGGGGAGACGGGACATGACGGTAACGCAGAGCGAGCCGGTGACGAGCGGCGCGACCGCGACCAGAGAACTGCCGGCGGCGGTGCGTGACTGCCGCGCCGCGCCCGCACATCCCAGGCCCGCCGGCCGTGACCGGTACACGATCAGTGAGGTGGCCGAGCACACCGGCCTCAGCGCCCACACCCTGCGCTGGTACGAGCGCATCGGCCTGATGCCGCACGTGGACCGCACCCATACCGGGCAGCGGCGCTTCACCAACCGCGATCTGGACTGGCTGGGCCTGGTGACCAAGCTGCGGCTGACCGGTATGCCGGTCGCCGACATGGTCCGCTACGCCGAGCTGGTGCGGGCCGGCGAGTGCACCTTCGCCGAGCGGCAGCGGCTGCTGACCGCGCACCGCGAGGACGTACGGCAGCGCATCGCCGAGCTGCAGAGCACGCTCGACGTACTCGACTACAAGATCGACATCTATGCCGACGCCCAGCGGGCGTCCGAGAGGTTCTGAGGTCTCCATGGGGAACGAGAAGATCGAGACGGTCGAGCTGGGCAACGGCGGACCGAGGGTCGGCGTGCAGGGCCTCGGCTGTATGGGCATGAGCTTCGCCTACGGGCCCACGGACGCCGATGAGGCGCGGGCCACGCTGGACCGCGCGCTGGACCTGGGCGTGACGCTCTTCGACACGGCCGACATGTACGGCATGGGGGAGAACGAGAAGTTCATCGCGCCGTTCATCCGGGCGCACCGCGACGAGGTCGTGCTGGCCACCAAGTTCGCGATATCCATCGACCCGGACGACCCTGCCAAGCGCACCATCCGCAACGACCGGGCCTACCTTCGTCAGGCCGTCGAGGGCAGCCTGCGGCGCCTGGGCGTGGACGAGATCGACCTGTACTACATGCACCGGCGCGACGTGCACGTCCCGATCGAGGAATCGGTCGGTGCCATGGCCGAACTCGTCGCCGAGGGCAAGGTCAAGCACCTGGGGCTGAGCGAGGTGACCGGCAGCGAACTGCGCGCGGCGCAGGCCGTGCACCCGATCGCGGCGCTGCAGTCCGAGTGGTCGCTGTTCAGCCGGGACATCGAGGACGGCGTGGTGCAGGCGGCGGCCGAGCTCGGCGTCGGTCTCGTGCCCTACTCCCCGCTCGGCCGGGGCTTTTTGACCGGTGCGTTCGTGCACGCGGACAAGGAGCTGGGCGCGGACGACTTCCGCCGCCAGCAGCCCCGCTTCACCGGCGACAACGCGGCCGTCAACGCCGCGCTGCTGGAGCCGGTCCGGGCGCTCGCCGACGCCCACGGTGCCACGCCCGGCCAGATCGCGCTGGCCTGGCTGCAGCAGCAGGCCACGGCCCGTGGCCTGGCCGTCGTCCCGATCCCCGGCACCCGTAAGCGCACGAGGGTCGAGGAGAACACCGCGGCGACCCGGATCCGGCTGACCGACGAGGACCTGGCGCAGCTGGAGCCGATCGCCGGCAAGGTCGCGGGGGCGCGGTACGCGGACATGACGTTCACCTCGGCGGGACGGGAGTAGCCGCCGGGGACGGGAGCGGACCGGGAGGGGCGGGCCGGGCGCCCGCCCCTTACGGCGTTCCGGCCGCCGCGCGCCCGCACTACGGGACGTTGCGGACAGGCCCTACGCCAGTCCCAGCGCGAACGCCCCGAATCCGGCGGCCAGTAGCGCCGCGGCGGCCCGGCGGGCACGGGTGGCGCCGGTCCAGGGCGCCTCGAAACGGCGGGTGGTGCGGCCGATGAGGAGCAGTGCGGCGGCGAACACCGGCAGCCACAGGAGCCGGGCCGGCAGCCAGCCGAGGGTGTCGGGCACCACCGTCAGCCCCGGGATCTGCCCCAGGAAGGACGCCGGGACGGCCAGCGAGAGCATCGCCGTCTGGTGCCAGCACAGAATCGTCAGCGCGGAGAGGTTGACCAGCGCCACCGGTGCCCAGAGGGCGGGCCGGCGCAGCAGCCGGCCGAGCCGGTCCCGGAGCAGCACCGCGGCGCCCGACTGGGCCGCGGCCAGCGCCACCACCAGCAGGGACGGCGGGTGGGAGTTCGTACGGTCCTGCCCGGGGACGCCGACCATGCTCGCCGGGTAGTGGAAGAACAGCAGCAGCGCGGCGAACACCGCGGCGCCGCCGAGCAGCAGCGACCAGGCGGCGCGTGCGCCGAGCCGCCGCTCGCCCCAGGAGACGCCGAGTTGATAGGCGAACATCCAGCCGGGCAGGAGATTGAGCAGGCTCAGCCACGGCGGCATGGCATCGGCGTACGGCCCGTAGCGCAGGTAGTCCACCACTGCCACGGACGCCGCCAGAGGGGCCGCGGCCCAGGCACCCATCCACCGGGCGGCGCGCAGGCAGAGCGGCGTCAGCGCGGTGATCACCGCGTACACGCCGACGAACCACAGCGGCTGGATCACCAGCGTCGCCCCGGTCCGCAAGGTCGCCTCCGGCACGCCCAGTCCGTACAGCAGGGGCAGCAGCACCGCCCAGACGGCCGTCACCCCGAGCACCGGACGCCCCAGCCGCACCAGCCGGCCCCGCAGCCACACCCCGGCGGACTCGCCCCGCCCGGTGGCGCGCCGCAGCGACAGCACCGACGCATGCCCGCCGACCAGGAAGAAGATGCCGAGCAACTGCAGGAACCAACTGGCCGGGGCGAGTTGGCCGACGGCGGTCAGCAGGCTGGCGTTGTGCAGCGCGCCCCCGGCGTCGAGCGTGAAGCCGCCGATCAGCCAGTGGCCGGTGGGGACGGCGAGCAGCGCCAGCGCCCGCAGACCGTCGAGCGCCCGGTCGCGGTCCGCGGGCGTACGGTCCGCCACGGCCGCCACGGCCGCCACGGCCGCCACGGCCGCGGTGCCGAGGAACGGGCGTCTGTCGCACCGGGCGCCGGTGCGGAGCCTGGACATGGTGGTGTCTCCCTCTCCCGTGGGTGTGCCGGAGGGCAACGTAGGAAAAAGGGATATGACGCGGCGTCACACCGAAGGGCCGACTCCCGGGGGCTACGGGGGTAGGGGGGCACCGGCCGTGCTCGTCCTCCCGGAGGAGAGACAGCGGGGCCGCGGGACGCTACCGCTCCCCGGGTGAGACCAGCCCCGACTCATACGCGAAGATCACGGCCTGCGCCCGGTCCCGGAGCGCCAACTTGGCGAGCACCCGGCTGACATGGGTCTTCACGGTCTGCTCGGCGACGATCAGGGCCTCGGCGATCTCCTGGTTAGACAGCCCGCGGGCGATCAGCTCCAGTACCTCCGTCTCGCGCGGAGTGAGCCCGTTCAGCCGCAGGGCGGGCCGCCCCTTACGGGCCACCGGCCCCGAGCGGGCGAAATCGGCGATCAGCCGCCGGGTCACGGACGGCGCGAGCAGTGCCTCCCCGGCCGCCACCACCCGGACCGCGGAGATCAGATCGGCCGGCGGCGCGTCCTTGAGCAGAAAGCCGGACGCCCCGGCGCGCAGCGCCTCGTAGACGTAGTCGTCGACATCGAACGTGGTCAGCATCAGGACCTTGGGGCGGTGGGTGACACCGGCGGGCGGATCGAGCAGCTGCCGGGCCGCCTCCAGCCCGTCCATCTCCGGCATCCGCACATCCATCAGCACCACATCGGGGTGTGTCCGGCGGCTCAGGGCGACGCCCTGCACACCGTCCGGGGCATCGCCCACCACATCGATGTCGCTCTGCGCGGCGAGCAGCGCGGCGAACCCCGCGCGCACCATGGCCTGGTCGTCGACGATGATCACGCGCGTGGTCATACGGGGTGCGAATCCTTCGTGGAGAGGGGCGATGCCGGGGACGCCGGTGCGTGGAGCGGGAGTTGGGCGGCGACCCGGAAGCCGCCGTCGGGCAGCGGCCCGGTGTCGAGCGAACCCTCCACCAGCCGGACCCGCTCCCGCATCCCGATCAGACCATGCCCCGTGCCGGTGGTCTCCAAGGGCGTGGAGGGCGCGGACGGCGCGGAGTTGACGACCAACACGGTCAGCCGGGCGCCGTCCGCGGCCGGGGTCACCGACACCCGGGTCTGCGCCCCCGGGGCATGCCGCACCACATTGGCCAGCGCCTCCTGCACGATGCGGTACGTCGACAGATCCACCGCCGGTTCCAGCGCCACCGGCTCCTCGGGCAGCGCCAACTCGACCGGCACACCCGCCCGTACGGTCCCCTCGACCAGCTTCGGCAGCATGCCGATGCCGGGCTGCGGGGTCTTCTCCGGGCCGCTGTGCTGCTCCGCCTCCTCGCTGCGCAGCACCCCGAGCAGCCGGCGCATCTCCGCCAGCGACTCCCGGGCGGTCGCCGCGATCGCGCCGAACTCGTCCTCCGCCTCCCGCGGAATCCCGCTGATGCGGTACGGGGCGCTGGCCGCCTGGACCGTGATCACCGACATGTGGTGGGCGACGACATCGTGCAGTTCACGGGCGATCCGGGTGCGCTCCTCCAGCAGCGTCCGACGGGCCCGCTCGGCCTCGCTGATGGTCTCCTGCTCCATCAACTTGCGCTGGGCGTCGCCGCGTTCGCGCAGCGTGGCGCCCATCATCAGCACCACACCGGCGAGCACGAACAGCAGCACCCAGGTGCTCTCGCTGCCGTCCGGGGTGAGCAGCTCGGAGAGCAGCCCCGCCACACCGGTCGTCAGCCAGACGGCGGTCAGCGTGCGGCGGCGTTCGCGCAGCGACAGCGCCAGCATCAGCGCGAGATAGCCGACGATCTCCATGGGCGGCCAGGGCCAGGCGCGCCCCACCACACCATCGGTGCCGGTGAGCGCCATGGCGCCGATGACATCCGCCGCGAAGATCACCCACCAGGCCTGCAGCGGCCGGGTCACCGCGAGCAGCAGCGGCACGGTCTGCGCGGTGGCCAGCGCACCGGCCAGCCGCCCGTTGAGGCCGTAGTCGTTGCCGAGGACGTTGATGGTCGTCGGCAACAGGGAGACCGCGAACCCGAACGCGACCACATAGGGCAGGCGGCGCAGCCAGACGCTCCGGACGCCGCCCAGCAGCGGGGTGCCGGGCTCGGTCGGGGTGCCCAGCTCCACGGCCAGCACACGCAGCGCCTGTTGTGCGGCGCGCAGCGCCCGCCGCCGGACCGGCTCACGCACGGGTCCGTGCTCCGGCTCCGTTTCGGGGTTGACAGCTCGTCCACTCATCGCGCCTCTATTCAAGCGGTGCGCGCGGCCCATGGCGTCATACCAGGGGTCGGGCTTTCGACCCCGTACCACGGTATGAGTCCAGGACGCGGAGACAGGCCCGGCCCTAGAGCTCCGCCAGCAACTCGGCCTTCTTCGTGCTGAACTCGTCATCGGTCAGCAGTCCCGCGCCGTGCAGCTCGCCGAGGTGCCGTATCCGGTCCGCGATGTCCGCCGGGTCGCGCCGGGTCTCCCCGGTCCGGTGGCGCACCGGCGCGGCGTCCGGCGTCTCCTGGGCCGGTTCGGCGGCGCGTACGGCCTGCAGCACCGAGGCCGCGAACGGCAGTGACTCGTGCACCGGGCCGTACCCCAGCCCGAACACCACGGCGGCCGGGTCCTGGTCCGCCTCGCCCGTCCCGGGCTCGCGGGCCCCGCGCTCCAGCAGCCGCAGATAGCCGTTGAGGATCTCCGGCGACCGCCACTCGATCCCGGCCAGCTCACCTACGGGGAAGGACTGGTCGCCGCACTTCCACTTCGCCGAGGACGCACCCGTCCAGAACCACCGGAAGGCGACCGCACGCCCGTCGAAGGACGCCTTGCCGTCATACGCCTTGAAGTGCAGCGGAGGCTCCGGCGCGGCCACCAGGTGGCGGTCGGCGGGCTCCTTGGCATCGGGGCCGAGCACCGTGCGCAGCTCGTCGGCGTAGTACTCGGCGAGCGTCTCGCGGTCGGCCGGAAGCACCAGCCGGTAGGGGTCGGAGTCCTCCTTGAGCTGCCCGTCCGCCGCTTCCATCAGGGGGTCGGCGCCGTGCCGGGGCACGGCGTGCAGCACCACCGTGCCACGTCTGCCCTCGGTCACCTCCACGGAGTTCAGCGCCTCGTACGGAATGCGTCGCTCGCCGAGCGCCTGGAACAGCTTCGGCCTGCGGATCCCCCGTTCGAAGCGGATGAGTACGGAGTCCGTGTCGAACTCCCAGACGGCGTGAAAACCGGCCAGCACATCACCCATGTGGCTCATCGTATGCGGGCGGTTGCTCACTCGTCCCCCTTCCGGACAGCTCGGAGGCGCGCGCCGAAGCGGTGCCTGTCACTCCGGTCACCCGCGCCGTCTCCCGCCTCGTGGGCGGCGCCGTGACCGGGGGCGGTCTCCGCAGGCACGGCCCGTCCCCGGGCGCCGGGCCGTGCCTGCGGCCGCCGTTTCGTTGCCCCGCGGTCCCCTCAGACCGGACGGGTGCCGCACTGCGGGTCGTCGGACGCGCAGGCGACGGTGCTGGTCGCGCCGACCCCGACGAGCGCGAAGTTGCGCAGGCTGCCGGTGCCCGGCGCGAAGTAGCCGGCGTGGGGGGGGGGGGGGGGGGGGGCCCCGGGGGGGGGGGGGGGGGGCGGGGGGGGGGGGGGGGGGCCGGGGCCCCCCCCCCCCCCCCCCCCCGTCGGGGAGTGCTGGGTGGAGTCTTCGG
>NZ_JBHYPE010000014.1:0-170581 GCF_042746015.1 Streptomyces sp. NPDC058773
GAGGGGACGGGCCGGAGGGGTCTGGTGTGTGGACGTAAAGCGAAGCAGTCCACACACCAGGCACCGGAGGCCCGTCACCGCACCCACAAACCACCTGGCCCGCCGCAGGCGCAACGGCGAGCAACCCACACGGCGGGCAAGCCGAAAACGCGGGCCGAGGCAAAGCGCAGCGAAACGGCGGGCCAGCCGAAAACGCGGGCCGAGGCAAAGCGCAGCGAAACGGCGGGAAAGCCAAAAACGTGGGGCAAAAGCAAGGCGCAGCCACTACGTGGATCCGTGCCAGTCGTCGCCGTTCACGATCAGGCCCGCGACGATCGCGCCGGACATCCCGGCATGGGCCGTCCCGCCGCCCGGGTGCGACCAGCCGCCGACCGCGTAGAGCCCCGGTATCCGGGTGCGGTTGCCGGGCCGCAGGAACCGGCCGTCCTGGCCCGCCAGCGCCGGTCCCGGCACCAGCGCGTCGTCCGCCGGGGGCAGCACCTCCCGCCACAGCACCCGCTCCCGCAGCCCGGGAACCGCGGCCTCGGCGACGTCCGTCATCCGGTCCGCGCCGGCCGTCACGGCCGCGCTGTCGTGCCAGTCGACCGGGCCGTGCGGAGCCACCGTCGCGGTCAGGGTCACGGCCTCATGGGCGTCGTCGGGCCGGGTGGCCGGGTCGTCCGGGCGCAGCACCGTGACCGTGGGCCGCTCGCAGGGGGTCCGCGGCCCGGAACCGTCGCCGAACACACCCGCCAACTCGGCCGTGCGGTCCGCGGCATGGACCACCGTCCGATGAGCGGCGTCCGCGGGGCGCGCCCCGCGCAGCGCGAGGCAGACCGTGAGCCGCGCGGTGGCACGGTCCCCGGGCCGCGGGGCGGGGCGGACATCCTCCGCACCCCACGGCTCCCGCCCCCGGCAGAGCTCCACGAGCCGCACCGGATCGACGCCCGCGACCACGAACTCCGCCTCGGACACCCGGCCGTCGGCCAGCTCCACGCCCGCCGCCCGGCCGTCCTTCTCGACGATCCCGGTCACCGCGGTGCCGAAGCTGAACTCCACCTTGCGCGCCACACAGCGCTCGTACAGCGCGTCGGCCAGCGCCCGCATCCCGCCGCGCGGATACCAGCTCCCGAAGGTCTGCTCCATGTACGGCAGCACGACGGCGCTCGCCGGGGCGCTGCGCGGATCGAAGCCGTACGCCAGCGCATGGCTCTCCAGCAGCGCGACCAGCCGGGGATCGGCCAGCTCCCGGCGCGCCACCTCGGCGAGGGTGGCGGTGGTGGGTCCCTTGCCCCGGCCGAACAGGCCGCGCCTGCGCACCGCCGGATACGGATCGCGGCCCAGCACCCGCCAGTCCTGCCAGAGCGGCTCCTCCAGGAGCGGCCGGCGGGTGGCGTCCCAGGCCTGGCGGGCGCGGCCCACCAGCTCGCTCCAGCGCTCCCCGGAGCCCGCACCCAGTGCCTCGTCCAGGGCGGCCAGCACACCGGCCCGCGAGGCGTTCGGCAGCGAGACGGCCGTGCCGTCGGCGAAGACATGACGGGCGGCGGGGTCCACCTGGGACAGCTCGACGCAGCTCTCCAGCGGCTCCCGGCCGGTCTTGAGGAACAGATCGCGGTAGACGGCAGGCAGATGCAGCAGTCCGGGCCCCGTGTCGAAGCAGAAGCCGTCCCGTGTCAGCCGCCGCACCGCGCCGCCGTGCGTCGCGTCACGCTCGAACACCGCCACCTGGTGGCCCGCGACGGCCAGCCGGGCAGCGGCCGCCATCGCGCCCATCCCGGCGCCGATCACCGCAATCCGTGCCATGCCTGCGACTTTATCCGGCCCCACTGACAACGCCCGCACGGCCGTGGCGGACCGCCCCGCGACGGCCGCGGGCCGACATCGGGAGCGGCCGGCGGCCGCCGCCGTCAGGTCACCGGCGGTGCCGCACCGCCCGCGGCGGCCGGGCGCTTGTCCGCGCGCCGCTGTCGCCGCCGCTGGAGGAACCGGCGGATGCGCGACCAGAGGAGGACCACCACCGCGATGCCCGCGGCCAGCAGCGTCCCCGCGATGACCGCCGCGGCCACGGGATGGAACACGGCGAAGGCGATCAGCCCCGCGACCCCCAGATCCTCGGCCAGGCTCAGCACGATGTTGCTGGCCGGCTCCGGCGAGGTGTTGACCGCGATCCGGGTGCCCGCCTTGACCAGGTGGCTCAGCAGCGCCGTGGAGCCGCCCACCGCGCCCGCCGCCAGCTCGGGCAGCGAACCGTTGTGGCCGGCCAGCAGCGCAGCCACCACACCACCGGCGACCGGCCGGATCACCAGGTGCACGGCGTCCCACACCGAGTCCACGTACGGGACCTTGTCGGCGACGGCCTCGGCCACGAACAGCAGCCCGGCCACGATCAGCACATCCGGGCGCTGCAGCGCGGCGGGCACCTCATCGGTGACGCCGGTCGCGCCGAGCAGGCCGAAGAGCAGGACGACGGCGTAGGCGTTGATCCCGCTCGCCCAGCCACTGGTGAACACCAAGGGAAGTACGGACACGCCGCAGATCGTAGGCCCCTGCTGGGGGCCGGTGCTCAGCTTTGAGTATCCGTACTCAGACGCCGAGATGAGTAGGTACGCGGATGGGCCGGAACCCGCCCGGACGGAAGAGTAGGGGCCACGGAAGGGAAGCGGTGCCGCACCGCCGACACGGGGCGGCGGAACGGCACGGCTCCCGGACGTGACGGGGGAGCACGGGGATACGGGGGATACGGGGGAGAACGGGGGAAGCGCTGTCCTGGTCGGATCGGTGGGGGAACGATCCGTGCCAGGGCAGCGCACTCTTTTGTGCGGGCCCAGGGGGAAGAAGAAGGGGTGCGCGCCGTACCTGACCACTACGGCGCGCACCCTCTTCCCGTTCCCGGGCAACGCCCTCCCGTCACTGCGAGGGCCGGCCGCTGATCCGCCCCTGGAGCAGCCGCGACAGCGCCGCGTGCACCTCGTCGAGCGACCGGTCCGGCTGGTACGACTGCCAGTCCAGGGCGGCCACCAGGACCATCCCGAACAACGCCGAGGCGGTCAGCGGGATATCGATCTCCTCGCTCAGCTCCTCACGGGCGACCGCCTCCCGCAGCACGTCCTCCACCACCGTGATGGCCCGCTGCCGCACCACCATCAGCGTCGACTGCCAGGCCCGGTTGGTGCGCCACAGTTCCGCGACGTAGAGCTGGGTGAGCGCCGGGTAACGGGAGATGAAGTCCAGCCCGGCCCGGATCATCGCGTCCAGCGCGTCGATCCGGCTGCCGCCCCCTTCGGACACCTCCTCCGCGGCCGCCTGCAAGGACGTCGCCAGCATCTCGATGCCGTGCCGCAGCAGCTCTTCGAAGAGCACGTTCTTGCTCGCGAAGTTGTAGTAGACGGTGCCCTTCGCGACACCCGCCCGCTCGGCGATCTCATCCACCGTGGTGGAGGAGAAGCCTTGTTCGGCGATGAGTGTGACCGCGGCCTCGAAGAGCTTGCGCCGGGTGGCGTCGCGGCGTGAATTGGAGCTGTCCATGGGGGCGATTGTGCCGCCCCCGGACGATTGATGCGCCTCCGGCAGGGCGGTGGTGGGCGACGGGTGGGCGCTCACAGGCTCAGTTCCGGGTGCAGGTCCTTCATCCGCACCACCTGGCGCCCGCGCGCCGTCAGGGACGTCAGCACGAGTGCCCCCACGGTGAACGCCAGCAGCACCACACTCCCCTGCCACACGGGCGCGAGGCCACCGCCCGTGATGAGCCGGCGCAGCCCCTCCACGATGTAACTCATCGGCAGATACGGGTGGATGGCGCCGAAGAAGCCGGGGCTGGTCTGCACCGGGTAAGTGCCGCCGGCCGAGGTCAGCTGGAGCATCAGCAGCGCCAGCACCAGGATCCGCCCGGCCGGTCCGAACTGCGCGTTCAGCCATTGCACGATCGCCGAGAAACACGCCGTGACCAGGACCAGGAAGCCGATCGTGCCGGCCGCCCGTACCATCTCCAGACCGATGGCGAAGTGCAGTACGGACATCAGCGCCGCGGTCTGCAGCACCCCCACACCGAACACCGGCAGCCAGCCGGACAGCGCCACCCGCCAGGAGGCCGCGCCCATCGCCAGCGCCCGCCGGTTGAGCGGCTGGATCAGCATGTACGCCACCATCGCGCCGACCCACAGGGACAGCGGGATGAAGTACGGGGCGAACCCCGTGCCGTAGTTCGGCGCCTTGTGCGCCGCGTCCGAAGACAGCTGCACCGGGTCGGACATGACCAGGGTGCGCGCGTCGCGGTCCTTCTTGCCGTAGTCGGGGATCTGCTTCGCCCCGTCGTGCAGCCCGCCGGCCAGCTTCTGCGAGCCGTCCGAGAGCTTGAACATGCCGCCGTTCAGTGTCTGCGCACCGTCCTTGAGCCTGCCCACACCGGAGTCGAGGTCGCCGATCCCGGCGGCCGCGCGGCCCGTGCCGTCGTGCAACTGGTGCGCACCCTCGTTGAGCCGGTCCGCGCCGTCGGCCAGCCGGGCGTTGCCGGCGGCCAGTTTGCGCGCCCCCGCGGACACCTGGTGCGCCCCGTCGTTCAGATCGTTGATCTTCTTTACCGCGGCGTCCATGTCGGCGCCCAGAGTGGGCCCGTGCCGCGCCAGTTCGCTCGCCAGGGAGTGCAGCGTGTCCAGGTCCCGGCCCAGTTGGTCGAGGTTCTTCTGGTCGTGGACGTACCCGCTGACCTCCTCGGCCTTGTCCGCCGCGGTGGCCGCCTCCTCCTTGAGCTGCTTCAGCTCCGCGCAGGAGGTGTCGAGCCGGATCCCGCTCTCACAGCGCAGCCTGTAGTAGGAGGCCATGTGGTCGGAGATCCCCCGGGAGAGCTTCGCCCCCGTGGAGGCCGCGGCGGGAAGCTTGTCCAGATGGTCCCGGATCGCCTGCGAACCGTCGGCGACGAGCTGCGCCGCCTCGCCGATCTCCTTGCCGTGCGCCCGTACGAACGGCCCCACCTTGCCGACGACGCCGTTGACCTTGTCGGCCAGCTGCTGGGTGCCCTGCGCCACCTGCCCGGAACCGTCGGCCAGTTGGCGCGAGCCCTGGGCGGCGCTCCCGGCTCCCCGGGCGAGATCGGAGCTCCCCCGGGAGAGCCGCCCCGCACCCGCGTCGAGGTCGCCCAGGCCGGTGACCAGCTTGCCGCTGCCGTCCTTGGCGGTGCCCAGGCCGTCGGCCAGCTTGCCCGTGCCGTGCTTGGCCTGCCCGATGCCGTCCTGGAGCCGGTCGGCGCCGTTCGCGGCCTCCTCGGTCTTGCCGTGCAGCGTCGAGAACGAGACGAAGATCTTGTCGAGGAAGGTGCGCGCCGATTTCGTGGAGGCCGCGGAGCGCACCTCGGAGAACACCGTCCGGGAGATCTGCCCGACGATGTAGTTGTTCGCGTCGTTCGTCCGCACCTTCAGGGCGCCGGTCTCCGGATGGTCCCCGGAGCTGGAGGCGATCCGCCGGCTGAAGTCCTCAGGGATGGACAGCGACAGGTAGTACGAGCCGTCCTCGATGCCCCGGGCGGCCTCCTTGGCGTCCACCGGCCGCCAGTCGAAGGTGTGGCTGTCGCGCAGCCCGGAGACGATGCTGTCGCCCGCCGAGATCCGCTTCCCGTCGACGGCCGCGCCGGTGTCCTCGTTGACCAGCGCGACCGGGATCTTGTCCAGCCGCCCGTACGGGTCCCAGAAGGACCACAGGTAGAGCGCGCCGTACAGGAGCGGCAGCAGCAGAAGGGCGGCCAGTGCGGCGCGCGGAAGCTTGCCCCTCCCGAAGCGCTTCAGTTCAAGCGCGGCCAGTTTCGGCGAGCGCATCGGCCACCCCCTCCTCGTCGTCGGGCCCGTCGCCGGAGGTGGGGCCGGCGGGTGTGCGGTCGGCGCCCTCGGGTTCGGGCGTACCGCCTTGCCCGGCCTGCTCGTCTTTCCCGTCCTGCCCGGCGACGCCCTCCGTGCTGCCCTCGCTGCCCTCCTGGTCGTCGCCGTCCCCGTGTTGCCGGCCGCCCTCGGGGTCCGTGGTGGCGGTGGAGGCGCCGGGCGCGCTCTCAGGGGTCGGCTCCGGGCGGCTGCCCGTACGGACCAGCACCACGTCCTCATCGCCCACGGGCGGCTCGCTGCACACCGCGAGCACCGTGGTGCCGGCCGCCGCGAGACCGTGCAGCATCTTCCAGGCCGCGCCGCGCTCCTCGTCCGACAGTTTCAGATCGGTGTCGTCGACGGCCAGCAGCCGCGGACCGCCGATCAGCGCGAGCGCCACGGACAGCCGCAGCGCCTCCAGCCGTTCCAGGTCACGCACGGACGTACGGATCCCCTTGGGCAGCGTCTCCAGGTCGAGACCGGCCGCCGTCAGCGCGGTGTCCACCAGGGCGCGGGCCGCTGCCCTGCGCTCGCGCCGGGGCCGCAGCAGCGCCCGCAGCGAACCGCCGAACCGGCCCTGCAGCAGGGCGCGTTCGCGCAGATGCTCGCCCACGGTGAGCACCGGATCGAGCTCGGCGACCCCCGGCACATGGGCGAGTGCGGTGGTGGACCGGACCGCGGCCTTCTTCTTCGGCAGCGGCAGTCCGCCGACTTCGGCGGTGCCCGCGGCGGACTTCATCCTGCCGGTGAGCGCGAGCAGCAGACACGTACGGCCCGAGCCCGATGGGCCCTGGACGGCGATCAGCGAGCCGGGTCCGGCCGTGAAGCCGATGTCCTGGAACGCCCATCCGCGGGGGCCCTTGAGCCCGAATCCCGTGGCCGTGACCGCCGCTCCGTGCGGGGTGCTGTCCACGATCCCCTCCCTTGAACTGACTGGTCAGTTCAAAAAGTATCCGCACGCCACCCCCGGTTCCGCAAGGGGATGCTGCGAATCCGATCCCGGGAATCCATCCGCGCATGCGCGCCCTTTTCGACGAAAGTGCAGGTCGGTGCCGATTGTCAGTGGCGTACGTCACGATGGCTGCATCCGGTCCGAATCGGCATTCGGTCCCGAACCGGCATGCGACGACAGGAGGTTCGTCATGGCAGCTCGTCCCGCCAGGGGCAGCTCCGCTGCGTACGGTCCCCCGAGCGATGTCCACCCCGTCCTGCGGCGGGCGGCCGCACCACCCGCCGCACTCGACCTGCTCGCCCAGGCCCAGCAGGGCCTCGACGAAGCACAGGCCCTCGAAACCGCCAACGAGCAGTTCGCCACGGCCCATCTGGCCGCGCTGCGCACCGCCGCTGCCGTCCTGGCCGTCCGTGGCCGGCCGGAGGCCACCGTGCGCCGCAGGCAGCGTATCCGCAGCGCCTGGGAAGTGCTGCCCGAGGTCGCTCCCGAACTGGCCGAGTGGAGCGCCCTGTTCGCCGCCGGCGCCACCCGCAGGGCGAAGGCCGAGGCCGGTATAGCGAACGCGGCGAGCCGTCGCGACGCCGACGATCTCCTGCGTGACGCCGCCATGTTCCTGCGCCTGGTGGAGCGGATGCTGCTCCTCCAGCCCTCTCTGCCACCCCAGCGGGAGCGGGCGGGGTGAGCAGCGACCTGAGGCGGCTGGGGCGGCGGGGGAGCGGGTGGCGGGGGAACGGCTGAGATGAAGTGAGCCGGAGGAGGGGGAGCGGGGTGGGGTGGGGAGGGGCCCCGGGGGGGAGGGGAAGGGGAGGAACGGCGCGGCGGACCCGCCCCCACCCCTCGCGGATGCGGGCGCCTTGGCCCCCGTCGCTTCCCCGCCTGCCTCTCTGCCCCCCTGCCCCTGTCCCTCTGCCCCACCGCCCCACCCATCGCCACACCCGTCACAGGCGCCTCCGCAGGCGGCGGACGGCGCGGAACGGAATAGGGTGGTGCACGCCTAGACGTTCATGCCCCCGCCGAGGAGCCACCCGCCGTGTCTGACCCGCTGCGCCCGCGCGCATCCCTTCGTACCGCCGTGGTCTGGGAGGTCCTCAAGGACGCCCTGGAGCGCAGGGTCAAGGCCGCCGGCCGCGACGCCCTGGACGTCCTCGACACCGGCGGCGGCACCGGCAACTTCGCCGTGCCGGTCGCCCGCCTGGGCCACCGCGTCACGGTCGTCGACCCCAGCCCCAACGCCCTGTTCGCCCTGGAGCGCCGCGCCGCGGAGGCGGGCGTCGCCGACCGGGTGCGCGCGGTCCAGGGCGACGCCCACGGCCTGTTCGACGTCGTCGAGCGCGGCGGCTACGACACCGTGCTCTGCCACGGCGTGCTGGAGTACGTCGACGACCCGGCCGAGGGCGTCCGGAACGCCGTCGACGCGCTGCGCCCGGCCGGTACCCTCAGCCTGCTCGCGGCCGGACTGGGCGGCGCCGTCCTCGCGCGCGCCCTGGCGGGCCACTTCACCGAGGCCCGCCAGGCCCTCACCGACCCGGCCGGGCGCTGGGGCGAGGGTGACCCGGTGCCGCGCCGCTTCACCGCCGAGCAGCTCACCGAGCTGGTCTCCGCTGCCGGTCTGGAGGTCGGCGCGGTCCATGGCGTACGGGTCTTCGCCGACCTGGTCCCCGGCGTGCTCGTCGACACCGAGCCCGGCGCGATGGAAGCCCTGCTGAAGCTGGAGGCGGCCGCCGCCGAACAGCCCGCCTTCCACTCCGTGGCCACCCAGCTGCACGTCCTCGCGGAGCGCGACTGACCCAGGCGGTGCACGCGACTACCGCGTGCAGTCGGCCACAGACCACCCGATCAGCCCCTTCGCCCCGTATGATCGGGGTACGACGTTCCGGCATGGCGGACAGGCGGGTGGGGAATGCAGGCAGCATCACCACCGGCCGCCGCGGCGGCCCGGACAGTGAACTGGCGTCGAGGGGCGGGTTTCACGGGGGCGAATCCCTGCCTATCCTGAAAGGGTCGCACCCCGGTCGCCCCCCGCGACCGACGAGTAGGAGGACTCCGTGCCGCTCTCGGAGCACGAGCAGCGCATGCTCGAGCAAATGGAGCGAGCGCTGTACGCCGAAGATCCCAAGTTCGCGACAGCGCTTGAGGGAAGCGGGCTGCGTACGTACACCCGGCGACGGGTCTACCAAGCGGTCGCGGGCTTCCTGGTGGGTATCGCCCTGCTCATGGCCGGTATGGTCGCGCAGCAGATCTGGATCAGCGTGGTGGGCTTCCTCGTGATGCTCGGCTGCGCCGTGCTGGCGGTCACCGGCTGGCGGAAAGCGCCAAAGTCGGGCGAGCAGCGGCACGGTGCGGGTTCCGGAGCCGGTGCGGGTACCCAGGTACGCCGTCAGGCCAAGCAGCGGCGCTCGATGATGAACCGCATTGAGGACCGCTGGCAGCGACGCCGGGACGAGCAACAGGGCCACTGAGCCCCGACGAAGCGTCGTGCCGTGGAATTCCCTGCGTCCGTCGATTGTGTCGAGAGCGTCACCTCGGGCGAGTTCCCCGCGCTCTGGAAGACGTTTCCTTGCGCCTCTTTCACGTCTTTTTGCCCTTTCCGTCTTTCCTTTCCCGGTTGCGCCCTGCGGCGCTTTCCGTCACCCTTTTCCGCCGGATTTTCGTCGTCCCGCGCCGGGATTTCGCCAAACCCGTTCGCCAAACCGGTTCACCGCTCCGTCCCGCGGTTCCTTTTCCGCCGGGCCTGAGTGTTCTCCGCTGATTTCCCGCCGCCGGTGCGCAACCGCGTGCCCCGTTGGCGCAGTGCGTCGTGCCGTGGGTCAGACCCGCCGTGGGCCCCGCCGGACGGCGGCCGTTGCGCGCCGGGCCCAGGCCACCGGGCGGCTGTCACGGCACCGGAGCCGCAGCGCCGACCAGCGGGCCGACCCGGCGTGACGGAGCCGGGCCACGGAGCGCGGAGCGAATTCGGCACGCAGTCGCCGGCCACGGCCCGCACCGGCCCGCAGCCCGGAGCGCACCTGCGCCACGTCCGCGGCGAGCCCGGATACCGACTGCGGTTGCGGGGCGTACAGGACCTGCTCGACCGCCGCGGCGACCCTGCGGGTGGCCTCGGCGGGCTCCGGTTGCAGATCTCCGATGCGGATGATCCGCTCGGCGGCCTTGCGCGGGGTCAGTGACTCGTCCGGCAGGATGCCGAAGTCCCAGGCGGTGTCCAGCAGCTCCTGCCAGGCGGCCAGGGTGCTCGCCGCCGGGTCGCCGTCCTGGTCCGCCAGCCGTGCGGAGCGTATGCGCCGGCGCCACAGCAGCGGGCCCGCGGGCAGCAGCAGGACGAGCAGCGCGGCCGGTGCCAGGGCAACGACCGTCCAGGGGGACGAGCCGCCGTCCGGCGGCTGGGTGCCGGACTCCGTGGGCACCGCGATACAGGCCATACCGGAGCCGGCCCGGCGCTCATCGGGGCCGCAGGTCGGGTCCGCCGACGGGCTGTCCGGGGCCGTGGGCCGCGAGGGCTCGGGGTCCGGGCTGTCCGGGTCGGGGGTGTCCGGGGCGGCGGGGTAGGCGTAGTCCGGGATGCTGCCGCGGCTCGGGGTCGGCTCGAAGCGGGTCCAGCCGATGCCCTGGAAGTACAGCTCCGGCCAGGCGTGCGCGTCCTTGAGACCGACCGAGGTGGTGCCGTCGGGCTGCTTGGTGCCGGGGGTGAAACCGACCGCCACCCGGGCCGGGATACCCAGCGTCCGGGCCATCGCCGCCATCGAGAAGGAGAAGTGGACGCAAAAGCCCTCCTTCTGCCGCAGGAAGCGCGCTATGGCCTGGGAGCCGCTGCCGGCCCGGACGTCGGTGTTGTAGCTGAAGCCGCCGTTGAGCGCGAACCAGTCCTGGAGTTTGACGGCCTTCGCATAGGCGGTCGGGGCGCCGCGGGTGACCTGGCGTGCGGTGCTGCGGACGACCCGGGGCAGCGAGCGCGGAACCTTGGTGTACTCGCGCAGCAGACCGGACGGGGGCGCGGGGGCGGCGGCCAGCTGCCCGGACGTGGGCCGCACCTGGAGGCTCTCGACCTGGTACTGGAGGCCGCGGGTGTTCTGTCCGCGGTCGCCGACGAGCGTGCGGCCCTTGGGCTCGAAGCGCCAGCGTCCGGAGATGTCCACCTTGGCCGCCGGGTAGGGGAGCGGCAGCCAGTTCTGGGCGTACCACTCGGCGGTCGAGATCGAGGTGTTGATCCGGTTGAGGTCGACGGCGGGGCTCAGGCCGGGCGGTTCGGGCAGCCGGTCGGGGACGTCCGTGACCGTGCGCTCGGACGGCTTCCAGGTCGTGCCGTCGAACTGGTCGAGGGCGACGATCCGCAGATACAGGTCGCGGGTGTCGGTGGCGGTCGTGCGGTAGTTGAGGACTTCCTTGTCCTCGGGCTGGTTGAGGCTGTCCTGCAGCGACACCAGGGGGTTCACCGCGGAGATCGTGCCGCCCCCGCCACCGGGGCCCGCACCGCCGCCGGAGCCGCCGAACAGCCCCCCGCCGAGGGAGGGCAGCAGGGCGGGCACCACCAAGGCGATCCCGAGGACCAGGGCGCCGATCCTGCGGCCCGTACGGACCGGGGCCAGGGCCGGACCGCCGAGGGCGGCGAATCCCGGTCCGCGGTCCGGCCGGTCCGCTCCGCCGCCGCCGAACACCCGGCCCCACTGGGAGAGCCGGTCCCGGCCCTCGGCCAGCAGGAGCAGCAGATAGCCGGCCGCCGCGACCAGGAACCGCAGCCAGCCCGCGCCGCCCTGGGACAGTCCCGCCGCCACGGAGTAGAGCGCGAGCAGCGGCAGCCCGGCGGGAGCGGCGCTGCGGTACGTGACCGCCAGCGCGTCCACGATCAGGCCGATCAGCAGCACACCGGAGATCAGCAGCAGCCGGATGCCGGGGGTGACGGGGGCGGGGGTGGCGTACCGGCCCACGTCCCGGATGCCGGCCTGCACCAGCCGGCCGAATTCCCCGAGGGCGTCCGGGCCGGGCAGCAGGCCGAGGATCGCCTCGCCCGGGGTGAAGAGCAGGGTCATCAGCAGCACACAGGTCAGCACCTGGGCGCCGATAACCAGTGGTCCGGCCAGGGGGACCCGGCGGACGGCCGCGCCCACTCCGGTCACGACGGCCAGCAGGACCGCCGCCTGGATCAGCCAGCTGATCGGTTCCACCAGCGGCAGCAGCGCGCCGGCGGCGCACAGCGTGGCCACCGCCGCACACAGTGCCAGCCGGGCCCGGCCGCTCATGCCTGTGCCTCGCTTCGCTCGGGGCCGCCGGGGCGAGGGCCGCGCCGGCCGCTGATCCGGCCGCGGGAACACCGCGCTCCCGGCCGTCCTTCCGCGGGCGGCCTCTCGTCCCTCAGCGGCCGCCCGTCCCTGATACGTCCACGGCGCGTGTCCCCGTTCATGACCGGCCACCCGCCACCGTCTCCGGGGCGCCCGTACGGTCCGCGGCCGCGCGCCACAGGGCGGCGAGGCTGTCGCCGGGGGCCACCGGCAGCGCCGTCCAGCCGGCCTCCCGCAGCAGCCGCAGCCGTTCGGCCAGCGGGACCTGGCCGTCGGAGAAGGCGAGGCCGCCGGGGCCCCGGGTCCAGGCGTCGCCGTCCAGGACGAAGGCGACGGCCGCGCCGCTGCGCTGCCGCATCCGTCCGGCGACCGCCGCCTGTTCCTCGTCCAGATCACCGAAGAAGGCGACCAGCAGTCCTTCGTTGCCGCCGCGCAGGACCTCGTACGCCGCCGACAGGCCGGGCTGCTCGGAGTGGTCCACGACGGCGAGGGTGTCCAGCAGCAGGCCCGCGGCGTCGGCGGAGTCGGAGCCGCCCGCGAGGCCGCCGGTGCCGTCGGGGCCCGGCACCGAGCTGCCGGTGTCGGTCAGCAGCCGCACCGAGAAGCCGCGCTCCAGCAGATGCACCGCGGTGGAGGCGGCGCCCGCCACCGCCCACTCGAAGGCCGAGTCGGGACCCGAGCCGGGGTGGGCGGTCTCGCGGGTGTCGAGCAGGACCGTGCAGCGCGCCTTCTGCGGCTGCTCCTCCCTGCGGACCATCAGCTCGCCGTAGCGGGCGGTGGAGCGCCAGTGGATGCGGCGGAGATCGTCGCCGTGCCGGTAACCGCGCGGGATGACGTCGTCCTCTCCGGCCAGCGCCGGTGAGTGCTGCCGCCCCTCGCCGTAGCCGGTGGCCTCGCCCGGCTGCGGTACCGCCGGCAGCGGTTCGACCCGCGGCACGACCGTCAGGATGTCGGAGGTGCTGAACGAGCGGGTCAGCTCGCACATTCCGAACGGGTCCGAGAGCCGCAGTTGCAGCGGCCCCAGCGGATAGCGTCCGCGCAGGTCGGAGCGGACGCGGTAGGAGACCTCGCGGAGGCCGCCGGCCTCCACCCGGTCCAGGACGAAGCGCGGCCGGGGTCCGAGGACGTACGGCACCCGGTCCTGGAGCATCAGCACGCCCGTCGGCAGCCGGGAGATGTTCTCCATCCGCAGCCGCACCCGGGATTCGGCGGCCACCGGCACCCGGGCGGGGGTGAGCGCCCGGCTGCCCGCGACGCGGTAGCGGGTGCGGTGCAGGACCAGCACACACACCAGTGGGAGGGCGGCGAGCAGCAGACCGACCCGCAGCAGGTCCGCCTGCCCCAGGAGGTAGGAGCACACCGCGGCGGCCACCCCGGCCGCCAGGAACGAGCGGCCCCGGGTCGTCAGTCCCCCGAGGGCGGCCCGCAGCCCGTCCCGCTCCGGAGCGCCCTCGCTCCCCCCGCCCGACATCACAACCCCCGTACGCCGGGCGGTCGTTGTCCGGGGGTCCGCCATGGTTGTGCGGTCGGCTCGGGGACCGGGACGCGCTGGAGGATCTCCAGCACGATCTGCTCGGCCGTACGGCGGTTCAACTGGGCCTGGGCGGTGGGCAGCAGCCGGTGGGCGAGCACCGGCACCGCCAGTGACTGGACATCGTCCGGGAGGGTGTACTCCCGCCCCTGGAGCGCGGCCGAGGCCTTGGCGGCGCGCAGCAGATGCAGGGTCGCCCGGGGCGAGGCGCCGAGCCGCAGCTCGGGGTGGCTGCGGGTGGCCACCACCAGATCGACGGTGTATCTGCGCACCGTATCGGCGACATGGACCGTCCGCACCGCGTCGATCAGTTTGACGATCTCGTGGGCGTGCGCGACCGGCTGGAGGTCGTCGAGCGGTGAGGCGCCGCCGTGCACATCCAGCATCTGGAGCTCGGCCGCCGGGCTGGGGTAGCCGATCGACACCCGCGCCATGAAGCGGTCCCGCTGCGCCTCGGGGAGCGGGTAGGTGCCCTCCATCTCCACCGGGTTCTGGGTGGCGACCACCATGAACGGATCGGGGAGCTGGTAGGTCTGCCCGTCCATCGTGACCTGGCGCTCCTCCATGGACTCCAGGAGCGCCGACTGGGTCTTGGGCGAGGCGCGGTTGATCTCGTCGCCGATCACGATCTGGGAGAAGATCGCGCCGGGCTTGAACTCGAAGTCCCGCTGCTGCTGGTCGAAGATGCTGACGCCGGTGATGTCGGAGGGCAGCAGGTCGGGCGTGAACTGGATGCGCCGCACCGAGCAGTCGATGGAGCGGGCCAGTGCCTTGGCGAGCATGGTCTTGCCGACGCCGGGCACGTCCTCGATGAGCAGATGTCCCTCGGCCAGCAGCACCGTCAGCGCGAGGCGTACGACCTCCGGCTTGCCCTCGATCACTTCCTCCACCGACCGGTGAACCCGCTCCGCGGTGGAGGTCAGATCGCTGAGGCTCGCTCGTTCGTCATACGTCGTCACTCGGCCCTCCTCGGCCCGTACCACGGGCCGATGCCCCCTTTGCGGACCCGGCCCACCCCGACACAGTGCGCATCGTGCCCGGCCGGGGCCGGGACGACGGCACTTACGCATTCTTGCCGCCCGCGCGGCTCCGCGTCATGACCTGTGGATAACTCACAAGGTTATCTCCCGGCGTTCCGGGCGAACCCGGTCTTTCCGGGCCGGTCCGGACGCCGGGAGCGCCGGGGCGGGGGTCAGCCCTGCGGGTCGATCTCCCGCAGCAGGCCGGTCGTCACGTCGAAGACGAAGCCGCGGACGTCGTCGGTGTGCAGCAGGAACGGCGAGGTGCGCACCCGCTGCATGGACTGCCGGACGTCCTCGTCGAGGTCCTTGAACGCCTCGACCGCCCAGGTGGGGCGCTGTCCGACCTCGGCCGCCAGGTCGTGGCGGAAGTCCTCGGTCAGGCTGAGCAGACCGCACCCGGTGTGGTGGATGAGGACGACGGTGCGGGTGCCGAGGGCACGCTGGCTGATCGTCAGGGAACGGATGATGTCGTCGGTGACCACGCCGCCCGCATTGCGGATGGTGTGGCAGTCGCCGAGTTCGAGACCGAGCGCGGCATGCAGGTCGAGCCGGGCGTCCATACAGGCCACGACGGCGACCTTGCGGACCGGCCGGGCATCCATCCCGGGGTCGGTGAAGGCCGCGGCGTAGCGCTTGTTCGCCTCGACGAGACTGTCGGTGACCGTGTCACCGGTACGGACGGCGGCACCATCGGCGGACGGGGGCAGCGGCTGCGACGCAGGTATGGACATGGAATCACCGTAATCGGCGCCGGTCGTTTCAGCCGCACGAGAGGTCGGGCATAGGGGTCATCATCACCCCTTGTGAGGTAACCCACAGGTCCGCCCGTGTCGCCGCCGTCCGGGTGACGAGCCCAAGGGGGAGGCGGCGGGAAAGCCGTCGCAGGACGCGCTGCACCGGTTGATTGACCGGGGCAGCCGGTGGACTAAAGTGGCGCGAAGTGGGAGGCGTGACGCTCTCCTTGGATACCGAATTCCTCGCGTGCGCGCGTCGTACGTACGGCTCGGCCTCCTCCCGCTCCCAGGGTCTTCCGACGTCACTTCCCCGTCGCCGGAGGGCCACTTCCCCTTCAGAGCGGGCGGGGACCAAGCGGTACGTGCGGCATCCCCCAGCCAGCGGCCGGGGCCCCACCTGCCGCCCAGCCCCATCGGAAGGCACATGAGCGAGCGTAGCGAGCGAATCAGGAAGAGGTGCGCGCTCTGTCCCGGCAGGCGGGCCGAGCGCGTGGGGGCCGCCGCATGAGCAACAACACTCGCCACGTACCCGTCATGCTCCAGCGGTGTCTGGACCTGCTCGCTCCCGCCCTCGCCGAGCCCGGTGCGGTCGTCGTCGACTGCACGCTCGGCCTCGGAGGCCACAGCGAGGCACTGCTGTCCACCTTCCCGGCGGCCCGGCTCATCGCCCTCGACCGTGACCCCTCCGCCCTGAAGCTGGCGGGCGAGCGGCTCGCCCCGTACGGGGACCGCGCCACCCTGGTGCACGCCGTCTACGACGAGCTCCCCGAGGTCCTCGACCGGCTCGGGACCCCGCGCGTCCAGGGCGTGCTGTTCGACCTGGGCGTGTCCTCCATGCAGCTCGACGAGGCCGACCGCGGCTTCGCGTACGCGCAGGACGCCCCGCTGGACATGCGGATGGACCAGTCGGCCGGCATCAGCGCCGCGGATGTCCTCAACACCTACGCGCCCGGTGAGCTGGTCCGCATCCTCCGCACCTACGGGGAGGAGAAGCAGGCCAAGCGGATCGTCGAGGCCGTTGTACGGGAGCGCGCCAAGGAACCGTTCACCAACAGCGCACGGCTGGTCGAGCTGATCCGTGACGCACTGCCGCAGGCCGCCAAGCGCACCGGCGGCAACCCCGCCAAGCGCACGTTCCAGGCGCTGCGCATCGAGGTCAACGGCGAGCTGGCGTGTGTGGAGCGGGCCGTCCCAGCCGCCGTCGACGCCCTCGCGGTGGGCGGCCGGATCGCCGTGCTCGCCTACCACTCCCTGGAGGACCGCCTGGTCAAGCAGGTCTTCGCGGCCGGCGCCGCCAACACGGCGCCGCCCGGCCTGCCGGTGGTCCCGGAGCAGTATCAGCCCCGGCTCAAGCTGCTGACCCGCGGCGCCGAACTCCCCACGGAGGAGGAGATCGCCGAGAACCGCCGCGCCGCCCCGGCCCGGCTGCGCGGCGCGGAGCGCATCCGCGAGAGCGTCGGGGCCAGCGCATGAAAGGCCAGGGGGCGCGCGGCGGGCAGAAACGCCTCGCCGCGCTGTTCCCCTCCGGCGGCGGTGCCCGCGGTACCGCCGCACGCACGCCCTTCGTGCTGCTCATCGTCGTCCTCCTCGGCTCCGGCCTGATCACCCTGCTGCTGCTCAACTCCGCCCTCAACCAAGGGTCGTTCGAGCTCAGCAAGCTGGAGAAGCAGACCGACGAGCTGACGGACGAGCAGCAGGCGCTCCAGCAGGACGTCGACGCCTACTCCGCCCCGGGCGCGCTGGAACGGCGGGCCCGGAAGCTGGGCATGGTGCCCGGCGGCACCCCGGCGTTCCTGCTCCCGGACGGCACGGTCCGCGGCAGGCCGAGCGTGGCCGGGCCGGAGGGGGCGCCGCTGAGCAGCTCCGCCGGGCCGTCGCCGCTGGGCGCGCCCGCCTCCGCCGCCCTGCCCCGCCCGGCGGTGCCCCCGGTCCCGGCGGTGTCCGGCGTGCTGGGCCAGGAGGGCGCACCGGGTATCGCCACGGGCCCGGCCGCTCCCGCCCCACCGGCCTCCCCGGCCTCCCTGACCTCGTCCGCCACCCGCGCCCCGTCCGACGGCGGCGCCCCACCCGGGCCGGGCACCGCGGCCCCTCCTTCCCCGACGACCTCCGGCAGGTGAACGCGGCATGACCGAGCCCAGGGACCCCCGCCGGGTGCCGCGCCCCGCCCAGCGCGGCGGCCGGGCGGGCAGCGGGGCCGGCCGCCCGCCCGCTGCCCGGCGGCCCACACCCCGCCCCGGCTCCCGGCCCCGGCCCGCCGCCCGTCCCGTACGCCCCCGCCCCGGCTCCCCGGCGCTCCGGCTCGGCAGCCCGCGCCCGCGGCTGCGGCTGGTCGCCCTCGGGCTGACGCTGATCATGCTGATCTTCGTCGTACGGCTTTTCCAGGTGCAGGCCGTGGACGCCGCGGCGTTCGCCGCCAAGGCCAACGAGAACCGGTACGTACCGGTCAAGCTGGCCGCCGAACGCGGTGCGATCACCGACCGCAACGGCGTGGACCTGGCCACCACCGTCGACGCGTACGACATCACCGCCGACCCGAGCCTGCTGGCGCCCGACAAGACCAAGATCGACGATGCCCCGCAGCGGGCCGCCGCGCTGCTCGCCCCGATCCTCGGCACGGACAAGGCCACCCTGGCCGGCAAGCTCGACCGGCCGAAGGCGCGCTACGCCCTGCTCGCCCGGCAGCAGAGCCCGCAGGTCTGGAAGAAGATCAAGGACCTGCGCACGACCCTCGACGCGGAGGCGGCTGCCGCGCCCAAGAACGCGCCCCGGCCCGACGTCCTGCTCGGGATCTTCGCCGACAAGCACAGCAAGCGCCTCTACCCCAACAAGAACCTCGCCGCCGGCGTGCTCGGCTTCGTCAACGGCGCCGGCAAGGGCGGCGGCGGCCTGGAAGCGCGCCTGGACAAGCAGCTGGCGGGCAAGGACGGCAAACTCGTCTACGCCCAGTCCGGCGGCCGCCGGGTGCCCACCGCCGACACCCAGGAACACCCCGCCGTCCCCGGCAGCGATGTCGAGCTGACCCTGGACCGCGACATCCAGTGGGCGGCCCAGCAGGCCATCACTCAGCAGGTCGCCAAGTCCGGCGCCGACCGCGGCTACGTCGTCGTCCAGGACACCCGGACCGGTGAGATCCTGGCGCTCGCCAACGCTCCCGGCTTCGACCCCAACGAGGTGTCCGAGGCCGACCCGGAAGCGCTGGGCAACGCCGCGCTGACCGACGCGTTCGAACCGGGCTCCACCAGCAAGGTGATGTCGATGGCCGCCGTCCTGGAGGAGGGCGTCGCCACACCGGCCACCCGGGTCACCGTGCCCAACCGGCTGCACCGGGGCGACCGGCTGTTCGCGGACGACGTCGACCACGCCACCTGGCATCTGACCCTCAACGGGGTGCTCGCCAAGTCCAGCAACATCGGCACCATCCTCGCGACCGGCCAGCTCGGCAGGACCCAGCCCGAGGCCAACCGGGTCCTCCACTCCTACCTGCGCAAGTTCGGGATCGGCCGGCCCACGGGGCTCGGCTTCCCCGGGGAGACCGACGGCATCCTGGCCCCGCCGCAGAAGTGGAACACCTCGCAGCAGTTCACCATCCCGTTCGGCCAGGGGCTGTCCCTCAACGCCGTACAGGCCGCCTCCGTCTACTCCACGATCGCCAACGGCGGCCGGCGCATCGCCCCTTCCCTGGTCCGCGGCAGCACCGGGCCCGACGGGCACTACACCCGGGCGCCCGCGCCCGCCAAGAACCGCGTGATCAGCCGGAAGACCGCGGCCACGCTGGCCACCATGCTGGAATCGGTGGTGGACGACGAGGAAGGCACCGGCGCGAAGGCGAAGATCGACGGCTACCGTGTCGGCGGCAAGACCGGCACGTCCAACCGGGTGGACCCCAGGACCGGCCGCTACCACGGCTACACCGCCTCGTTCGCCGGCTTCGCCCCCGCCGACAAACCCCGCATCACGGTCTACTGCGCCGTCCAGAACCCCACGACGGGCAGCTATTTCGGCGGCCAGGTCTGCGGCCCGATCTACCAGCAGGTCATGGCCTTCGCGCTGAAAACCCTCCAGGTACCGCCGACCGGCGCCAAGCCCCCGCGGCTGCCGGTCACCTTCACGCCAGGCCAATGAAATCGAGGCAATTCCGCCGTGATGACCATCACTCCAGACGGCACCCCGGAGGGCACCCCCACTCCGGGAAACTGCTCCTCCACAAGGCCCTCACTTCGCCCCGGGCCGGTGGTGCCCGGTACGCTCACCGCCGTGTCACACGCTGATCAGTCCCCGAAACCCCAGCACGCCGAGAAGGGCTCCGGTACCTACCCGGGAGCTCCGCGCCCTGAACGGGTCCGCCCCACCCCCCTGGCGGACCTCGCCGAGCAGCTGGGAAGCCCGGCTCCGGACGCCGGCCACCCCGGTGCAGGCACCGGCTCCACCGGAGCGGCTGACGCCGCGCAGCCCGTCATGGTCACCGGCATCACCCATGACTCCCGGGCGGTCCGCCCCGGTGACGTCTACGCGGCGCTGCCCGGCGCGCGTCTGCACGGTGCCGACTTCGTCGCCCAGGCCGCCGACCTCGGTGCCGCCGCGGTGCTGACCGACCCGTCCGGCGCCGAGCGCGCCGCCGCGACCGGTCTGCCGGTCCTCGTGGTCGAGAACCCCCGCGCCCGGATGGGTGCCCTCGCCGTCTCCATCTACGGAGCGCCGGGCGAGGACCTCCTCCAGATCGGCATCACCGGCACCTCCGGCAAGACCACCACGGCCTACCTCATCGAGGGCGGACTGCGGGCCGCGGCCGCCCGGCGCCCCGACGGCGGGCTGACCGGACTGATCGGCACTGTCGAGACCCGTATCGGCGACGAGCGCATCAAGTCCGAGCGCACCACCCCCGAGGCCACCGACCTCCAGGCGCTGTTCGCGGTGATGCGTGAGCGCGGCGTCCGCGCGCTGGCCATGGAGGTCTCCAGCCACGCGCTGGTCCTGGGCCGGGTCGACGGCTGCGTCTTCGACGTGGCGATCTTCAACAACCTCAGCCCGGAGCACATGGAGTTCCACTCCGGCATGGAGGACTACTTCCAGGCGAAGGCCCAGCTCTTCACCAAGGCCCGCAGCCGCGCCGGTGTCGTCAACCTCGACGACGAGTACGGCAAGCGGCTGGCCGAGGGCGAGTCCGAGGTCCCGGTCACCACCTTCTCCGCGGAGGGCCACCCCGACGCCGACTGGCGGGCGGCCGACGTCGAGGTCGGCACCCTCGGCTCGACCTTCACCGTGCACGGCCCGGACGGCGTCACCCTGCGCGCCGCGTCCCCGATCGCCGGCCCGTTCAACGTCGCCAACGCGCTCGCCGCGATCGTTTCGCTGGTCGTCGCCGGTATCGACCCGCAGACCGCGGCCGACGGTGTCGCCGCCGTCCCCGGCGTCCCCGGCCGCCTGGAGCGCATCGACGCCGGCCAGCCGTATCTGGCGGTCGTCGACTACGCGCACAAGACCGACGCCGTCGAATCGGTTCTGCGCGCCCTGCGCAAGGTCACCGACGGCAAACTGCACGCCGTTCTCGGCTGCGGCGGCGACCGCGACCCGCACAAGCGCGCCCCCATGGGTGCCGCGGTGGCCCGGCTCGCCGACACGGCCGTACTCACCTCCGACAACCCGCGCGGCGAGGACCCCCTGGCGATCCTCGCGACCATGCTCGCGGGCGCCTCGGAGGTCCCCATCCATGAACGCGGCACGGTGCTCGTCGAAGAAGAGCGTGCCGCCGCCATCGCCGCCGCCGTCGCCCGTGCCGAGCCCGGTGACACCGTGATCGTCGCCGGCAAGGGCCACGAGCAGGGCCAGGACATCGCCGGAGTGGTCCGCCCCTTCGACGACCGCCAGGTACTGCGCGAGGCCATCGAGGCTTCCTTGAAGTCACCGCAGCCGAACCACCAGGGATGACACACCGCCATGCGTGCACAACCCGTTTACCGTCACCGCCCGCCCAGAGCCGGGGGTGACCTGTGATCTCCCTGTCGCTCGCCGAGATCGCGAGCATCGTCGGAGGGCAGCAGTACGACATACCGGACGACGGCCGCCAGGTGACCGGACCGGTCGTGGCGGACTCCCGTGCGGTCCGCCCCGGCGCCCTGTTCGTGGCCTTCGCCGGTGAACGCGTCGACGGCCACGACTTCGCGGCCGCCGCCGTCGAGGCCGGCGCGGTGGCCGTGCTGGCCGCCCGTCCGCTCGGCGTCCCCGCGATCGTCGTCGACGACGTGGTCGCCGCGCTCGGCGCACTCGCCCGCGCCGTCGTCGCGCGGCTGGGCACCACCGTCGTGGGCCTCACCGGCTCGGCCGGCAAGACCAGCACCAAGGACCTGATCGCGCAGCTGCTGCAGCGCCACGGCCCGACGGTCTGGCCCGAGGGGAACCTCAACAACGAGATCGGGCTGCCGCTGACCGCGCTGCGCGCCGAGGACTCCACCCGCCATCTCGTCCTGGAGATGGGCGCCCGCGGCGTCGGCCACATCCGCTACCTCGCCGGGCTGACCCCGCCGAGGATCGGTGTGGTGCTGAACGTCGGCAGCGCGCACATCGGCGAGTTCGGCGGCCGTGAGCAGATCGCCCTGGCCAAGGGCGAGCTCGTCGAGGCGCTGCCCGCGGCCGACGACGGCGGGGTCGCGGTGCTCAACGCCGACGACCCGTACGTCCGTGCCATGGCGCCGCGCACCAAGGCCCGCACGGTTCTGTTCGGCGAGTCCCCGGAGGCCGCCGTACGTGCCGAGAATGTCCGGCTCACGGATCTTGGTCAGCCCGCTTTCACGCTTCGCACACCCTCCGGGTGCAGCGATGTGACCATGCGGCTGTACGGTGAGCACCACGTGTCGAACGCGCTCGCCGCGGCCGCCGTAGCCCATGAGTTGGGCATGCCCGTGGACGAGATCGCCGCAGCGCTCTCCGAAGCCGGCACGCTCTCCCGCTGGCGTATGGAGGTCACCGAGCGCGCGGACGGCGTGACGGTCGTCAACGACGCCTACAACGCGAACCCCGAGTCCATGCGAGCGGCGCTGCGAGCGCTGGTCGCGATGGGCGCAGCCGGCCAGGCGAAGGGCGGTCGTACGTGGGCGGTGCTCGGTGAGATGGCCGAGCTGGGCGAGGAGTCACTCGCCGAACACGACGCGGTCGGGCGCCTGGTCGTCCGGCTCAACGTCAGCAAGCTCGTGGCGGTCGGCGGCAGGGAAGCGGCCTGGCTCGACATGGGCGCCAAGAACGAGGGTTCGTGGGGTGAGGAGTCGGTGCACGTGTCCGACGCGCGGGCGGCGATCGACCTGTTGCGCAGCGAGTTGCGGCCGGGAGATGTCGTGCTGGTGAAGGCGTCCAGGTCGGTGGGGCTGGAGCGGGTCGCCGCAGCCTTGCTGGACGACGGCATGCTGGGCGCCGCGGGCGCCGAGGGTGGAGCCGCGTCCCGATGAACTCGATGAAGCAGATCCTCTTCTCCGGAATGATCGGTCTCTTCCTGACCCTGATCGGCACTCCGCTGCTGATCAAGTTGCTGGCCAAGAAGGGGTACGGGCAGTTCATCCGCGATGACGGCCCACGGACCCACGGCAGCAAGAAGGGCACGCCCACCATGGGCGGTATCTCCTTCATCCTGGCCACGATCATCGCCTACGCCGTGACGAAGGTGATCACCTCCAGCGATCCGACGTTCTCCGGTGTGCTGGTGCTGTTCCTCTTCGCCGGGATGGGCCTGGTCGGCTTCCTGGACGACTACATCAAGATCGTCAAGCAGCGTTCGCTGGGCCTCCGGGCCAAGGCGAAGATGGCCGGCCAGCTGATCGTCGGTATCGCCTTCGCAGTGCTCTCACTGCAGTTCGCCGATCTGCGCGGGCAGACCCCGGCGTCCGACCGGCTCTCCTTCACCCAGGACTTCGGCTGGCAGATCGGCCCGGTGATCTTCGTGATCTGGGCGCTGTTCATGATCCTGGCGATGTCCAACGGCGTGAACCTCACCGACGGCCTCGACGGCCTCGCCACCGGTGCCTCGGTGATGGTCTTCGGCGCGTACACCTTCATCGGCATCTGGCAGCACCAGGAGTCCTGCGCCAACCAGATCACCGCGGGGCCGGGCTGTTACGAGGTCCGTGACCCACTCGACCTCGCGGTCGTCGCCTCGGCCCTGATGGGCGCCTGCTTCGGCTTCCTGTGGTGGAACACCTCGCCCGCCAAGATCTTCATGGGTGACACCGGCTCGCTGGCCCTGGGCGGCGCGCTGGCCGGTCTGGCCATCTGCTCCCGTACGGAGCTGCTGCTGGCCATCCTCGGCGGTCTCTTCGTCCTGATCACCATGTCGGTGGTGATCCAGGTCGGGTCGTTCCGGCTGACCGGAAAGCGGGTCTTCCGGATGGCGCCGCTCCAGCACCACTTCGAACTCAAGGGGTGGTCGGAAGTCCTTGTGGTGGTCCGGTTCTGGATCATCCAGGGCATGTGCGTCATTGTGGGACTCGGCATCTTCTACGGCGGCTGGCAGGCAGCAAAGTGACCACCCATGCTCCGGCGGACTTCGCCGGTCAGCACATCACCGTCGCCGGCCTGGGCGTGAGCGGCAGCAGTGCCGCCCGCGCGCTGGCCGGCCTCGGCGCCCGCGTCACCGTCGTCGACGGCGGCGACGGCGAGAAGCAGCGGGCGGCCGCCGGTGAACTGGCGGAGCAGGGGATCACCGTCCGCCTCGGTGACGGCGACACCCTCCCCGAGGGCACCGACCTGGTCGTCACCTCGCCCGGCTGGAAGCCGGACAGCCCGCTGTTCGCGGCGGCCGCGGCGGCGGGCGTCGAGGCCGTCGGCGATGTGGAGATCGCCTGGCGGCTGCGGGGCCCCGGCGCCGCGGCCTGGCTCGGGGTCACCGGCACCAACGGCAAGACCACCACCGTGCGCATGCTGGCCTCGATCCTGGCCGCCGAGGGACTCAACACCCTGGCCGTCGGCAACATCGGCACCCCGATCATCGATGTCGTCCTGGGGCAGGGCAAGGACGGTGAGCCCCCGTACGACGTGCTCGCCGTCGAGCTCTCCAGCTACCAGCTGCACTGGGCGCCGTCGCTGCGCGCGCACTCCGCCGCGGTCCTCAACCTCGCCCCCGACCACCTCGACTGGCACGGCTCCATGGAGGCCTACGCCGCCGACAAGGGCCGGATCTACGAGGGCAACACCGTCGCCTGCGTCTACAACGCCGCCGACAAGGCGACCGAGGACCTGGTGCGCGAGGCCGACGTCGAGGAGGGCTGCCGGGCCATCGGCTTCACCCTCGGCACCCCCGGCCCTTCCCAACTCGGCGTCGTCGACGGCATCCTCGTCGACCGCGCCTTCGTGGAGAACCGCCGGCAGCAGGCCCAGGAGCTGGCCGAGGTCTCCGACATCGCGCCCGGCTCCGGGCCCGCCGCCCCGCACAACATCGCCAACGCCCTCGCGGCGGCGGCGCTGGCCCGTGCCTTCGGCGTCCGGCCCGCCGCCGTACGCGACGGACTGCGCGCCTTCCACCCGGACGCACACCGCATCCAGCACATCGCGGAGCTCGACGGCGTCACCTACATCGACGACTCCAAGGCCACCAACACCCACGCCGCCGAGGCGTCGTTGGCGGCGTACGAGCACATCGTGTGGATCGCCGGCGGCCTCGCCAAGGGTGCGACCTTCGACGAGCTGGTCCAGAAGTCCGCGGGCCGGCTGCGCGGGGCGGTACTGATCGGTGCCGACCGGGCGCTGATCCGGGAAGCCCTGGCGCGACACGCCCCCGATGTCCCGGTGGCCGACCTCGACCGGACCGACACTGGGGCGATGTCCGAGGCGGTCCGGGAAGCGGCCCGTCTGGCCGAGCCCGGCGACACCGTCCTGCTGGCACCGGCCTGCGCCTCGATGGACATGTTCGTCAACTACAACAAGCGGGGCGACGCCTTCGCCGCGGCGGTCGGTGAGCTGACCGCACGGGATCACTAGCACCGTTTCTCCCCGCTGCCGCCGAGCGCCGGCGGCTCGCGCACCTGTGGAGGGGACGAGGATGACGGCCCGATCGGCGAAGGCGGCCGCCTCGCGCCCGGTGCGCCGGCCCGCCACGGTGCGCAAGCCACGCGGCGGGCGCACCCCGGGCGGCCCCCGGGGGCTCCACATCCGGCTGAGACGGGCCTGGGACCGCCCGCTGACCGCGTACTACCTGATCCTCGGCGGCAGCCTGCTGATCACTGTCCTGGGGCTGGTGATGGTCTACTCGGCGTCCCAGATCAAGGCGCTGCAGTCCGGGCTCGCCCCGACGTTCTTCTTCCGCAAGCAGCTGCTGGCCGCCGTCCTCGGCGGCGGGCTGCTGCTGGCCGCCTCCCGGATGACCGTGCGGCTGCACCGCGGGCTGGCCTATCCGCTGCTGGCCGTCTCGGTGTTCCTGATGTGTCTGGTGCAGATTCCGGGCATAGGGGTCGCGGTCAACGGCAATCAGAACTGGATCAGCCTCGGCGGACCTTTCCAGATGCAACCGAGCGAGTTCGCCAAGCTCGCGCTGGTGCTGTGGGGCGCCGATCTGCTGGCCCGCAAACAGGACAAAAGGCTGCTGGTGCAGTGGAAGCATCTGCTGGTGCCGCTGATCCCGGTGGCGTTCCTGCTGCTCGGGCTGATCATGCTCGGCGGCGACATGGGTACCGCGATCATTCTCACGGCGATCCTCTTCGGGCTGCTGTGGCTGGCCGGGGCGCCGACCCGGCTGTTCGCGGGGGTGCTGGGCGCCGCCGCCGTGATCGGGGCGCTGCTGATCAAGACCAGCGCCAACCGGATGTCCCGGCTGGCCTGCATCGGCGCCACCGATCCCGGGCCCGGTGACCAGTGCTGGCAGGCCGTGCACGGCATCTATGCTCTGGCGTCCGGTGGATTCTTCGGTTCCGGCCTCGGCGCGAGTATGGAAAAATGGGGTGAACTCCCCGAACCGCACACCGACTTCATCTTCGCCATCACCGGGGAGGAACTGGGTCTGGCGGGGACGCTGTCGGTACTCGCCCTCTTCGCGGCTCTAGGCTATGCGGGTATCCGCGTGGCAGGACGCACGGAGGACCCCTTCGTACGGTATGCCGCGGGCGGCGTGACCACCTGGATCACGGCCCAGGCCGTGATCAATATCGGTGCGGTGCTCGGCCTGTTGCCGATCGCCGGTGTCCCGCTCCCGCTGTTTTCCTACGGAGGCTCCGCCCTGCTGCCGACGATGTTCGCCATCGGGCTGCTGATCGCCTTCGCGCGTGACGAGCCCGCTGCACGGGCGGCCTTGTCGGCCCGGTCGGCGCGGAAGCCGGCCTTCGGCAGGGGGCGGGCCGGGGTGAGATGGAAGACGATGAGACGGCGCGTCAAGAAGCGGCCGTCCGGAGAGCGGTGAATTTCGGTGCATGTCGTACTCGCCGGTGGGGGGACCGCCGGCCACATCGAGCCCGCGCTCGCCCTCGCGGACGCACTGCGGAGGCAGGACCCCACCGTGGGGATCACGGCACTCGGTACGGAGAAGGGCCTGGAGACCCGGCTCGTCCCCGAGCGCGGCTATGAGCTGGGCCTCATCCCGGCCGTACCGCTGCCGCGCAAGCCCACCCCCGAACTGATCACCGTCCCCGGGCGGCTGCGCGGCACGATCAAGGCCGCCGAGCAGATCCTGGAGCGCACCAAGGCGGACTGCGTCGTCGGCTTCGGCGGCTATGTGGCGCTGCCCGGCTATCTGGCCGCCAAGCGGCTCGGAGTGCCGATCATCGTCCACGAGGCCAACGCCCGTCCGGGCCTGGCCAACAAGATCGGCTCGCGCTACGCCAAGTTCGTCGCGGTCAGCACCCCGGACAGCAAGCTGCGCGGGGCCCGGTACGTCGGCATCCCGCTGCGCCGCACCATCGCCACGCTGGACCGCGCCGCGGTCCGCCCCGAGGCGCGGGCCGCCTTCGGCCTCGACCCCAACCTCCCGACCCTCCTGGTGTCCGGCGGTTCCCAGGGCGCCCGCCGGCTGAACGAGGTCATCCAGGCCGCCGTTCCGGTTCTCCAGCGGGCCGGTATCCAGGTGCTGCACGCGGTCGGCCCGAAGAACGAACTGCCGCATGTGAACAACATGCCCGGGATGCCCCCCTATGTCCCGGTACCGTACGTGGACCGGATGGATCTCGCGTACGCCGCGGCCGACATGATGCTCTGCCGCGCGGGCGCGATGACCGTCGCCGAGTTGTCCGCCGTCGGGCTGCCGGCCGCCTTCGTCCCGCTGCCCATCGGCAACGGCGAGCAGCGGCTCAACGCCCAGCCGCTGGTCAACGCCGGCGGGGGCCTGCTGGTCGACGACGCCCAGCTGACCCCGGACTGGGTGCAGAACAGCGTGCTCCCGGTCCTGGCCGATCCGCACCGGCTGTACGAGATGTCGCGCGCGGCCTCCGAGTTCGGCCGCCGGGACGCCGATGAGCTGTTGGTCGGCATGGTGTACGAGGCGATCGCGCAGCACAACAAGTAGCGCACGAGAGAAGGCAGGGAGCGTGGCCGGACCGGCAACCGCCCGCAGAGGCGAGAAGAAGTCACCGTCCGGCCCGCCCTCCGCCGCGGCACCCCCGGGGCGAAGATTCCCGTGGGAGCGCCTTCCGTTTCGCGCGCCGAGCCGCCGCGGTCTGATCATCATCCTGGTTACCGCGGTACTGCTCGGCGCGTTCGGCGTCTGGGTCCTCTACGCCTCGAACTGGCTCCGGCTGGAACGCGTCCGGACCACCGGCACCAAGGTTCTGACGCCGCATGACGTCATCGCCGCCGCGGACGCCCCGATGAACGCGCCGCTGGTCTCGGTCGATACGGACGCGCTGGCCCGCCGGCTGCGCGCACGGCTGCCGCGCATCAAGGCCGTGGACGTCGAGCGGTCCTGGCCGCACACAATCGGCCTGAAGGTGACCGAAAGAGTGCCGGAACTGCTGGTGCCGTCGGGCGGAAAGTTCATCGAAGTGGACGCCGCGGGCGTCCGGTTCGCCGCCGTCCGCACTGCCCCCAAGGGCGTTCCGCTTCTGGAAATGTCCGCTTCCGACTCCCCGAGTCTGCGCCGTTTCGGAATCGACCGGCTGCGCCGTGCCGCGGTCGAGGTCGCCCGGGACGTGCCCGCGGCCGTGCACAAGGACGTACGGAAGGTCCGGGTGCGGTCCTACGACGCCATCAGCCTCGAACTGGCCGGCGGCCGCACGGTCGCGTGGGGCAGCCGCGAACAGGGCGCCGAGAAGGCAAAGGTGCTGACCGCGCTGCTGAAAGCGGCGCGTGACGCGCGCCACTTCGACATCTCGGTGCCCAGCGCCCCTGCGGTGTCCGGGAGTTGACGTCCGTAGCCGCAGGCCAGCACCCTGGATGGCTACGACTATGGGTGATCACATAGGGTGAAAAGAAAAACGGGAGGTTCGGCGTGTTCGTTGAACGGGCGCGCCTTGTCGACTTAGTGTCTCGTTCCAAAGGGACTATGGAAGCAAGGAACACAGGCACAGGTAACCCTAAACTTCAACGTTAGGGTTCGGGTCGGCGATACGAACCGTCCCATCGGCATCAGTCGGCGTCCACACGCAGTGCGGCGACGACACGTAACTCGAGGCGAGAGGCCTTCGACGTGGCAGCACCGCAGAACTACCTCGCAGTCATCAAGGTCGTCGGCATCGGCGGCGGTGGCGTGAACGCCATCAACCGGATGATCGAGGTCGGGCTCAAGGGCGTCGAGTTCATCGCGATCAACACCGATGCGCAGGCGCTGCTGATGAGCGACGCCGACGTCAAGCTCGACGTCGGCCGCGAAATGACCCGCGGACTCGGCGCCGGCGCCAACCCGGATGTGGGTCGCAAGGCGGCCGAGGACCACCGCGAGGAGATCGAAGAGGTCCTCAAGGGGGCCGACATGGTCTTCGTGACCGCGGGCGAGGGCGGCGGCACCGGCACCGGCGGCGCCCCCGTCGTCGCCAACATCGCCCGCTCGCTGGGCGCCCTGACGATCGGTGTGGTCACCCGGCCGTTCACCTTCGAGGGCCGCCGTCGCGCCAACCAGGCCGAGGACGGCATCGCCCAGCTGCGCGAAGAGGTCGACACCCTCATCGTGATTCCCAACGACCGACTGCTGTCCATCTCGGACCGCCAGGTGAGCGTGCTCGACGCGTTCAAGTCCGCGGACCAGGTGCTGCTGTCGGGTGTCCAGGGCATCACCGATCTGATCACCACCCCGGGTCTGATCAACCTCGACTTCGCCGACGTCAAGTCCGTGATGTCGGAGGCCGGCTCGGCCCTCATGGGGATCGGCTCGGCGCGCGGCGACGACCGCGCGGTGGCCGCCGCGGAGATGGCGATCTCCTCGCCGCTCCTGGAAGCGTCCATCGACGGTGCCCGCGGGGTGCTGCTCTCCATCTCCGGCGGCTCCGACCTCGGTCTCTTCGAGATCAACGAGGCCGCGCAGCTGGTCAGCGAGGCGGCGCACCCGGAAGCCAACATCATCTTCGGTGCGGTCATCGACGACGCGCTGGGCGACGAGGTCCGGGTGACGGTCATCGCCGCGGGCTTCGACGGCGGTCAGCCGCCGGCCCGCCGGGATGCGCAGTCCTCCGCACTGTCGTCCCCGCCGAAGCGCGAGGAGCCGGCCCCGGCGGCCCCCAGCCGTCCGGCCACTCCGCCCGAGCCGCGTTCGTCGTCCTTCGGCGGACTGGGTTCGGTGCCCGTACGGGACGAGGAGCCGGCGCCCGCCGAGTCCTCCTCCTCGCTGGGTGATGTTTCGTCCACCCCGTCGAGCGCTCCGCAGGTTCCCCCGGCCCGTCCGTCGTACTCGGACTCCTCGGCCGAGGAACTGGACGTCCCCGACTTCCTGAAGTGACCGAAGCACTGAAGTGATAGGGCAACTGCACCACGAGAGCGGCGCGCACTTCGCCTTCACCGACAGGTGGGGCGGGGTGAGCGCCGCTCCGTATGACCAGCTCAACCTGGGCGGCGCGGTCGGTGACGACCCGCGGGCCGTCCGTGCCAACCGTGCCCGCGCCGCCGGGGAACTCGGGCTCGACCCGGCCGTGGTGGTCTGGATGAACCAGGTCCACGGCCGGGACGTCGCGGTGGTCGACGGGCCGTGGCAGGGCGACGACATCCCCGGTGTGGACGCGGTGGTGACGGAACGCCGGGGCCTCGCGCTCGCGGTCCTGACCGCCGACTGCACCCCGGTCCTCCTCGCCGACCCGGTCGCGGGGATCGCGGGGGCCGCGCACGCCGGCCGGCCCGGCCTGGTCGCCGGGGTCGTCCCGGCGGTGGTCGAGGCCATGGTGAAGCGGGGTGCGGACCCGGCGCGGATCATCGCCCGCACCGGACCGGCGATCTGCGGACGCTGTTACGAGGTGCCCGAGCAGATGCGTGCCGACGTCGCCGCGGTGGTGCCCGAGGCCCGTGCGACGACGAGCTGGGGCACCCCCGCGGTGGACGTCACCGCAGGCGTACGGGCCCAACTCGCCGCGCAGGGCGTGCTGGTGCGTGAAGATTCCCACATCTGCACCCGCGAATCCGCGGACCACTTCTCTTATCGGCGCGACCGTACGACGGGGCGGCTCGCGAGCTATGTATGGCTCGGGGACCTCCCCGGCCCGGGGCTGGGGGAGGCCACGCCGTGACGGAGGACCGGAAGACGCAACTGGCGGAGAACCTGGCCCGGGTGGAGGAACGTATCTCCGCCGCCTGCGCCCAGGCCGGCCGGCCTCGGGACGAGGTGACCCTGATCGTGGTCACCAAGACCTATCCCGCGAGCGATGTCCGGCTGCTTGCGGAACTCGGGGTGCGGCAGGTTGCGGAGAACCGCGATCAGGAGGCGGCCGTCAAGGCCGCGGAATGCGCTGATTTGCCCCTTACTTGGCACTTCGTTGGTCAACTACAGACCAACAAGGTGCGGTCCGTGGCGGGTTATGCCGGAATTGTTCAGTCGGTCGACCGGGCCCGGCTCGTCACCGCGCTCTCCAAAGAGGCGGTGCGCGCCGGGCGTGAGCTGGGCTGCCTGATCCAGGTGGCACTTGACGCCGAGTCGGGAGTGCGGGGTGAGCGGGGCGGTGTGGCGCCGGACGGTGTCGCGGCGCTCGCCGGGCAGATCGCCGGGGCCCAAGGTCTGCGCGTGGACGGTGTGATGACCGTCGCGCCGCTGGCCGGGCCCTATGCGGGACGTGAACTCGCCGCCTTCGAACGGCTCATGGAAATCTCATCCGACCTGCGCGCCGACCATCCTGCTGCCACCATGGTGTCCGCAGGCATGAGCGCGGACCTCGAGCACGCCGTGGCGGCCGGGGCGACACATGTGCGCGTCGGCACTGCGGTACTCGGAGTCCGACCACGGCTCCGGTAACGTCGCCAAGCAAGTCGGACCACAGCACAAAATATGGTCATTCCCGTAAAAAACGGGGCAGGCCGAGTGGATCCAAGGCCCCTGCTGACGGAGCCGATCCACCACAGAGCGGAGGACGCAGAGAATGGCCGGCGCGATGCGCAAGATGGCGGTCTACCTCGGCCTCGTGGAGGACGATGGGTACGACGGCCGGGGGTTCGACCCCGACGACGAGTTCGAGCCCGAGCTTGACCCGGAGCCCGACCGGGGGCGGCGTCAACAGCACCCAGTGCAGGCCGAAATTCCCCCCGAAAGGGAGGAACCCGTCCGTGCCGTGACGCCTCCGGCGCAACGTGAACCAGCCCCGCTTGCCACGGAAAACGGACGACCCGCGCGAATCGCCCCCGTGGCATCCATCACACCCGACCGTCCGAATCTGGAGAAGAACGCACCGGTGATCATGCCCAAGGTTGTGTCCGAGCGGGAGCCCTACCGCATCACCACGCTCCACCCCCGGACCTACAACGAAGCCCGTACCATCGGGGAACACTTCCGTGAGGGCACTCCGGTGATCATGAATCTGACGGAGATGGATGACACCGACGCGAAGCGACTTGTCGACTTTGCGGCCGGTTTGGTGTTTGGTCTTCACGGCAGCATCGAGCGGGTGACGCAGAAGGTGTTCCTGTTGTCGCCTGCTAACGTCGATGTCACGGCGGAGGACAAGGCCCGTATCGCAGAGGGCGGATTCTTCAACCAGAGCTGAGACGCAACACCGGGCACACCGGGTCGGTGAGGCCAACACAGGAGCAAGGCAAGGGGAGAGGGACCGCGCGAGATGAGTGTCTTTGGTCAGGTGATCTACATCGCGCTGTACTGCTTCCTGATCGTGTTGATCTTCCGGCTGGTGATGGACTATGTCTTCCAGTTCGCCCGCTCATGGCAACCCGGCAAGGCGATGGTGGTCATTCTTGAGGCCGCTTACACTGTCACTGATCCGCCACTCAAGCTTCTGCGGCGGGTCATTCCGCCGCTGCGTCTCGGGGGCGTGGCGCTCGACCTGTCCTTCTTCGTATTGATGATCATCGTGTACATCCTGATCACCGCTGTGAGGTCGGTGTTGTTGGTGTGAACGATACGGTCTTGCCGATTGCCGACGACTACGTTGAGGTGAAGTAGAGATGCCGTTGACCCCCGAGGACGTGCGGAACAAGCAGTTCACGACCGTCCGCCTCCGAGAAGGCTATGACGAGGACGAGGTCGATGCCTTCCTCGATGAGGTCGAAGCCGAACTGACGCGGCTCCTGCGGGAGAACGAGGATCTTCGCGCCAAGCTCGCCGCTGCCACCCGCGCCGCCGCGCAGAACCAGCAGCAGCAGGGCCTGCGCAAGGGACCGGACCAGCAGCAGCAGGAGCAGCAGCAGCGTCCGGGGGCTCCGGTGCCCGCCGCCATATCCGGTCCGCAGCCGGTGCCGCCGCAGCAGCAGGGGATGGGTGGACCTCCCCAACTGCCCGGTGGAGCACCTCAGCTGCCTCCTGGTCCCGGTGGTCACGGCCCGCAGGGTCACGGCCCCGGTCCGATGGGTCCCGGTGGTCCCATGGGCGGCCCGATGGGCGGCCCCGGTGGACCGCAGCTGCCCGGCCCCGGTGGCCAGCAGGGCGGCCCGGGTGGCGACAGCGCCGCGCGCGTGCTGTCGCTGGCACAGCAGACCGCTGACCAGGCGATCGCGGAGGCCCGTTCCGAGGCCAACAAGATCGTCGGCGAGGCGCGCAGCCGTGCCGAGGGCCTGGAGCGGGACGCCCGCGCCAAGGCCGACGCGCTGGAGCGGGACGCGCAGGAGAAGCACCGCGTGGCGATGGGCTCGCTGGAGTCGGCCCGCGCGACGCTGGAGCGCAAGGTCGAGGACCTGCGCGGCTTCGAGCGCGAGTACCGCACGCGGCTGAAGTCCTACCTGGAGAGCCAGCTGCGTCAGCTGGAGAACCAGGCGGACGACTCGCTGGCCCCGCCGCGGACCCCGGCCGCTGCCCCGTCGCTGCCGCCGTCGCCGTCGATGGCGTCGGCCGGTGCGGGCACCATGGGTGGCAACCACACCATGGGTGGCGGCCAGTCGATGGGTGGCGGCAACCACTCCATGGCCGGTCCGTCCGGCAACGGTCCGTCCTACGGCGGTCAGCAGCAGATGTCGCCGGCGATGACCCAGCCGATGGCTCCGGTGCGTCCGCAGAGCCCGCAGCCGATGCAGCAGACGCCGTCGCCGATGCGCGGCTTCCTGATCGACGAGGACGACAACTGACGTCCGCGTAGCGCGCACAGTCGGCAATCAGGGCCGGGCCCCGAGGGAACACTCCTTCGGGGCCCGGCCCTTTTGTGTGTACTTGCGCGCGGGTGCGGCCCGGTCCCCGGGGACGGCAGAGCCCCCCGGGGCCGTGGCGCCGGGGGGCTCGGTGCGTCGCGGTGGGTGCCGCGTGCGTGGTTACGCCTTGCGCAGCCGGAAGGTGAGGGCCAGGCTCTCGTCCGTGAACTCGGAGCCGTAGGAGTCGTCCGCCTCGCCGGGGGCGAAGTCCGTGGCGAGCACCTCGTCGGAGATCAGGCCGGCGTGGTCGGCCAGCGCCGTGCGCACCTCCTCGTCGGTGGACTCCCAGCGCAGCGCGATCCGGTCGGCGACGTCGAGGCCGCTGTTCTTACGCGCCTCCTGGATCAGCCGGATCGCGTCGCGGGCCAGGCCCGCCCGGCGCAGCTCCGGGGTGATCTCCAGGTCGAGGGCGACGGTCGCGCCCGCGTCGGAGGCCACCGACCAGCCCTCGCGCGGGGTTTCGGTGATGATGACCTCGTCGGGCGCGAGGGTGACGGTCTCCCCGTCGACCTCGACGCTCGCCGTGCCCTCGCGCAGGGCGAGCGAGAGGGCGGCGGCGTTCGCCGACGCGACGGCCTTGGCGACCGCCTGGACGCCCTTGCCGAACCGCTTGCCCAGGGCGCGGAAGTTCGCCTTGGCGGTGGTGTCGACCAGGGAGCCCCCCACCTCGGAGAGCGAGGCCAGCGAGCTGACGTTGAGTTCCTCGGCGATCTGTGCGCGCAGGTCGTCGGTCAGGCCCGCGAAGCCGTGGGCCGCGACCAGGGCGCGGGACAGCGGCTGGCGGGTCTTCACACCGGACTCGGCGCGGGTGGCCCGGCCCAGCTCGACCAGCCGGCGCACCAGCTGCATGCGGTCGGACAGCGCCGGGTCGATCAGCGTCCGGTCGGCGGCCGGCCAGGTGGAGAGGTGGACGGAGTCCGGGGCGTCCGGGGTGACCGGGACGACCAGGTCCTGCCAGACCCGCTCGGTGATGAACGGGGTGAGCGGCGCCATGAGGCGGGTGACGGTCTCGATGACCTCGTGGAGGGTGCGCAGCGCGGCCGCGTCGCCCTGCCAGAAGCGGCGGCGGGAGCGGCGGACGTACCAGTTGGAGAGGTCGTCGACGAAGGCGGAGAGCAGCTTGCCGGCGCGCTGGGTGTCGAACGCCTCCAGCGATTCGGTGACCTGCTCGACCAGGGTGTTCAGCTCGCCCAGCAGCCAGCGGTCCAGCAGCGGGCGGTCGGCGGGGGCCGGGTCGGCCGCGGAGGGCGCCCAGCCGGACGTACGGGCGTAGAGCGCCTGGAAGGCGACGGTGTTCCAGTACGTCAGCAGCGTCTTGCGGACGACTTCCTGGATGGTGGAGTGGCCCACCCGGCGGGCGGCCCAGGGGGAGCCGCCGGCGGCCATGAACCAGCGGACCGCGTCGGCGCCGTGCTGATCCATCAGCGGGATCGGCTGGAGGATGTTGCCGAGGTGCTTGGACATCTTCCGGCCGTCCTCGGCGAGGATGTGGCCGAGGCAGACCACGTTCTCGTACGAGGACTTGTCGAAGACGAGGGTGCCGACCGCCATCAGCGTGTAGAACCAGCCGCGGGTCTGGTCGATGGCCTCGGAGATGAACTGCGCCGGGTAGCGCTTCTCGAACAGCTCCTTGTTGCGGTACGGGTAGCCCCACTGCGCGAACGGCATCGAGCCCGAGTCGTACCAGGCGTCGATGACCTCGGGGACGCGGGTGGCGGTGAGCGCGCAGCCCTCGTGGGTGCAGGGGAAGGTGACGGCGTCGATGTACGGGCGGTGCGGGTCCAGGCCGGACTGGTCGGTGCCGGTCAGCTCGGACAGCTCGGTGAGCGAGCCGACGCAGGTGAGGTGGCCCTCCTCGCAGCGCCAGATGGGCAGCGGGGTGCCCCAGTAGCGGTTGCGGGACAGTGCCCAGTCGATGTTGTTGTTGAGCCAGTCGCCGAAGCGGCCGTGCTTGACCGACTCGGGGAACCAGTTGGTGTTCTCGTTCTCCCGCAGCAGGGCGTCCTTGACCGCGGTGGTGCGGATGTACCACGACGGCTGCGCGTAGTAGAGCAGTGCGGTGTGGCAGCGCCAGCAGTGCGGGTAACTGTGCTCGTAGGCGAGGTGCCGGAAGAGCAGCCCGCGGGCGCCCAGGTCGGCGACCAGCGCCTCGTCGGCCTTCTTGAAGAACTGGCCGCCTACCAGGGCAAGTTGCTCCTCGAAGGTGCCGTCCGGGCGGACCGGGTTGATCACCGGGAGTTCGTACGCCTTGCAGGTCCTGAGGTCGTCCTCACCGAAGGCCGGGGCCTGGTGGACGAGGCCGGTGCCGTCGTCGGTGGTGACGTACTCGGCGTTGACGACGATGTTGGCGCCGTCCAGCTCAACGAGGTCGAAGGGGCGCTGATAGGCCCAGCGCTCCATCTCACGGCCGGTGAAGGACTCGCCGGTGGCGGTCCAGCCCTCGCCGAGCGCCTTCTCCAGCAGCGGTTCGGCGACGACCAGCTGCTCGCTGCCGTCGGTGGCGACGACATAGGTGACGTCGGGGTGTGCGGCGACGGCGGTGTTGGAGACCAGGGTCCAGGGGGTGGTCGTCCAGATGAGCAGCGCGGCCCGGCCGGCCAGCGGGCCGGAGGTCAGCGGCAGCCGGACGAAGACGGAGGGGTCGACGACGTTCTCGTACCCCTGGGCCAGCTCGTGGTCCGAGAGGCCGGTGCCGCAGCGCGGGCACCAGGGGGCGACGCGGTGGTCCTGGACCAGCAGGCCCTTGCCGAAGATCTCCTTCAGCGACCACCACACCGACTCGATGTAGTCGGGGTCCATCGTGCGGTACGGGGCATCGAGGTCGGTCCAGTAGCCCATACGGGTCGTGAGCTCGGCGAACGCGTCGGTGTGGCGGGTCACCGACTCCCGGCACTTGGCGTTGAACTCGGCGATGCCGTACGCCTCGATGTCCTTCTTGCCGTTGAAGCCCAGCTCCTTCTCCACCGCCAGCTCGACCGGGAGGCCGTGGCAGTCCCAGCCGGCCTTGCGGTCGACGTGGTAGCCCTGCATCGTCCGGAACCGGGGGAAGACGTCCTTGAAGACGCGCGCCTCGATGTGGTGGGCGCCGGGCATGCCGTTGGCGGTCGGGGGGCCCTCGTAGAAGACCCACTCGGGCCGGCCCTCGGACTGCTGGAGGGTGCGGGCGAAGACCTTCTGCTCCTGCCAGAAGTCGAGCACGGCGTGCTCGAGGGCGGGAAGGTCTACCTGGGCGGGTACCTGGCGGTACTGGGGCTGCGGACTCATCGGGGGCTTCCTCCGGCGGACACCTGCTGCGTTCTCCGTCCGGAGGGACGAGAGCCTGGGCTCCCGCGGTACCACCCTCCTTGGCGGTGCCGCTGCACCGCCCCCTCATTGGGGTCGCGCTGCCGGTTCTACTCGTCTTGGGGCCGAGGCCCGTGGGCGGGGCCCACTGTCCAGACCCGTGGGCGGGCCCACTGTCCAAGACTTTCTTCCGGCGGCTCCGGGGTGATCTTCACGTCGTGCACGCCCCCGGGCTCCCACCGTCCCCGGGTCGCTGCTGGCTGCGTACGGCGCTACTCGTCCCGTCATTGCCTTTCGCTGGGCCCAGTGTACGGGCCCGCGCCGACAGCGGCCGACCGGTTTTCCGGCGGCCGGGCGGGGCCCGGTGCGGGACGCCGAAACGGGGGTGCTGTCGGGCGGGTGCCGGGTCCCGTGGCGATGACCCGAATGGCCAGCGGGCCGCTGCGTCTCCTGCACGGCGGGTTCGGCCCGGCGGGAAGCGGGCACAACCGGGGCGTAACGCACTCCCGGGGCGGGCGCGGGGCCCGGTGGGCGGTGCGTCCCGTTGCCGCGTGGCGTGTGGCGATTTATCGTTCCCGTCACGATTCGCGAACAAAGTCACATATGTGAAGGGGTCGCGGCCATGGTGGCGAAAAAGACCGCCGCGGAGAAGAGCACGACGCCTGCCGACGAGGCCGTCGCGAAGCAGCCTGCAGCGAAGAAGACAGCTCCGAAGAAGGCCGCGGCCAAGAGGACGGCGGCCGGGACGGCCACGCCGGAGAAAACGACGGCCAAGAAGGCGGCGGCGAAGAAGACCGTGAAGAAGACGGCGGCGAAGAAGACGGTGGTGAAGAAGGCGGCAGCAAAGAAGGCCGCGAAGAAAGCTCCGGCCAAGACGGCCGCGGTGTCCGCCAAGAAGACGGGAGCCAAGACGGTGGTGGCGAAGAAGACCGCGGCCACGGCGCACGGCGACGACTCCGCGGTGCCCATGGCCCGGGTGGCCGCGGCGCCGGACGAGCTCGCCGTACGGCCCGGTGAGGAACCCTGGACGCCCGCGGAGGTCGCCGAGGCGCGGACGGAGCTGATGGCGGAGACGGAGCGGCTGCGGCTGGAGATCGTCTCGGCCGAGGACGCCATCGCCGGGCTGATGCGCGACTCCGGCGACGGCGCGGGCGACGACGAGGCCGACACCGGCAGCAAGAACATCACCCGCGAACACGAGCTGGCGCTCGCCTCCAACGCCCGCGAGATGCTCCACCAGACCGAACGGGCCCTCGGCCGGCTGGACGCGGGCACCTATGGACTGTGCGAGAACTGCGGCAACCCCATCGGCAAGGCACGGATGCAGGCATTCCCGCGCGCGACGCTGTGCGTGGAGTGCAAACAGCAACAGGAGCGCCGCTGAGTGCGCCACCCCGTGGCGCGGACGGCACCCCGTACCGCCCGCGCCCGTACGCGTGTGCCGTACTCTCGTGGTTCAGCCGGGCACGGCCCGGCCGGGGACACAACGGGCTGAGGGACGCACACGTGGCAGAGGCCGAACGCATCACCGGTACGCCGGAACCCGAGCCGGGGACCGGGGCGGATCCCGCGACGGGGTCCGAAGGGGGAGATCCGGTGCAGCCGGAGCAGGGCAAGGGCCGCGGCACGCGGCGGATCGCCGCACTGCTGCTGGTCGCGCTCTTCGTCTACCTGCTCGACCTGGGCAGCAAGCTCCTCGTGGTCGCCAAGCTGGAGCACCACGCGCCCATCGAGGTGATCGGGACGCTGCTGCGGTTCACGGTGATCCGTAACCGCGGCGCCGCGTTCGGCATGGGCGAGGCGCTGACGATCTTCCTCACCATCATCGCGACGGCCGTGATCCTGGTGATCGCCCGGATCGCCCGCAAGCTCTACAGCCTGCCCTGGGCGATCGCGCTCGGGCTGCTGCTCGGCGGCGCCTTCGGCAATCTCACCGACCGGATCTTCCGCGCGCCGGGCGTCTTCGAGGGTGCGGTGGTCGACTTCATCGCACCGGCGCACTTCGCGGTCTTCAACCTCGCCGACTCCGCGATCGTCTGCGGCGGCATCCTCATCGTGATCCTCTCCTTCAAGGGTCTGGACCCCGACGGAACCGTCCACAAGGACTGAACCGGCGCGTCCGGGGCCGCCCTCCGGGACGCCCCGCCCACCGGGCAGGACACCGTGGCGGGACTGCCATACTCGTGGGGTGAGCACCATTCCCGAGATCCGCACCCTGCCCGTACCGGACGGCCTGGAGGGCGAGCGCGTAGACGCCGCGCTGGCCCGGATGTTCGGCTTCTCCCGTACGAAGGCGGCCGAACTCGCCGCCGCCGGAAAGGTCCGGGTCGACGGATCCGAGGTGATGAAGTCGGAGCGGGTGCACGGCGGCGCGTGGCTGGAGGTCGAGATGCCGCAGGCCGCGCCGCCCGTCGAGATCGTCGCCGAGCCCGTCGAGGGCATGGAGATCGTGCACGACGACGACGACATCGTGGTGATCATGAAGCCGGTCGGGGTCGCCGCGCACCCCAGCCCCGGCTGGACCGGAACGACCGTCATCGGTGGCCTGGCCGCGGCCGGCTACCGCATCTCCACCTCCGGCGCCGCCGAGCGCCAGGGCATCGTGCACCGTCTCGACGTCGGCACCTCCGGCCTGATGGTGGTCGCCAAGTCCGAGCGCGCCTACACCCTGCTCAAGCAGCAGTTCCGGGAGCGGACGGTCGACAAGCGCTACCACTCCCTGGTCCAGGGGCACCCGGACCCGATGAGCGGCACCATCGACGCCCCGATCGGCCGCCACCCCCAGCACGACTACAAGTGGGCGGTCACCGCCGAGGGCAAGCCTTCGGTCACCCACTACGACCTGATCGAGGCGTTCCGCGCGGCCAGCCTGCTCGACATCAAGCTGGAGACCGGCCGCACCCACCAGATCCGGGTGCACATGGCCGCGCACCGCCACCCCTGCGTCGGCGATCTGACCTACGGCGCGGACCCCACCCTCGCCAAGCGGCTGGGCGTCGGCCGGCAGTGGCTGCACGCGGTCCGGCTGGGCTTCGAGCACCCCGCGGACGGCCGCTGGGCCGAGTTCGAGAGCAGCTACCCGGACGATCTGCAGCACGCCCTGGACACCGTCCGGCGCGAGAGCAGCTGACGCGGCGGACCGCACGGGCCGCCACGGCGGGTGGCTGACAGCTTCATGGCAGGCTGGGGGCGGAACATGACCGGATCCGACCCCGGAGCGTCGCCACGTGGACCAGCTGGCCCTGATCTTCGTTCTGCTGCTCGGGGCCGTGGTCATGGTTCCGGTCGGCGACCGGCTGGGGCTTCCCTCACCGGTGCTGATGACGCTCGCCGGGGCCGTGCTGGCGCTGCTGCCGTTCGTGCCCAATGTCGAGGTGCCGCCCGAGTTCATCCTGCCGGTGGTGCTGCCGCCGCTGCTCTACGCGGCCGTCCAGCGCACCTCCTGGCGGCAGTTCACCGCCAACCTCCGGCCGATCTTCCTGCTCGCCGTGGCACTGGTCTTCGCCACCACGGCCGCGGTCGCCGCGGTCGCCCAGGCGGTGGTGCCCGGGATGCCGGTGGCCGCGGCGGTGGTGCTCGGTGCGCTGGTCGCACCGCCCGACCCGGTCGCCGCGACCGCCGTCGCCGGCAAGCTCGGACTGCCCCGCCGGCTGGTCTCCATCCTGGAGGGCGAGGGGCTGTTCAACGACGTCACCGCGATCGTGCTCTACCACGTCGCGCTCGCCGCGGCGATCAGCGGCACCTTCTCGGTGCCCGCCGCGGTCGGTTCACTGGTGCTGTCCGCGGTGGTGGCCATAGCCGTCGGCCTGCTGCTCGGCTGGATCACCAACAAGCTGATGGGGCTGCTCGGTGACCCGACGCTGCAGATCGGGCTGACGCTGCTGGTGCCCTTCGTCTCCTATGTGCTGGCCGAGGAGTTCCACGGGTCCGGTGTGCTCGCGGTGCTGACCTGCGCGCTGTTCCTGGCCGAGTACGCCGTCGACGCGGACGACGTGATGGGCCGGCTGGCCGGCTACACCTTCTGGGAGGTCGTCGACACCCTCGTCACCGGCGTCGCGTTCGGGCTGATCGGTCTGGAGCTGCACAACATCTTCGGGGCCGCTTCGCACCGTTGGGGCCAGCTGCTCGGGGCCGGCGCCGCGGTCGTCGGGGTGGTCGTCGGCGTCCGGCTGCTGTGGCTGCTGCCCGCCGCCTGGCTGGCCAAGCGGATGCACAAGCTCCGGGACTACGACGAGGAGATCCCGATGAGCTGGCGGGAGACGCTCATCATGTGGTGGTCGGGGATGCGCGGGGTGGCGTCCGTGGCGCTGGCGCTGGCCATTCCCTTCACCGTCGACGGCGGCGACGGCTTCCCGGTCCGCGACGACATCCTCTTCATCGCCTTCGCGGTGGTGCTCAGCACCCTGCTCATCCAGGGGCTGACGCTGCCCTGGCTGGTGCGCAAGCTGCGGGTGCGCGCCGACACCGATGCCGTCGACGCGCTGGAGCGGGAGCTCGCGCTCCGGGTGATCAAGGCGTCCAAGCGGCGGCTGAAGGAGATCCTGGAGGTCGAGGAGGTGCCCGACGAGGTCAGCGACCAGCTGGCGCGCCGGGCGTACGACATGGGCGCCCGGATCGCGCCGGACATCGTCGACGACGAGCGGCGCGAGCTCTTCGAGAAGCGCATCCACCGGATGAAGAAGGTGCAGCGCATCCAGGGCGAGATGCTCTCGGCCGCGCGGCACGAGGTGCTCGCCGCGCGCAGTGAGCCGGGCGCGGACCCGGAGATCGTCGACCGGGTGCTGCGCCATCTCGACATGCGCAGTCTGCGGCACACCCCATGACGCGGGGGCACGGCCCTGACCGGCCGTGCCCCTGAGTGGTCCGCTCCTCGGCCCGTCAGCCCTTGGGCAGCTGCCGGGCATCCGGTTCCTCGCCGTGGCGGGCCTCCGGAACGCCGAGCGGGGCCGGGGCGGTGCTGATCCGTGGCAGCGCGTAGGCGTGCTCGGCCCGCAGCCACTCCAGCAGCCGCTCGCGGACCTCGCAGCGCACCGTCCAGAGGGTGTCCGCGTCCCGGGCGGTGACCAGTGCCCGCACCACGATCGTGGACGGAGTGGTGTCGGTGACCACCAGGCTCCAGGACCTGCCGTCCCAGTCCGGGCACTCCTGAAGAACCTCCAGCAGCCGCTGGCGCATCTTCTCCACCGGCGCGCTGTGGTCGAGGTGGAACAGGACCGTGCCGGTCATCTGCGCCCCGCCGCGCGACCAGTTCTCGAACGGCTTGCCGGTGAAGTACGACACCGGCATGGTGATCCGGCGCTCGTCCCAGGTCCGTACGGTCAGGAAGGTCAGCGTGATCTCCTCGACCGTGCCCCACTCACCGTCCACGACGACGGTGTCCCCTATCCGCACCATGTCGCCGAACGCGATCTGGAGCCCGGCGAAGAGGTTGCCGAGGGTGGACTGGGCGGCTATACCGGCGACGATGCCGAGCAGTCCGGCGGACGCCAGCATGGACGTGCCGACCGCCCGCATCTCCGGGAACGTCAGCAGCATCGACGCGGCGGCGACGACGATCACCACTGCCGTCACCACCCGCTGGATCAGCGTCACCTGCGTCCGCACCCGCCGGACCCGGGCCGCGTCCCGCGCGCCGGCCGCATAGCGCGAGTACGACGACTCGACGATCGCCGCCGCGGCCCGGACCACCAGCCAGGCGGTGGCCGCGATCAGGACCAGGGTCAGCGCCCGGCCGATCCCCGCCTCGTGATCCGCGGCGATCTTCAGCCCCGACTCGTCGAACGAGCCGCGCAGCAGGGCGGCGCACAGGGCCACCTGCAGCGGTATGCGGCAGCGGCGCAACAGCCCCCACAACGGGGTCTCCGGGTGCGCGGCGTCGACCCGGCGCAGGGCGCGGTCGGTGAGCCAGCCCAGGACGAGGGTGATGACGATCGAGCCGCCGATGACGACGATCGGACGCAGCACGGCCTCCAGGGACACGGTCATCCTCCTTGCTGTGGTGCGTGCGGTGTGCTCCTGCAAGTCCTGTCGACGGTAGCTGGCACGATGGGGGCAGTGCGATCCAACTCCAGGGAAGTGATGTCAGTGCCGGCCTCCGCCGAGTCCCCGACCAGCGGGCTTTCGACGATTGTGCTCTTTCATTCGGTGTGCGGGCTGCGTCCTGCGGTGCACGCCGCGGCGGACCGGCTGCGGGCCGCGGGACACGAGGTCGTCGTCCCCGATCTGTTCGACGGCCGGACCGCGGACACGGTGCCGGACGGCATCCTCATCAAGGACGAGATCGGCAAGGAGGAGCTGCTCAAGCGGGCCATCACGGCCGTGGCGCCGTACTCCGACCGCGGGCTGGTCTACGCCGGCTTCTCCTTCGGCGGCTCGGTCGCCCAGAACCTCGCGCTGGGCGACGACAGGACCCGCGGGCTGCTCCTGCTGCACGGCACCTCGGACCTCGCCGAGGACGCGGTCGCCGACGATCTGCCGGTGCAGCTGCACGTCGCCGACCCGGACCCGTACGAGCCGCACGACTGGCTGAACGCCTGGTACCTGCGGATGCGCCGGGCCGGCGCGGACGTAGAGGTCTTCCGCTACGCCGGCGCCGGCCACCTCTTCACCGATCCCGAGCTGCCCGACTACGACGCGGAGGCCGCCGAGCGCGCCTGGAAGGTGGCGCTGGGCTTCCTCGCCGAGCTGTGATCCGGGCGGACCCTGGGGCGGGGGAGGCGCGGGAGGTGTTCCGTCAGCCGACCGGCTGGTCCGCCCGCTCGATTTGCTGGGTGCCGGACCGGGTGCGGTACGAGCGCAGCAGTGTGCTGGTGGCCTCGGGGTCGGTCTTGTCGGAGATCCCGAAGTAGTCCATCTGCGTGCGCTCGGTGCTGACGTCCAGGACCCCGTAGCCGTGGGAGTCCATGTCCAGCCACTTCACATGGCGGTTGGCGGCCTTGAGGGCGGCGACCCCGGCCAGCGAGATGGTGTGCGGGGCGACGTGCAGGAAGTCGTCCACGTTGTCGGAGGTGACGGAGGTGACCACGAACTCCGTCGCCACCGCCTGGTCGGCGGGGTAGGTCGCCGCCTGCAGCGGCACCTCGTTGGCCCAGGCCATGTGGATGTCGCCGGTCAGGAAGACGGTGTTGTCGATCCCGCGGTCGCTGAGGTGGCTCAGCAGCTCGCGGCGGTCGTCGGTGTAGCCGTCCCACTGGTCGGTGTTGATCGCCAGGCCCTCCTTGGGTATCCCGAGGATGTCGGCGAGCGGTCCGAGCAGCTTCGCGGGGACGGCGCCGAAGGCGACCTGCGAGATCATCACCGAGGTGCCGACCAGCCGCCAGGCGGTGTCCGAGCGCTCCAGACCGGCCTTGAGCCAGTCCAGCTGCGCCCGCCCGGTCAGGGTGCGGCTCGGGTCGTCGACCGCGCCGCTGCCCGGCTTGGCCTGCTCGTCGCGGAACGACCGCAGATCCAGCAGGTGCAGATCGGCGAGGGTGCCGAAGCGCAGCCTGCGGTAGGTGGTGCCGGCGGTCGACGGGCGCACCGGCATCCACTCGAAGTACGCCTGCTTCGCCGCGGCCATCCTCGCGGACCAGGAGCCCTCGCTGTCCGGGGTGTGGTTCGTCGCGCCGCCCTTCCAGGCGTTGTCGGCGAACTCGTGGTCGTCCCAGATGGCGATGACCGGGTGCGTGGCGTGCATGGCCAGCGCGTCCGGGTCGGTCTTGTGGACGCCGTGCCGGATGCGGTAGTCGGCGAGCGTCAGCAGCTCGTGGGCGGGGGAGTGCGGGCGGACGACGTACTTGAACTCCGGGTACTCGCCGGACTTGTACTCGTAGAGGTAGTCGCCCAGGTGCAGCACCGCGTCCAGGTCGGTGCGGGCGGCCAGGTGCCGGTACGGGGAGAAGTAGCCGGACTCCCAGTTGGCGCAGGAGACCACGCCGAAGCGGACGTTGCCGGCGGCGGTGTCGTGGGCCGGGGTGGTGCGGGTCCGGCCCACGGGGGAGTGCTGCCCGTCGACGGTGAAGCGGTAGTAGTAGTGGGTGGCGGGGCGCAGGCCGCGGACGTCCGCCTTGACGGTGTGGTCGGTGGCGGCCGAGGAGGTCAGGCTCCCCCGGGCGACGACGGCCTTGAAGTCCTTGTCGGTCGCCACCTGCCAGCTCACCTTGGTCGCCGGTCCCCGGCCGGAGCCGGGGGTGGCCGCCGCGGTCGGGGTGACCCGGGTCCACAGCAGGACGCCGTCCGGGAGCGGGTCACCGGAGGCGACGCCGTGCTGGAAGAAGCGGGCCGGGTCCGGCCCGTCTTGGGCCTGCGCGGTGGCGGCGCCGGCGAACGGGAGAAGAGCGGCGGTGGCGGCTACGGCCGTGACGGCAGTGCGGCGCGAGATCTGGTCATGATCGGTCACGGCCGCACACCCTACTGGCCGGTAAGCGGTCCCGGGAGGGCGAATTCAGCGGAACTCCGAGAATTCGCCCGCCCGTTGGCCAAAAGGCACTCAGCGAGAGGCCGTGGGGTCCTTTTCGCCCTCGCGGATGCCCTTCTGGCCGTCTTCGCCCTTGCCGCCGCCCTTGCCCGGGTCCGGCTTCCCGGAGCCCTTCGCCGGGCCGAACTCCTTGTCGATCATCTTCTTGAAGTTGGCCTGCGCGAGCTGGTTGTACTGCGCCTGCGTCATCTGCTGCTGCGGGACCTGGGGGATCGTCAGCTTCTTGTCGCCGTGCATGAAGTTGGGCGTGGCCTTGACGCCCTTACGGCCGAAGAGCGCGGTCATGTCCATCACCCAGCGGTCGTAGGTGCCCTGCTTCACCGCCGTCTCGAACGCCTTGTTGTCCTTCAGCTCCGGCACCGTCGCGGCGACCTTGAGCAGTTCGGCGTCCTTGGCGTAGCTGTCCACCTGCTCCTCGGGGTGGAACTTGGTGGAGTACAGCGCCGTCTTGTACTTCAGGAACGCCTCCGGGCTGACATTCAGCGCCGCGCCGAGCGCGCTCAGCGCGTTCTTCGAGCCCTCGCCGCCGGCCGGTGTGTCGTCGATGAAGGTGTACATGGAGAAGCGGACCCGGTAGCGGCCGTCCTTGATGTCCTTGAGCAGTGCCTCGCCGCTGCTCTGCTCGAAGGCGGCGCACGCCGGGCAGCGGACGTCCTCGAAGACCTCCAGGGTCTCCTTGGCGTTCTTGTCGCCTATCAGGATCTCGGTGCCGTTCTTGCCCTGGGTGTGCGCGGGCGCGACGGGCTTGGCCTCCTTGGCGGCCTCCCAGCCCGTGGGCTGGTTGGCCTTCATCACCAGGTAGCCGACGCCGCCGGCCACCGCCAGGACGCCGACCAGGGCGCCGGCCACGACGAGTTGACGGCGCAGCTTCTCCTGCTTCTTCTGGCGTTCGCGCTCGGCCCGGATGCGCTCGCGGGCCGCGGCCTTGTTGGCCTGGGTGTTGCGGTTGCTCATGGGGGGGTTCCGTCCCTCGGAATGGGGTGACTGCTGCGGACCGGTCAGACGGCGGCCGGCGGCGGGCCGCGGCGCAGTACGCAGTGCACGAGGAGGGGCAGCGGGCGGGCCGGTGGCGGCGGGAGCAGGGGGCGGATGCGCCGGCGGGGCGCGGGGGCCGCGGTGCCGGCCGCCGCGGCCGCGGTGCGCAGCGGGCGGAAGGCGGCGGCCGCGGCGGCGCACAGCAGGGCGTCCAGGGCGGTGTCCCCGCGGTGCAGCCAGCCGGCCGCGAGCAGACCGACGGCGACATGGGCGGCGAGCAGCAGCCAGGGTCCGGCCGCCGGTACCGGCGGCAGCGGGGTGTCCGTATGGGCGGCGATTCTGGCGAGCGGGGTGCCCAACTCGCCGCCCCCGCACAGCAGACCGACGCCGACCGAGCGCAGCGGCCCGGTGACCGGGCCGCCGGCCGCGCCGTAACAGGTGTGCTGGCCGGCGGTGAAGACGGTGTCGGCGGCCAGCTCCAGCGGCACCAGCAGCGCGGCGATCCGGCCGTAGCCGCGCTCCCGTCCGGTCAGCGCATAGGCCGCTGCGAAGACGCCGGCGCAGATCGCGGCCACCGAGGCGGGCGGCAACGGGGCGCGGGAGAGCAGGACATGGGAGGTCGCGGACAGGGTGGTGCACAGCGCGGTGAACAACGCCGCCCGCACCGCCCTGAGCTGGACCCCCGGCGCGGATGCCGGCCGGGCCCCGGGACGCCCTCCCGTCGCCTGCACGTTCGGAGTCTGCCATGTGCACGGCGCCCGGACGGGTCAAGATTTGGCATCGGCCGGTGTGCGGGGAGCACACCGGCCGAGGCGGGGGACGGAGCGCCGGACGCGGGACCGGCGCTCCGCCGTGTCACTTCTTCAGTTCCTTGTCCACCATGGAGTTGAAGGCGGCGACGCTGGACGGCGCGGCCTTGCCCTGCGGGGTGTCCGTGCCCAGCACCGTGCCGTTGAGCTTGATGGTGGGGGTGCTCTTGACGTCCTTGACGGAGTCGAAGGCCTTGGAGACCCCGAGCGCCCAGCGGTCGTACGTACCGGACTTGACGGCCTTCTGGAAGGCGGCGTTCCCCTTCAGCGCGGGGACGGTGTCGGCCACCTTGATCAGGTAGCTGTCGTCGGCGAACTTGTCCGGCCCGGTCTCGTCCGGGTGGAACTCCTTGGAGTACAGCGCGTACTTGTACTTCAGGAAGGCGTCCGGGCTGACGTTGAGGGCGGCGCCCAGTGCATTGAGCGCGTTCTTGGAGCCGGTGCCCTGGAGGTTGTTGTCCAGGAACGTCCCCAGGTGGTAGGTGGCCTTGTACTTGCCGTCCTTGATGTCCTTCTCGATGGTGGCGCCGGCGGTCTGCTCGAAGGCGGCGCAGCCGGGGCAGCGCGGGTCCTCGAAGAGTTCCAGGGTGTTCTTGGCGTCCGCCTTGCCGACGACGATCGTGGTGCCGTTGGCGCCGCTGGAGTTGGCGGGCTTGACCAGCGGGCCGGTCGCGGCGTCGTCACCCGAGCCGGCGACGACCAGCCCGATGCCGCCGGCGATCGCCAGGACGCCGACGATCGCGCCGCCGACGATCAGCTGCCGGCGGAGCCGGTCCCGCTTGGCCTGCCGCTCGCGCTCGGCGCGCAGCCGCTCGCGGGCCGCCTGCTTGTTGGCCTGGTTGTTGCGATTGCTCATGACTGTTCGTGCTCCGTGGGATTCCGTGGGACGGGGAGGTGTGCGGTGGCCTACGCGGCGAGCGCGCAGGGCGGCCCACGGCGCACGACACAGTGCACGAGCAGGGGTACGGTGCGGGCCGGACGGCCGGACCGTACGGGAACGGGCGCCGGGCGGCGCGGGGCGGCGGTGGCGCCGTTGACCGCGACGGCGAGGAGCAGCGGGCGGAAGGCGAAACCGGCCACCGCGCGCAGCAGCCCGACCAGCGCGGCCTCACCACGGCGCAGCCAGCCCGCCGCCAGCAGCCCGATCAGCAGATGCGCGGCGAGCAGGACCAGCCAGCTGCTCACCGGACCGGCCTGGTCCGCGGGCAGCCGGGTCAGCGGGGCCCCGACCGGGTCACCGCCGCACAGCAGGTCCACGCCGAGCGAACGCAACGGGCCGGCGACCGGGCCGCCGGCCGCGCCGTAACAGGTGTGCTGGCCGAGGCTGAAGACCAGATCCGCGGCGAGTTCCAGGGGGACCAGCAGCGCCGCGATGCGCCAGTAGCCGCGCTCCCGGCCGGCCAGCGCATAGGCGAGGACGAACACGGCGGTGCTGAGCGCGGCCACGGTGACCAGCGGCAGCGGCATACGGGACAGCAGGACGTGGGACGTCGAGGACAGCGTGACGCACAGCGCCGTGAAGAGCGCCGCGCGCAGTGCCCGCAGGTGTCCCGCCGAAATGTCCATCGCAGCCGAGTGTGCCATGAGCAGGGATAAGAGGTGCTTAAGGGGGGCCGAAGCCGTACGCACCGGTGGATACGGCGCGTACGGAACGTTGCGGGCCCCCGAAGCCGTGCCTACAGGCCGGGGATCCGGCCGTTGCGGAAGAGGTCCACGAAGATCTGGTGGTCGGCACGGGCACGGGCGCCGTAGGAGTGCGCGAAGTCCACCAGCAGCGCCGCGAAGCCCTCCTCGTCGGCCGCGATGGCCGCGTCGATGGCCCGCTCCGTGGAGAACGGGACCAGTGAGTGGCCGCTCTCGTCGTCCGCGGCGGCGTGCATGGTCGCGGTGGCCCGGCCCAGGTCGGCCACCACGGCCGCGATCTCCTCCGGGTCGTCGATGTCGGACCAGTCCAGGTCGACCGCGTACGGCGAGATCTCGGCGACCAGCTGGCCCGCGCCGTCGAGTTCGGTCCAGCCCAGCCACGGGTCGGCGTGGTCCTGCAGGGCGCGCTGCGAGATCACCGTGCGGTGGCCCTCGTGCCGGAAGTAGCCGCGGACCGCGGGGTCGGTGATGTGCCGGGAGACGGCCGGGGTCTGGGCCTGCTTCATGTAGATCACGACATCGTTCTCCAGGGCGTCGCTGTTGCCCTCCAGAAGGATGTTGTACGACGGCAGACCGGCCGAGCCGATGCCGATGCCGCGGCGGCCCACCACGTCCTTGACGCGGTAGGAGTCCGGGCGGTCCAGGCTCGACTCCGGCAGCGTCTCCAGATAGCCGTCGAAGGCGGCGAGGACCTTGTAGCGGGTCGCCGCGTCCAGCTCGACGCTGCCGCCGCCCGGGGCGAAGCGCCGCTCGAAGTCACGGATCTCGGTCATCGAGTCCAGCAGCCCGAACCGGGTCAGCGAGCGGGCGTCGCGCAGCGCGTCCAGCAGCGGGCCCTCGGCGGTGTCGAGGGTGAAGGGCGGCAGCTCGTCCTTGTCGGAGCGCCGGGTCCGAGAGGCGAGGGCGTGGATGCGCTCCCGGTAGGCGGCCGCGTAGGTGCGCACCAGGTCGGTGATCTGCTTGTCGCTGAGCGCCTTGGCGTAGCCGATCAGCGCGACCGAGGCGGCGAACCGCTTCAGGTCCCAGGTGAACGGGCCGACATAGGCCTCGTCGAAGTCGTTGACGTTGAAGATCAGCCGGCCCGTGGCGTCCATGTACGTGCCGAAGTTCTCGGCGTGCAGATCGCCGTGGATCCACACCCGGGCGGTCCGCTCGTCCAGATACGGGCCGTTGTCGGTGCCGCCGTCCTCCGTGGCGAACGCCTCCAGGTCCCGGTAGAACAGGCAGGCCGTTCCCCGGTAGAAGGCGAAGGCGGAGGCGGCCATCTTGCGGAACTTGACACGGAAGGCCGCGGGGTCGGCGGCGAGCAGCTCCCCGAAGGCGGTGTCGAAAACGGCGAGGATCTCCTCGCCGCGCTGCGCGGCGTCCTGCGCCGGGGCGTGCTGGGACGGCATCGCTGGGTGCCTCCTGAGGTGCGGAACGGTACGGGATCCGTGACATGACGCCCGGCGCCGGCCGGGCGGGATCTGCCACTGACAACGCGCGAGGCTACTCGTCGGTGCCCGCCGGATGTCACCGGGGCGCCGTAGACTTCGAGACCGATATCCCGCCCCTCCCGGTCCTGCCGGGGAGGTGCCCCACACCGACCGTTTCCCGGAGGTCCTCCGCCGTGGCAGCCTCGTCCAGGCCCCCCTTCACGCACCTGCATGTCCACACCCAGTACTCACTGCTGGACGGTGCGGCGCGGCTGTCGGACATGTTCAAGGCGTGCGAGCAGATGGACATGACGCACATCGCCATGTCCGACCACGGCAACCTCCACGGCGCCTACGACTTCTTCCACACGGCGAAGAAGGCCGGGGTGACGCCGATCATCGGCATCGAGGCGTATGTCGCCCCCGAGTCGCGCCGCAACAAGCGCAAGATCCAGTGGGGCCAGCCGCACCAGAAGCGCGATGACGTCTCCGGTTCCGGTGGTTACACCCACAAGACGATCTGGGCGGCCAACAAGACCGGTCTGCACAACCTCTTCCGGCTGTCCTCGGACGCATACGCCGAGGGCTGGCTCCAGAAGTGGCCGCGGATGGACAAGGAGACCATCGCCCAGTGGTCCGAGGGCCTGATCGCCTCCACCGGCTGCCCCTCCGGTGAGCTCCAGACCCGGCTGCGGCTCGGCCAGTTCGACGAGGCGCTGAAGTCCGCGTCCGAGTATCAGGACATCTTCGGCAAGGACCGGTATTTCCTGGAGCTGATGGACCACGGCATCGAGATCGAACGCCGGGTCCGCGACGGCCTGCTGGAGATCGGCAAGAAGCTCGGCATCCCGCCGCTGGTCACCAACGACTCGCACTACACCTACGCCCACGAGTCCACGGCGCACGACGCCCTGCTCTGCATCCAGACCGGCAAGAACCTCTCCGACCCGGACCGCTTCCGCTTCGACGGCACCGGCTACTACCTCAAGTCCACGGACGAGATGTACGCCATCGACTCCTCGGACGCCTGGCAGCAGGGCTGCGACAACACCCGCCTGGTCGCCGACCAGATCGACGTCAGCGGGATGTTCGAGAAGCGTGACCTGATGCCGAAGTTCGACATCCCGGAGGGCTTCACGGAGGTCACCTGGTTCCAGGAGGAGGTCCGGGCCGGCATGCAGCGCCGCTTCCCGGGCGGCGTCCCCGAGGACCGGCAGAAGCAGGTCGAGTACGAGATGGACATCATCATCCAGATGGGGTTCCCGGGCTACTTCCTCGTCGTCGCCGACTTCATCATGTGGGCCAAGAACAACGGCATCGCGGTCGGCCCCGGCCGAGGCTCCGCGGCCGGTTCGATCGTGGCGTACGCCATGGGCATCACCGACCTCGACCCGATCACGCACGGACTGATCTTCGAGCGGTTCCTCAACCCCGAGCGTGTCTCCATGCCCGATGTCGACATCGACTTCGACGAGCGCAGGCGCGTCGAAGTGATCCGGTACGTCACGGAGAAGTACGGCGCCGACAAGGTCGCCATGATCGGCACCTACGGCAAGATCAAGGCCAAGAACGCCATCAAGGACTCCGCGCGCGTTCTGGGCTACCCGTACGCCATGGGCGACCGCCTCACCAAGGCGATGCCCGCCGACGTCCTCGGCAAGGGCATCGACCTCTCCGGCATCACCGACCCGAAGCACCCGCGCTACAGCGAAGCGGGCGAGATCCGGGGGATGTACGAGAACGAACCGGACGTCAAGAAGGTCATCGACACCGCCAAGGGCGTCGAGGGCCTGGTCCGTCAGATGGGTGTGCACGCGGCCGGCGTCATCATGTCCAGCGAGCCCATCGTCGACCACGCCCCGGTCTGGGTCCGGCACACCGACAACGTCACCATCACGCAGTGGGACTACCCCCAGTGCGAGTCGCTCGGCCTGCTGAAGATGGACTTCCTGGGCCTGCGCAACCTCACCATCATGGACGACGCCGTCAAGATGGTGAAGAAGAACAAGGGCGTCGACCTGGAGATGCTCTCCGTCCCGCTGGACGACCCCAAGACCTACGAGATGCTCTGCCGCGGTGACACCCTCGGCGTCTTCCAGTTCGACGGCGGCCCGATGCGTTCGCTGCTGCGGCTGATGAAGCCCGACAACTTCGAGGACATTTCCGCCGTCTCGGCCCTGTACCGCCCCGGCCCCATGGGCATGGACTCGCACACCAACTACGCGCTGCGCAAGAACGGCCTCCAGGAGATCACCCCGATCCACAAGGAGCTGGAGGAGCCGCTCAAGGAGGTCCTGGGCCTCACCCACGGCCTGATCGTCTACCAGGAGCAGGTGCAGAAGGCCGCCCAGATCATCGCCGGGTACTCCCTCGGCGAGGCCGACATCCTCCGCCGCGTCATGGGCAAGAAGAAGCCCGAGGAACTGGCGAAGAACTTCGTGCTCTTCCAGGAGGGCGCCCGCAAGAACGGCTTCTCCGACGAGGCGATCCAGGCGCTGTGGGACGTCCTGGTCCCGTTCGCCGGCTACGCCTTCAACAAGGCGCACTCCTCCGCGTACGGCCTGGTCACCTACTGGACCGCCTACCTCAAGGCGAATTACCCCGCCGAATACATGTCCGCGCTGCTGACGTCCGTGCGCGACGACAAGGACAAGTCCGCGGTCTATCTGAACGAGTGCCGGCGCATGGGCATCAAGGTGCTGCCGCCGAACGTCAACGAGTCCGAGGCGAACTTCGCCGCCCAGGGCGACGACGTGATCCTCTTCGGACTCACCGCGGTCCGCAACGTCGGCCAGAACGTCGTTGATTCGATCATCCGCTGCCGCAAGGCGAAGGGGAAGTACCTCTCCTTCCCCGACTACCTCGACAAGGTCGACGCGGTCGTCTGCAACAAGCGCACCACCGAATCACTGATCAAGGCCGGGGCCTTCGACGAGATGGGCCACACCCGCAAGGGGCTGACGGCCCACTACGAGCCGATGATCGACAACGTCGTCCAGGTCAAGCGCAAGGAGGCCGAGGGGCAGTTCGACCTCTTCGGCGGGATGGGCGACGACAGCGTCGACGAGGGGCCCGGCTTCGGTCTGGACATCGAGTTCTCGGACGTGGAGTGGGACAAGACCTACCTCCTCGCCCAGGAGCGGGAGATGCTCGGCCTCTACGTCTCCGACCACCCGCTCTTCGGCCTGGAGCACGTCCTGTCCGACAAGGCGGACGCCGCCATCGCCCAGCTGACCGGCGGCGACTACTCGGACGGCTCGATCGTCACCATCGGCGGCATCATCTCCGGCCTCCAGCGCAAGATGACCAAACAGGGCAACGCCTGGGCCATCGCCACCGTCGAGGACCTGGCCGGCTCCATCGACTGCATGTTCTTCCCGGCCACCTACCAGCTGGTGTCCACCCAACTCGTCGAGGACACCGTCGTCTTCGTCAAGGGCCGGCTCGACAAGCGGGAGGACATCCCGCGCCTGGTCGCCATGGAGATGATGGTCCCCGACCTCTCCGAGGCCGGCACCAACGCCCCCGTGACGATCACCATTCCGACCGTCAAGGTCACCCCGCCGATGGTCGAGAAGCTCGGCGAGGTGCTCAGCAGCCACCGCGGCTCCACGGAGGTGCGGATCAAGCTCCTGGGGGCCCGCAAGACGACGGTGCTCCGGCTGGACCGGCACCGGGTCACGCCCGACCCGTCGCTGTTCGGCGATCTGAAGGTGCTGCTCGGCCCGTCCTGCCTGGCGGGCTGACCGGCCGGCCCCGTGGGGCCTCGGTTACCCCGAGGGGCGCGTCCGTTGCGGACGCGCCCCTCACTTCCCCTGCGGCGAAGGTCAGTTGTGACCGAAGCGCCGCTGGTGCTTACGTGCCACGTCCGCCGGGCTGCCCTGCGCCTGGGACCGCGCCTGGGACTGTGCCTCCAGGCTCGCCTTCTCGGCCTCCTGCCGGCCGCGCTCGGCCGGGGACGACTTCTGCTGACTGCGGTCCTGCTTCTTGTCCTTGGCCATGATCGTTGCCTCCTGTGGGGGGAATCCGGGATCCGGGCCGGAACCAGACTTACATGACGGACAGACGCCTGCATTTCGGGCAATTACCGTGCGTTATATGGTTGATCACGCACCGTGCACGAAGTCCCCGCCGAATCCGCCACGCCGAAGATCGAGTTCGGGCAGATAACGCCCGTGCGGTCGGGCAGACTCGAAGGAAAGCCGAAGCACTCGAGCCATGGGCCGAGCCGGGGGGCGACCGGACTTTCAGCACCTCAGAGAAGAGGGTGGAACATGGATCGCTGCGTCGTCCTGGTGGACGCCGGGTATTTGCTCGGTGCCGCCGCCAGTCTGCTCGCCGGAGAGCCCGCCCGTTCCCGGATCACCGTCGACCATGCCGCCCTCATCCAGGGGCTGCGGCAGCGCGCCGAGGCGGAGACCGAACGGCCGCTGCTGCGGATCTACTGGTTCGACGGCGCCCCTGACCGCGTCCCGCAGCCCGAGCACCGCAGGCTGCGGGTGATGCCCCGGGTCACCGTCCGGCTGGGCGCCCTGACCCGCAGCGACGGCCGCTGGGCGCAGAAGGGCGTGGACGCCGCCATGCACGCCGAACTGACCGAACTCGCCCGTAACCGCGCCTGTTCCGACATCGTGCTGGTCACCGGCGACGGCGATCTGCTGCCCGGACTGATGTCGGCGAAGGAGCATGGCGTCGCCGTCCACCTCTGGGCCGTCCAGGCCGCGGACGGCGACTACAACCAGTCCGAGGATCTGGTCGCCGAGGCCGACGAGCGGCGGGTGCTGGACCGGACCTGGATCACCCGCGCGGTACGCGCCAAGGAACTCGGCGGCCCGTGCGCCCCGCCTCCGGTGCCCCGTCCCGAGATCGCCGCGATCCTCTCCGCGCCGCTGCCCGAGTCCGCGGTCGCCGCCGCGGCCGCCGCAGCCGCCGCGGCGGCCGGTCCGGACTCCGCCGAGCACACCCGCGACCACAACGGCGCCAACGGCGTCTCCCGCCCGGCAGCCGGTACGGGAAGCGGGCCGGCGGCCGGCGGGGAGCCCGGCGCGGCCGGAGTCAAGGTGGTACCCACCCCCAAGGACCTGGCCGGGCTCGGCCGGGCGCACGCCGCGGGCCAGCAGCCCGCCGCCGCGGGCGGCCCGGCACCCGCCGCCGGCGCCACCCTGCGCTGGTCGTCCGACAAGGGCTGGGTCGAGCGCGGCGGCCCGGCCGGCGAACCGGACGGGGCCGCCGCCCTGCCGACCCTCGCCCAGCTCACCAGCGCCGAGCAGCGCTGGGCCGACCGCGAGGAGGACATCACCGCCGTCAGCGGCGACCCCTTCGAGGTCGGCCAGGTCTTCGCCCGCCGCTGGACCGACCGGCTCTCCGACGCCGCACACCTCCAGCAGCTGTCCACGGAGTACCCGCGCATCCCGCACCGGATCGACGGTGAACTGCTGCGCTACGCCGCCCGGTTCGGTCTGCTCGCCCACAAGGACGACCAGATCGACGAGCACGACCGCTATGCGATCCGGGCCGGTTTCTGGCGCGAGGTCGATCTGCGGACGGCCGCCGAGCACGCCCCGGCCGGGGACTGACGGGCCGCACGGCCGCGGGGCCCGGCTCGCCCGCCGGTGCCCCGCGGGCCGGGCGCGGGCCGGGGACGCGTACCCTCGTAGCTCGTGAGGACGGGCACACAGCAGGTGGAGCGCGGAGCGCCGGTGTGCGCCGTGCGGGACCTGGTCAAGACGTACCCCGCGGTGCGCGGGCGCCGCGGGGCGGCACAGGCGCCCGCCGTACGCGCCAACGACGGCATCACCCTGGATGTGCACCGCGGCGAGATCTTCGGGCTGCTCGGCCCCAACGGCGCCGGCAAGTCCACCCTGGTACGCCAGCTCACCGGGCTGCTGCGCCCGGACTCCGGCGCGATCTCCGTCCTCGGTCACGACCTGGTGCGGCACCCGGAGCGCGCCGCTCGGCTGCTCGGCTACCTGGGGCAGGAATCCACCGCCCTGGACGAGATGACGGTCGCGCTCGCCGTGGAGACCACCGGCCGGCTGCGCGGTCTTGGCGTCCGTGAGGCGCGCGCCGAGCGGGACGCGGTGATCGACGAACTGGGCCTGGCCGAACTCACCGGACGGGCGCTGAAGAAGCTGTCCGGCGGGCAGCGCCGGCTGGCCTGCTTCGCCACCGCGCTGATCGGCGCCCGGCCGCTGCTGGTGCTGGACGAGCCGACCACCGGCATGGACCCGGTCGCACGGCGCGCCGTATGGGCCGCGGTGGACCGGCGGCGGGCCGAGCGCGGCGTCACGGTGGTGCTGGTGACGCACAACGTCCTGGAGGCCGAGAGCGTGCTGGACCGGGTCGCGGTGATCGACCGCGGCCGGGTCATCGCCTGCGACACGCCCGGGGGACTGAAGGAAATGGTGAGCGACGAGGTGCGGCTGGAGCTGGTGTGGCGCGACCGCCCGCCGCTGGAGGTGCCCGAGGTCGCCGCCCTCGAAGCCGCCGCACACGCCTCCGGGCGCCGCTGGACCCTCCGCCTCCCCGCCGACCGGGCCCGCTCCGCGGTGGCCGCCGTCACCGCGGGCCCCGCCTTCGCCGCCCTCGACGACTTCACCCTCGCCACGCCGAGCCTGGAAGATGTGTACCTGGCCCTCGGCGGCCGGGCCGAGGGGCTGGTCAAGGCGTGAACGGGGTCCGGTCCGGCGGACGTATGACCTACCACGGGGGTAGCGAGGAAGGCGTGATGACAGCGTGAGTGTGGTTCCCGTGCAGGCGGTGGCCGGGGCGGCCCCGGCCGGCGGGGTGCGCGACGAGGAGGCCGCCCCGCTGGCGCCGCCCGCCCGTCTGCTGCCCGCGCTGGCCGCCGTCTACCGCGCCCAGCTCTCCCGGGCCCGGGTCGCCCGCATCCCGCTGCTGTTCGTCGCGACCTTCCAGTCCATCGGGATCATGGTCCTGCTGCGCGGTGTGGTCGACGGCGGTGCGGCGGCGCGCTCGGTGGTGTCCGGCTCCAGCGTGCTGGTCGTCGCCTTCGTGGCGCTCAATCTCCTCGCCCAGTACTTCGGCCAGCTGCGGGCCGGCGGCGGGCTCGACCACTACGCCACGCTGCCGGTGCCGCCGGCCGCCGTGGTGCTCGGCGCCGCCGCCGCGTACGCCTCGTTCACCGTGCCGGGGACGGTGGTCACCGCGGTCACCGGCTGTGTCCTCTTCCAGCTGCCGATGACCCATCTGTGGGTGCTGGCCGCGGTGCTCCCGCTCGCCGGGGCGGCGCTGGCCGGCCTCGGCGCGGCCCTCGGCCTGCTCGCCCCGCGCCAGGAACTCGCCACGCTCTGCGGCCAGTTGGGCATGTCGGCGGCGCTGCTGCTGGGCGTGCTGCCGGCCGAGCGGATGCCCGCGGTGATCGGCTGGGCCCGCGATCTGCTGCCCTCGACGTACGGCGTGGAGGCGCTGGCGCGCAGCTTCGACCCGCACCCGGACTGGGTCGCGGTCGCCGCCGACCTGGGCGTCTGCGCGGCCGTCGGGGTGCTCTCGCTGGCCGTCGCCACCTGGGCCTATCGCCGGGCGGCGACCCGGTGAGCGGTGCCACCCCGCCGAACGGGCGTCCTGCTTCCGGCCCCACCGGCCCCACCTGGCACGATGACCACGTGACCGCACCGCTGACGCCCCGCGACAACCAACCGCCCGACGAGCCCCGGCACCCCGAGGCCGCACCCGCCGACGAGCACGACGACGCCGCCGGCCCGGAGACGGCCCGCGAGCTGCGCGAGGCCGTGCTGATCGCGCTCCTGGTCGCGGCGACCGGTGCGCTGCTCGGTCTGCTGTGGAACTGGCTCGCTCCGCATGTCCCGCTGGTCGCGGACACCCGTAACGTCTACCTCAAGAACACCGAGGGCGAGGAGTCGATCGGCGCCGACGGCACCTTCCTCCTGCTGGCCTTCGGCTTCGGTGTGCTCACCACCGCCGCGGTCTTCCTCTTCCGCCGCCGGGGCGGGATTCCGCTGGTCGTGGCGCTGGTGGTGGGCGGGTTGCTCGGTGCGACGCTGGGCTGGATGACAGGGATGTGGCTGGGCCCCACCGCGGACATGGCCGCCCACGCCAAGCAGGTCGGCCCCGGTGTGGTCTTCGACGGCCCGCTGCGGCTGCAGGCCAAGGGTGCGCTGCTGGCCTGGCCGATCGGGGCGATGCTCACCCAACTGGTGCTGACCGTGTTCTTCGGGCCGCCCGACCCGGTGCCGGAGGTGCCGTACTGGCTCCAGGGTCAGCAGGAGCAGCACGTCCAGCAGGCACAGCAGGGTTACGAGGGACAGCAGGGACACGAGGGGGAGCAGGGCCACCCCGGACAGCAGGCCCAGCACCTGCAGCAGGCCCACCGCCCGGAGGTGCCGGACCGCCTCCGGGAGAACCACGACCAGCGGCCGCCCGCCGAGGGCTGACACCGCACAGCTCCCCGGGGCGGCCGGTCCACCGGCCGCCCCGCCGTGCGTTCAGGCGCGGGCGATCGGCGCGAGGTGCGCCCCTGTGAGGGCCACCAGATCCGTGGGCGACAGCTCGACCTCCAGGCCGCGCCGCCCCGCCGAGACACACACCGTCTCCCGGCCCCCGGCCGAGGCGTCCACGACCGTGCGCAGCCGCTTGCGCTGCCCCAGCGGGGAGATCCCGCCCCGGACGTAACCGGTGCTGCGCTCGGCCGCCGCCGGATCGGCCATCGTGGCCCGCTTGCCGCCCACCGCCGCCGCCAGCGCCTTGAGGTCCAGCGAACCCGACACCGGGACCACCGCGACCGTCAGGGCGCCGTCGACCTCCGCCAGCAGGGTCTTGAACACCTGGTCGGGCGCGACCCCGAGGGCCGCGGCGGCCTCCTCGCCGTACGACGCGGCGGCCGGGTCGTGCTCGTAGGCGTGGGTGGTGAACGGGACGCCCGCCTCGGTGAGGGCGACGGTCGCCGGGGTGCCGACGGACTTCTTGGACTTCTTCGCCAACGTCTTCGTGCCTCGCGTCATCGGGCCCGGCAGCCGGGGCCGTTCGTTCAGTTCGGGCTGGTCGGCTGCCGGGTCAGATCCACGGCCGGCAGCGACGGGAGCTTACCGAGCAGCGCCGTCTCGTGGCGAAGGAGTTTCAGCTCCTGGCCCAGCCGGGTCGCGGTGTCAGGCGCCTCCAGCAGCCGCTGCTTGGCGGGCACGTCCAGCACGGCCGCCGCGGCGACGAGGTACGACAGCACGGACGGGTCGGCCGGCAGGTCCTGCCCGCTCGACAGGGTCCGCTCGTTCGCCCAGGCCAGCCGCTTCTGGTAGGTGCGGAACGCCCGGACGACGCCGGAGGCGAGCGCGCCCGCGCCCTGTCCCTCGTCGTCCTCCAGCTCCGCCAGCTCACCGGTCAGATACGGCCCCGAGGCGTCCACCGACAGCAGCCGGAAGCGGGTGGTGCCGGTGGCCAGGACCTCGTAGCCGGTGTCCTCGGCGGACGACTTCTCCTGGATCGTGGCCGCGTCGGCGATACAGCCCACGGCGTGGAACGCCTGGATCGGGTCGTCGCCGAAGCCCGCCGCCGGACCGTCCGAGGCGGGCACGGTGGTGTCCGGCATGCCCTGGGCGGTGGCGGCGACCTCCCGGCCGTCCCGGATCGCGATCACCGCGAAGCGGCGGTCGTCCTCGGGCACCGCGCTCAGATCGCGCATCATGGCCCGGTACCGCGCCTCGAAGACGTTCAGCGGGAGCACGAGGCCCGGGAACAGCACCGAGTTCAGCGGGAAGAGCGGTAGGCGCACGGAGGTCACAGCCCGTAAGCCTAGAGCCTGTGGCGTGTGCAGCCACCACCCGTACCCCCGCTATTGCCGCCGCAGCAGCCGGGAGGCCCCCGCCGCGACCGTCGTGGCGAGCACCCAGCCCGCCAGGATGAGCACCGCGGCCGCCCACTGCGCCCCGCCGCCCGGCTTCCAGGCGGCGCTCTGATTGAGGTCTATCACCGGCAGCAGCAGGTCGAGGGCGTAGAGGTACGGATTCCAGGGCGGCGCCTCGCCCGCCTTGAGGGCCGGCGGCGGGGACATCGAGAAGTAGATCGTGCCGATCGCCCACAGGACGGCCATCCATACCGCGGCCCGTCCCGGGCGGTAGCCGTAGGCCACCGTCCAGTCCTGGAGGAAGCCCCAGGCCTTCGCCGCCAGCGGCAGCGTCTCGCGGCGCCGCCGCTGCTTGGCCAGCAGCACCTCGCGGGCGTCGGCGTCCTCACCGGTGGTGCGCAGCGAGGTGGCGAGCATCTCGTACGGCTCGGGCGCGTACTCGGGGGTCGCCGCGGCCACCCACTGGAGCCGCAGCGAGAGCGGGAAGTGGCCGCGCGGGATCAGCGTCTCGTAGGCGAAGCCGGCCATCCACAGCCCGCCGAGCCCCGGCCAGCTCGCGGACTTGTCGACGAGGTTGACCACCCGGGCACCGGAGAGGATCACCCGGCCGCGCTGCGGGCGCTCACCGAGGAACCGCAGCTCGGGCGTCTGGATACGGCGCAGCGACAGCTCCTGGTCGGACTCCATGACAAACCGGGCGAGCTCGAAGTCGACCGCGTCGCCGAACCGCCCGTCGTCCAGCCGCATCCCGCCCTCGCACTCGAAGCGCTGCACCCGGGTGCCCCGCGAGGGGGTGAACGAGGTCCCGTAGGGGGGCGTGGCGCCGCTGGAGAACGGGGAGTTGGGCAGCCCGGCGGCGGTCAGGTAGAGGGTGCGCTCGACGGTCAGCTGGGGGGCGTTCAGCGCCCGGCGGCCGAAAGGATTGCTCAGCCGGCTGCCGCGCAGGCTCAGCGACACCCCGACGGTGGCGCCGCGCAGCGACAGCTCCCCGTAGGACTCCAGCATCTCGGCCTGGAGGTCCTGGGTGACGGTCAGCCCGTCCGCCATGATCGACCGGCCCTGCCGGTCCTTGTGCACCACGGTCTGGTTGAGCATCAGGTCCGTGCCGATATGGGCGTCGGTGAGCCGGATGCCGGACTGCACCACACAGCGCGGCAGATGGAGATCGCCCTCGGTCTGCAGCCGGGCCGCCTCCACCCGGGGTATCGCGCAGTTCACCAGCCGCAGGGTGGTGAACCGGCTCTCGGGGAGCACGACCTCGGCCTCGAAGCGGCAGTCCCGCAGCTCCACGAATGGCTTGATCGCACCGCCCGCAACGTCGAGAGTGTCCGTGATGTACGCACCCGTGAGCTTGAGCGCGGAGACCCGGCCGGGCTGCGCGGGCGGCCCGTCGAGCAGCAGCAGGGCCACCACCCGGGCCCGGACCCGGCGCTCCGGGCCCCACAGATGCTGCCCGTGCGGATCGTCCCTGGCCGGATCGCCGATGTGCAGGTCACAGGTGCTGCCGTTGCGGAAGGCCTGCCACATGCTCCATTCCGCGGATGTCAGCTGCAGGCCGGACGGCGCGTCGCCGTCCCCGGGCTCGGTCACGGTGGGTCCCCCTTGCTCTCCGGTGGTGTGTCGCAACCTGTTCGGACGCAAGGCGTGCGGTGGTCGTGTCGCGTCCGGCAGGTCTCCCCGTACGCCGTCGTGTGGCCCTTGCCCGCCCCGTGACTGCTTGAACACGCGCGGTCAGGGCCAACTCCGGTCAACTTCGAACGGCCGGGTCACGATGCGTCCGGGGTGTGCTCCGCTGTGTATCACTGAGTGATACGGCCGCTCGGGCGCCGGAGCGGGTCTGAGACACTGGGACCGTGATCTCCCGAATCGATCTGCGCGGTGACGCCCTTCCCGAGGGCGGCGCCCTGCGCGACCTGCTGCCCCGTGCCGAGTTCGACGTGGAAGCCGCCCTGGAGAAGGTGCGGCCCATCTGCGAGGACGTGCACCATCGCGGCACCGCGGCGCTGATCGATTACGCGCGGCGGTTCGACGGTGTCGGGATCGAGCGGGTACGGGTGCCCGCCGAGGCCCTGCGCGAAGCGCTCGACGGGCTGGACCCGGCCGTGCGCGCCGCCCTGGAGGAGTCCATCCGGCGCGCCCGGATCGTCCACCGCGCACAGCGCCGTACGGACGTCACCACCAAGGTCGTCCCCGGCGGCACGGTCACCGAACGCTGGGTGCCGGTCGAGCGGGTGGGGCTCTACGTCCCCGGCGGCCGCTCGGTCTACCCCTCGTCCGTCGTCATGAACGTCGTCCCCGCCCAGGAGGCCGGCGTCGCCTCGCTGGCCGTCACCTCCCCGCCGCAGGCGGACTTCGGCGGCCTGCCGCACCCCACCATCCTGGCGACCTGCGCCCTGCTCGGCGTGGACGAGGTGTACGCCGCCGGCGGCGCCCAGGCCATCGCCATGTTCGCCTACGGCACCGACGAGTGCCCGCCCGCCGACCTCGTCACCGGCCCCGGCAACATCTATGTCGCCGCCGCCAAGCGCCTGCTCAAGGGCCGGATCGGCATCGATTCGGAGGCCGGGCCCACCGAGATCGCGATCCTCGCCGACGACACCGCCGATCCGGTGCACCTCGCCGCCGACCTGATCAGCCAGGCCGAGCACGACCCGATGGCCGCCGCCGTCCTGGTCACCGACTCCGTCGAGCTGGCCGACAAGACGGAGAAGGAGCTGGCGCCGCAGATCGCAGCGACCAAGCACGTCGAGGACCGGATCAACCCGGCGCTCTCCGGCCGGCAGTCGGCGATCGTCCTGGTCGACGGCCTCGACGAGGGCCTGCGCGTGGTGGACGCGTACGGTGCCGAGCACCTGGAGATCCAGACCGCCGACGCCGCCGCCGTCGCCGCCCGGGTCCGCAACGCCGGCGCGGTCTTCGTCGGCCCCTACGCCCCGGTCTCGCTGGGCGACTACTGCGCCGGCTCCAACCACGTCCTGCCCACCGGCGGCTGCGCCTGCCACTCCTCCGGGCTCTCCGTGCAGTCCTTCCTGCGCGGCATCCACGTCGTGGACTACACCCGCGACGCGCTCGCCGAGGTCGCCCACCACGTGGTGACCCTCGCCGAGGCCGAGGACCTCCCGGCGCACGGCGCGGCGATCAAGGCACGTTTTGCCGGAGGCGTACCGGACAAGCACAGCGACTGGAAGGTCCCGCAGGGCAAGTGACAAGGATCGACGACCTCCCCATCCGGGACGAGCTGCGCGGCAAGTCCCCCTACGGCGCGCCGCAGCTGGACGTCCCGGTGCGGCTGAACACCAACGAGAACCCCTACCCGCTGCCGGAGCCGCTGGTCCGGCGGATCGGCGAGCGGGTCACCGAGGCGGCGCGGGAGCTCAACCGCTACCCCGACCGGGACGCGGTCGAGCTGCGCACCGAGCTGGCCCGCTACCTCACCCGCACCGGCGGCCACGAGGTCACCAAGGACCAGGTCTGGGCCGCCAACGGCTCCAACGAGATCATCCAGCAGCTGCTGCAGACCTTCGCCGGCCCCGGCCGCACCGCCATCGGCTTCGAACCGTCGTACTCGATGCACGGACTGATCTCCCGCGGCACGGGCACCGGCTGGATCTCCGGCCCGCGCAACGACGACTTCACCATCGACGTCGAGGCGGCCGTGGCGGTCATCGCCGAGCAGCGGCCCGACGTGGTCTTCATCTGCTCGCCGAACAACCCCACCGGCACCGCCGTCGAGGCGGCCACCGTGCTCGCGCTGTACGAGGCGGCGCAGGCGGCCCGTGCCGACGCCGCCGGTGCGCTGGTGGTGGTCGACGAGGCCTACGGCGAGTTCAGCCACCGGCCCTCGCTGCTGCCGCTGATCGAGGGCCGGCCGAATCTGGTGGTCTCCCGGACGATGTCCAAGGCCTTCGGCGCCGCCGGGCTGCGGCTGGGCTATCTCGCCGCCGACCCCGCCGTGGTCGACGCCGTCCAGCTCGTCCGGCTCCCGTACCACCTCTCGTCCGTCACCCAGGCCACCGCCCTGGCCGCGCTGGAGCACACCGACACGCTCCTGAAGTACGTCGAGCAGCTCAAGACCGAGCGGGACCGCCTGGTCACCGAGCTGCGGGCGGCGGGCTGCCAGGTCGTCGACTCCGACGCCAACTTCGTGCAGTTCGGCCTCTTCGAGGACGCGCACGACACCTGGCAGGCGATCCTCGACCACGGCGTGCTGGTCCGTGACAACGGCGTACCGGGCTGGCTGCGGGTCACCGCCGGCACCCCGGCCGAGAACGACGCGTTCCTCGACGCGGTTCGCGCAGTACTGAAGGAGAGCAAGCGATGACCCGCGTAGGACGCGTGGAGCGCACGACCAAGGAAACCTCCGTGCTCGTCGAGATCGACCTCGACGGCCGGGGCGACGTGGACGTCTCGACAGGTGTCGGCTTCTACGACCACATGCTCGACCAGCTCGGCCGGCACGGCCTGTTCGACCTCAAGGTCAAGACCGACGGCGATCTGCACATCGACACCCACCACACCATCGAGGACACCGCCCTCGCCCTGGGCGCCGCCTTCAAGCAGGCCCTCGGTGACAAGTCGGGGATCTACCGTTTCGGCAACTGCACCGTCCCGCTGGACGAGTCGCTCGCCCAGGTGACCGTCGACCTCTCCGGCCGCCCGTACCTGGTGCACACCGAGCCGGAGAACATGGCGCCGATGATCGGCACCTACGACACGACGATGACCCGGCACATCTTCGAGTCCTTCGTCGCCCAGGCCCAGATAGCGCTGCACATCCACGTCCCGTACGGCCGCAACGCCCACCACATCGTGGAGTGCCAGTTCAAGGCCCTGGCCCGGGCCCTGCGGTACGCCAGCGAGCGCGACCCGCGCGCCGCCGGGATCATCCCCTCCACGAAGGGTGCGCTGTAGTCCCGATGAACGGACTGTCCACCGTCCTGATCCTGGTCGGCCTCTTCCTCCTCGGCGGGGTCTACTCCTTCTGGAAGCAGCAGATGCCCAAGGGCCTGCTCGTGCTGCTGTCCGCCGGCTCGGCGATGTGCCTGCTCGCCGGTGTCCTGCGGCTGGAGGTGTGGAAGTGACCGCCGCATCCCGTAAGCACGTGGTCGTCTTCGACTACGGCTTCGGCAACGTCCGCTCCGCCGAGCGCGCGCTGGCACACGTCGGCGCCGAGGTGGAGATCACCCGCGACTACGACCGCGCGATGAACGCCGACGGCCTGCTGGTCCCCGGCGTCGGCGCGTTCGCCGCCTGTATGGCCGGGCTGAAGGAGGCCCGCGGCGACTGGATCGTGGGCCGCCGGCTGTCCGGCGGGCGCCCCGTGATGGGCATCTGCGTCGGCATGCAGATCCTCTTCGGCCGCGGCATCGAGCACGGTGTCGAGACCGAGGGCCTCGACGAGTGGCCCGGCACGGTCGGCCCGCTGAAGGCCGACATCGTCCCGCACATGGGCTGGAACACCGTCGAGGCCGCCGAGGGCTCGCAGCTCTTCGCCGGTCTGCCCGCCGACGCCCGCTACTACTTCGTGCACTCCTACGCGGTGCACGACTGGGAGCTGGAGGTCGGCAACCCGCACATCGCCGCGCCGAAGGTCACCTGGGCCACGCACGGCGAGCCCTTCGTGGCCGCGGTCGAGAACGGTCCGCTGTGGGCCACCCAGTTCCACCCCGAGAAGTCCGGCGACGCCGGCGCCCAGCTCCTGACCAACTGGATCAACACCCTGTGAGCCCCCTGATGCCGAAGCTCGAACTCCTCCCCGCCGTCGACGTCCGCGACGGCCAGGCCGTCCGCCTCGTCCACGGCGAGTCCGGCTCCGAGACCTCCTACGGCGACCCGCTGGAGGCGGCCCTCGCCTGGCAGCGGGCCGGCGCCGAATGGCTGCACCTCGTCGACCTCGACGCCGCCTTCGGCACCGGCGACAACCGTGCGCAGATCGCCGAGGTCGCCCGCTCCATGGACCTCAAGGTGGAGCTGTCCGGCGGTATCCGCGACGACGCCTCGCTCGCCGCCGCCCTCGCCACCGGCTGCCGCCGGGTCAACCTCGGCACCGCCGCCCTGGAGACCCCGGAGTGGGTCGCCAAGGTCATCGCCGAGCACGGTGACAAGATCGCGGTCGGTCTGGACGTCCGCGGGACGACGCTGCGCGGCCGCGGCTGGACCCGGGACGGCGGCGACCTCTACGAAACGCTGGCCCGCCTCGACTCCGAGGGCTGCGCCCGCTACGTCGTCACCGACATCAACAAGGACGGCACCCTCCAGGGCCCCAACCTGGAGCTGCTGCGCAACGTCTGTGCGGCCACCGACCGTCCCGTCGTCGCCTCCGGCGGCGTCTCCTCCCTCGACGACCTGCGGGCGCTGGCCACGCTGGTGCCGGAAGGTGTCGAGGGCGCGATCGTCGGAAAGGCGCTCTATGCGAAGGCGTTCACCCTCGAAGAGGCGCTGGCAGCAGTGTCGTAACGGCGGACGAAAGGCGGCGTGATGACCATCGAGCGCGTACGGACCGGCGGTTCCTGGGAAGAGAAGATCGGCTTCGCACGCGCCGTGGCGGCCGGCGACCGGGTCCTGGTCGCCGGCACGATGCCACTGGTCGACGGCGTCCTGCAGGGCGAGGGCGACCCCTATGTGCAGACCAGGGCCGCCCTCGCCAACGCCCTGGAGGCCCTCACCCCCTTCGGCCTCGGCGCCGAGGCGGTCCTCCGCACCCGTATGTACCTCACCCATCTACGCGACGTGGACGCGGCCGGCCGCGCCCACCGGGAGCTGTTCGCCGCCGCGCCGCCCGCCTCGACCCTGGTCGTGGTCTCCGGCTTCGCCGACTCCCGCGTCCTGGTCGAAGTAGAGCTGGAAGCTTTCCGAGAACTGTCAGAGAGGCCTGAACCGACATGACCCTGGCGGTCCGAGTCATCCCTTGCCTGGACGTCGACAACGGCCGGGTCGTCAAGGGCGTCAACTTCCAGAACCTGCGGGACGCGGGCGACCCCGTCGAGATGGCGAAGGTCTACGGGGACGAGGGCGCCGACGAGCTGACCTTCCTCGACATCACCGCCTCCTCCGGCAACCGCGAAACCACCTACGACGTGGTCCGCCGCACCGCCGAGCAGGTCTTCATCCCGCTGACCGTCGGCGGTGGTGTGCGCACCCCCGAGGACGTCGACAAGCTGCTGCGGGCCGGCGCCGACAAGGTCGGGGTCAACACCGCCGCCATCGCCCGGCCCGACGTGATCCGGGAGATCGCCGAACGCTTCGGCAGCCAGGTCCTGGTCCTGTCGGTCGACGCCCGCCGCACCGACGCGGGGACGCCGTCCGGCTACGAGGTCACCACCCACGGCGGCCGCCGCGGCACCGGTATCGACGCCGTCGAATGGGCGCACCGCGCCGCCGAGCTGGGCGCCGGGGAGATCCTCCTCAACTCCATGGACGCCGACGGCACCAAGGACGGCTACGACGTCGCGATGATCGAGGCGGTCCGCCGGCACGTCCGCATCCCGGTGATCGCCTCCGGCGGCGCCGGCACGCTCGACGACTTCGCCCCGGCCGTCGCGGCCGGCGCCGACGCGGTCCTGGCCGCCTCCGTCTTCCACTTCGGCGACCTGCGGATCTCCCAGGTCAAGGACGCGCTGCGGGGGGCGGGGCACCCGGTGCGCTGACACGAAGATCACTGACGCGTAGGCTCCGGCCATGAGCCGTATCAACGATGTGGGTGGCCAGGGCGGTTTCGGGGTCCTGGAGATCGAGGCGGACGAGCCGCCGTTCCACGCCGACTGGGAGGCGCGGGTCTTCGCGCTGAACTCCGTGCTGGTGCGGAACGGGGTCTACCGGCTCGACGAGTTCCGGGACACCGTCGAGCGGATGGCCCCGCAGGAGTATCTGGCGGCGTCGTACTACGAGCGTTGGCTGTACGCCGTCGAGACGCTGCTCGCCGAGCGGGGGCTGCTCGGTGATGGCTGAGTACCGGGCGGGGGAGCGGGTGCGGGTGCGCGCCGTCGACCCGGTGGGGCACACCCGGGTGCCGCGCTATGTGCGCGGTCAGGTGGGGCGGATCGTCGAGTGCCAGGGGCGGTGGGAGCTCGCCGACGAGTGCGCGGCGGGGGTCGCCGCGCCGCGGGTCGAGCCCGTCTACACCGTGGCCTTCGCGGCGGGCGACCTGTGGGGCGAGGGCGGACACGAGGTCACGGTCGACCTCTGGGAGTCGTACATCGAGCGGGTACGGGAGGACCGGACATGAGCGGCGAGCACACGAGTGCACCGGCGGCGGCGCGGGTCAGGCGGCTGGAGGCCCGGCTGGTCGAGAACGGCGTGGTCACCGAGGAGCAGCTGGACGCGGCGCTCGCCGCGATGCTGAAGGGGGCCTCACCGGTCAACGGGGCGCGGATCGTGGCGCGGGCCTGGACCGACGCCGGGTTCCGGGAGCGGCTGCTGGCCGACGCGAACGCGGCGCTGCCCGAGGTGGGGCTGTCGATGGCGGGCGGCATCCAGGAGCAGCGGCTCAAGGTCGTCGAGAACACCGCGGGATCGCACCACGTCATCGTCTGCACGCTCTGCTCCTGCTACCCGGTCGGGCTGCTGGGGCCGTCGCCGTCCTGGTACAAGAGCGAGGCCTACCGCTCGCGGGTGGTGCGCGAACCGCGCGCCGTACTGGCCGAGTTCGGGCTGGAGCTGCCGGACGACACCGCGATCACGGTGTGGGACTCCAGCGCGGAGAGCCGCTATCTGGTCCTGCCGCGGCGGCCCGGGGGCACCGAGGGGCGCAGCGAGGCGGAGCTGGCCGCGCTCGTCACCCGGGAGGGGCTCATCGGGACCGCCGCGGTCTGACTCAGCGTCCCTTCCGCGCCGCCCGCAGGAACTCGCGGTTCATCGCGGTGATGCTGAACAGCGGGATGCCCTTGGGGCAGGCGGTGGCGCACTCGCCGGTGAGGGTGCAGCCGCCGAAGCCCTCGTCGTCCATCCGCGCCACCATGTCCAGTACCCGGGTCCCGCGCTCGGGTGCGCCCTGCGGCAGCGCGTTGAGGTGGTTCACCTTGGCGGAGGTGAACAGCATCGCGGCCCCGTTCGGGCAGGCCGCCACGCAGGCGCCGCAGCCGATGCACTCGGCGTGCTCGAACGCGGCGTCGGCGGCCGGCTTGGGCACCGGCGTCGCATGGGCCTCGGGCGCTGACCCGGTCGGCACGGTGACATAGCCGCCGGCCTGGATGATCCGGTCGAGGGCCGAGCGGTCGACGACCAGGTCCCTGACGACCGGGAACGCCGCGGCGCGCCACGGCTCGATGTCGATGGTGTCGCCGTCCCGGAAGGACCGCATGTGCAGCTGGCAGGTGGTGGTGCTTCCCCAAGCTCTCGAATCCGTTCGGGCAGGGGAGACCCCATTCGGGCCGTGTGCCTCGCCGTTGATGACCAGCGAGCAGGCGCCGCAGATGCCCTCGCGGCAGTCGTGGTCGAAGGCGACCGGGTCGTCGCCGTTGAGGAGGAGCTCCTCGTTGAGGGTGTCGAGCATCTCCAGGAAGGACATGTCGGGGGAGATGCCGTCCACTTCGTAGGTGGACATGGCGCCGTCGGCAGCGGCGTTCCGCTGACGCCAGATGCGCAGGGTGAGCCTCATGTGTAGCTCCGCTGGGTGGGGTGGACGTACTCGAAGACCAGGTCTTCCTTGTGGAGGGTGGGAGCCGCGCCGGTGCCGGTGAACTCCCAGGCGGCCGCGTACGAGAACTCCTCGTCCTTACGGGCGGCCTCGCCGTCCGGGGTCCGGGACTCCTCGCGGAAGTGGCCGCCGCAGGACTCGCCGCGGTGCAGCGCGTCCAGGCACATCAGCTCGGCGAGCTCCAGGTAGTCGACGACGCGGTTGGCCTTCTCCAGCGACTGGTTGAACTCCTCGCCGGTGCCCGGGACCTTGATGCGGCGCCAGAACTCCTCGCGGATCTGCGGAATCCGGTCGAGCGCCTTGCGCAGGCCCGCGTCCGTACGCGCCATCCCGCAGAACTCCCACATCAGCTCGCCCAGTTCCCGGTGGAAGGAGTCCGGGGTGCGGTCGCCGTCGACGGCGAGGAGCAGATGGAGCCGGTCCTCGGTCTCCGCCAGCACCTCCTGCACCACCGGGTGGCCGGCGGTCACCTCGTCCCCGTGCGGGTGCCGTGCCAGGTAGTCGTTGAGGGTCGACGGGAGCACGAAGTAGCCGTCGGCGAGGCCCTGCATGAGGGCCGAGGCGCCCAGGCGGTTGGCGCCGTGGTCGGAGAAGTTCGCCTCGCCGATCGCGAACAGCCCGGGGACGGTGGTCTGCAGGTCGTAGTCGACCCACAGACCGCCCATCGTGTAGTGCACGGCGGGGTAGATCCGCATCGGCACCTCGTACGGGTCCTCCGCGGTGATCCGCGCGTACATGTCGAAGAGGTTGCCGTACTTCTCCTCGACCTTCGCCCGGCCCATCCGCGCCAGGGCGTCCGCGAAGTCGAGGTAGACGCCCTGCCCGCCGGGGCCGACGCCGCGGCCCTCGTCGCAGACGTTCTTCGCGGCGCGGGAGGCGATGTCACGGGGCACGAGGTTGCCGAAGGACGGGTAGCCGCGCTCCAGGTAGTAATCGCGCTCCTCCTCGGGGATCTGTGCCGGCGGCCGGGTGTCGCCCTTCGCCTTCGGCACCCAGATCCGGCCGTCGTTGCGCAGCGATTCGCTCATCAGCGTCAGCTTCGACTGGTGGTCGCCGGTGCGCGGGATGCAGGTCGGGTGGATCTGGGTGAAGCAGGGGTTGGCGAAGTAGGCGCCGCGCCGGTGCGCCCGCCACACGGCGGTGGCGTTGGAGTTCATGGCGTTGGTCGAGAGGTGGAAGACATTGCCGTAGCCGCCCGAGGCGAGGACCACGGCGTCCGCGAAGTGGCTGTCGATCCGGCCGGTGATCAGGTCGCGGGCGACGATGCCGCGGGCCCGGCCGTCGATCACGATCAGATCGAGCATCTCGGTCCGGGCGTGCAGCTCGACGTTGCCCGCGGCGATCTGCCGGGAGAGCGCCTGGTAGGCGCCCAGCAGCAGCTGCTGGCCCGTCTGGCCGCGGGCGTAGAAGGTCCGGGAGACCTGAACGCCGCCGAAGGAGCGGGTGTCGAGGAGGCCGCCGTACTCGCGGGCGAACGGGACGCCCTGGGCGACGCACTGGTCGATGATCTCGACGGAGATCTGCGCGAGCCGGTGCACATTCGCCTCCCGGGCCCGGAAGTCGCCGCCCTTGACGGTGTCGTAGAAGAGGCGGTGCACCGAGTCGCCGTCGTTGCGGTAGTTCTTCGCGGCGTTGATACCGCCCTGCGCGGCGATCGAGTGCGCCCGGCGCGGCGAGTCCTGGTAGCAGAACTGCACCACGCGGTAGCCCTGTTCGGCCAGCGTGGCGCCCGCCGAGCCGCCCGCGAGGCCGGTGCCGACGACGATGACGGTGTGCTTGCGGCGGTTGGCCGGGTTCACCAGCTTCGCCTCGAAGCGGCGGGTGTCCCAGCGCCCGGCGACCGGCCCGGCCGGCGCCTTGGTGTCGGCGACCGGCTCCCCGGTGCCGTAGTTCACGTAGGAGGTCATGGTCAGCTCACCACTCCGGTCATGACGGCGACGGGTACGGAGACGAAGCCCACGGTCAGCACCAGGGCGAGGGCGTTGGCGGTGGACTTCAGAAAGCGGTCGCGGGTGCGGCTGCCGGCGCCGAGGGTCTGCGCGGCGCTCCAGAAGCCGTGCCGGACGTGCAGCCCGAGCGCCAGCATCGCGACGACGTAGATGACGTTGCCGTACCAGGTCGAGAAGGTGTCGACGACGTTTTGGTACGGGTGGCCGGGCGAGAAGCCGCCGGGGTGCACCGTGCCCGTCGTCAGGTCGAGGACGTGCCACACGATGAACAGGCCGAGGATGATCCCGCCCCAGCGCATGGTGCGCGTCGCATAACTCGTCCGGGCCTTCCGGTGCACATACCTGCCGGGGCGCGCCCTGATGTCGCGGCGGCTGAGCTGGTACGCCGAGGCGGCGTGCGCCACGACCGCGGCGACCAGAACGGCACGGACCAGCCAGAGCGTCCACTCCTCGTGCATGAACGGCTCGCCGACCACCCGCAGCCAGTGCGCGTACCGGTCGAACGTCTCCGCCCCGAAGAAGATCTTGAGATTGCCGATCATGTGCACGACCAGGTAGAGCAGCATGATCAGCCCGCTCACGGCCATCACCGTCTTCTTGCCGACGGTCGAGCGCCACATCAGGCCCGCGAAGGACGGCCGTCGGTCCGTCCGGGTGTCCAGTGCCATGGGGCCCGACGCTAAGGACCGTGCCCGCCATCAGTCCAAGACATGATCCGGCTCATCTCCATAGGCAGCACCTATCGATGCCGTACGGTCGCCGCATGCAGTTGCAGCAGCTCCGCTACTTCACCGCCGTCGCCGACACCCGGCACTTCACCCGCGCCGCCGAGCGCGAACATGTCGCCCAGCCCTCCCTGTCGCAGCAGATCCGCTCCCTGGAACGGGAGTTGGGGGCCGAGCTCTTCCACCGAGCCCGCGGCCACATCACCCTCACCGACGCCGGCGAGACCCTGCTGCCGTTCGCCCGGCGCATCCTCGCCGACGCCGAGACCGCCCGCCGCGAGGTGCAGGAGGTCGCCCGGCTGCGCCGCGGCCGGCTCCGCCTCGGCGCCCCGCCCAGCCTCTGCGCCAGCCTCGTGCCCGATGTCCTGCGCGCCTTCCACGCCGACTACCCCGGCGTGGACCTGCTCGTCACCGAGGACGGCTCGCAGGACCTGGTCCGGGCGCTGGCCGACGGCGCCCTGGACCTGGCCCTGATCATCACCCCGCTCCCGGTCCAGGCCCCCGCCCTGGCCACCTCCGAGCTGCTGCGCGAGGAACTCGTCGTGGTCTCCGCCCCGGACCGGCCCGCACCCGTCGCCGGCCGCCGCACCCGCATCCGCGTCGAGGACCTGCGCGGTCGCCCCCTGGCCATGTTCCGCCGCGGCTACGACCTGCGGGAATTCACCACCGCGGCGTGCCGGGCGGCCGGCTTCGAACCGGCCTTCACCGTCGAGGGCGGCGAGATGGACGCGGTCCTCGGCTTCGTCCGCGCCGGGCTGGGCCTCGCCGTGGTCCCGAGCATGGTCGCCGCCCGCTCCGGCCTGCGGGTCACCCGCTTCTCGACGCCCGGGATGCACCGCGTGGTCTCCGTCGCCCACCGCGGCGACGTCTCCCCGCCGCGCGCCGCCCGGGAGCTCACCCGCATCCTGATGGCACAGGTGGCCGCGGACCCGGCCTGACCGGGACGGGCCGGCCGGGGGAGCGCCGGGCGCGGCTCCGTGGCAGGGGTGCCGGGCCGGTCGTAGGCTGGCCGCATGTCGACCCATGCGAAGCGTGAACGGCTCCTTCTCGCCGACCTGTTGGAGAGCGCCGGCCCCGAGGCGCCGACGCTGTGCGAGAACTGGAGCGCGCGGGACCTGGCCGCGCATGTGGTGGTGCGCGAGCGGCGCGCCGACGCGGCCGGCGGACTGCTCGTCAAGCCGCTGGCCGCCCGGCTGGAGCGGGTGCAGGCGGAGTTCGCCGGCAAGCCGTACGACGAGCTGATCCGGCTGATCAGGACCGGTCCGCCGCGGATGTCGCCGTTCGCCCTGAAGCAGATCGACGAGGCGTCCAACACCGTCGAGTTCTACGTCCACGCCGAGGACGTCCGGCGCGCCCGGCCGGACTGGGCCGCCCGCGAGCTGGACCCCGTGTTCGCCGACGCCCTGTGGTCCAGGATCGAGCGGATGGCCCGGGTACTGGGCCGGAAATCGCCGGTGGGACTGGTGCTGCGGCGGCCGGACGGGCGGACGGCGGTGGCCCACCGCGGCACCCCGGTGGTCACGGTCGTCGGCGAGCCGGGCGAACTGACGATGTTCGCCTTCGGCCGGCAGCAGGTGGCCGACGTGGAGCTGGACGGCGACAAGGACGCGATCGAGCTGCTGCGGGCGGCGAAGCTGGGCATGTGAGCCCGCAGCCCGTGCGCCCGCGGCCCGGCGGGCCTACGCGCGCAGCACCACCACCGCGAGCACCACGGCGACCAGCACCGCCGCCGCGAACACCCCGCCCAGCACCCGCGCCGCCACCCGCGCGGCGCGGTCCGGGTCCGGCGGCGGTGGCGGCGGCTGCTGATGATGCATGTCTGCAGGATGCCGCACGGCACAATGGACACCATGAGCAGTCGCGCCACCACCACGGACAGCACCCCCGCCCTCGACCCCGCCATCGCCGCCCGCCTCAAGCGCGGCGCCGACGGCCTGGTCCCGGCCATCGCCCAGCAGTACGACACCGGCGAGGTGCTGATGCTCGGCTGGATGGACGACGAGGCGCTGCGCCGCACGCTGGCCACCGGCCGCTGCACGTACTGGTCCCGCAGCCGCCAGGAGTACTGGGTCAAGGGCGACACCTCCGGCCACGTCCAGCACGTGAAGTCGGTGGCGCTGGACTGTGACGCCGACACCGTCCTGGTCCGGGTCGACCAGGTCGGCGCGGCCTGCCACACCGGCGACCGCACCTGCTTCGACGCGGACGTTCTTGTCACCCGGGACGGCCAGGACAAGTAGGCTCCGCGCCATGACCACGGGAACCACCGGCACCGCCCTTCCGGACCTCGACACCTTCCGCACCCTCGCCAAGGACCGGCGGGTCATCCCCGTCACCCGGCGCCTGCTCGCGGACGGCGACACACCGGTCGGGCTCTACCGCAAACTGGCCGCCGAGCGCCCCGGCACCTTCCTCCTGGAATCCGCCGAGAACGGCCGCACGTGGTCGCGCTACTCCTTCATCGGCGTCCGCAGCGCCGCCACCCTCACCACCCGTGACGGGCAGGCTCACTGGCTCGGCACCCCGCCCGTCGGCGTGCCCACCGAAGGCGACCCGCTCGCCGTGCTGCGCGCCGCCGTCGAAACCCTGCACACGCCCCGGGACCTCATCGAGGGCGAGGGGCTGCCGCCGTTCACCGGCGGCATGGTCGGCTACCTCGGCTACGACGTCGTGCGCCGCCTGGAGAAGGTCGGCGAGCGGACCGCCGACGACCTCCGGCTGCCCGAACTCACCATGCTGCTCACCTCCGACCTCGCCGTCCTCGACCACTGGAACGGCACCGTCCTGCTGATCGCCAACGCGATCAACCACAACGACCTCGACACCGGTATCGACGAGGCCTACGCGGACGCGGTGGCCCGCCTGGACACCATGGCCGACGACCTCGCCCGGCCCGCGCCCGCCGGCGCCGCCGCGCTGCCGCCGTCCGAGGTCCCGCCGTACACCGGCAAGTGGGGCGGCGCCGCCTTCCAGGACGCCGTCGAGGACATCAAGGAGCGCATCCGGGCCGGCGAGGCCTTCCAGGTCGTGCCCTCCCAGCGCTTCGAAACCCCGTGCACGGCGAGCGCGTTGGACGTCTACCGGGTGCTGCGGGCCACCAACCCCAGCCCGTACATGTACCTCTTCCGCTTCGAGGGCCCCGACGGCGGCGACGAGGGCGCCTTCGACGTGGTGGGTTCCAGCCCCGAGGCGCTGGTGAAGGTCGAGGACGGCCGCGCCATGGTCCACCCCATCGCCGGCACCCGCCCGCGCGGCGCGTCCGTCCAGGAGGACCAGGCCCTGGCGGACGAGCTGATGGCCGACCCCAAGGAGCGCGCCGAGCATCTGATGCTGGTCGACCTGGGCCGCAACGACCTGGGCCGGGTCTGCGAACCGGGCAGCGTCGAGGTCGTCGACTTCATGTCCGTCGAGCGCTACAGCCACGTCATGCACATCGTCTCGACGGTCACCGGCAAGGTCGCCGCGGGCCGCACCGCCTTCGACGTGCTCACCGCCTGCTTCCCCGCGGGCACCCTCTCCGGAGCCCCCAAGCCGCGCGCCCTCCAGATCATCGAGGAGCTGGAGCCGTCCCGGCGCGGGCTCTACGGCGGCTGCGTCGGCTACCTCGACTTCGCCGGCGACTCCGACACCGCCATCGCGATCCGCACCGCCCTGCTGCGCGACGGCACCGCCTACGTCCAGGCGGGCGCCGGAGTGGTCGCCGACTCCGACCCGGCGGCCGAGGACACGGAGTGCCGCAACAAGGCGGCCGCGGTACTGCGCGCGGTGCACACCGCCAGTCACCTGGGCAGGTAGCCCGCTCCACCCCCGCGCACCGGCCGCCGGCGGCCGGTGCGCGATAGTGGTACGCGTGAGTGCCGCATCCCAGACCCCCACCGACACCGTGCCGACGGGCGATTCCGCCGCCCCGGCCCGGCCCGCGCGCCGTGCGCACCGCAGCCTCGCGCTGGCGCTGCTGTCCGGCGCGGCCGGCGCCGGCCTGGCGCTGCTGGCCTCCGGCCGCACCTGGGCCGAGGGCTCCGCGGTGCTGGCCCAGGGCGCGCTGCCGCGCAGCGTCACCGGCGCCGATGTGACCGGCGTGCCCGGTGCGCTGGCCGTCGTCGGCCTGGCCGCGCTGGTCGCCGTCTTCGCGGTCCGCCGGGCCGGCCGGATCGCGGTCGCCGCCCTGCTCGCCCTCAGCGGCGTGGGCATCGCCGTCGCCGCCGTGCTGGGCAACTCCGACACCTCCGCGCTGCGCGAGAAGGCCGCCACCGCGGTCGGGCTGACCGGAACCGATGTGCATCACGTCACGCACACCGGCTGGCCGTGGGTGGCCGCGGCCGGCGGTCTGCTGCTGCTCGTCGCCGGGCTGCTGGCGCTGTCGTACGGGCGCCACTGGCCTGCGATGTCGGGCAAATACGAGCGGACGCCCGGTGGCGCACGCGGCCCGCGGCGGGCCCCGGCCCCGCCGGACCTGGACCGCCCCGACGAGATCTGGAAGTCCCTGGACCGCGGTGAGGACCCCACCCGGTAAAGGGGCTTGCCCCGCCATCGGTGACAATGGGCCGAGCGGATCATCGCGCCCCGACCCCGGCGCGACAGAGCATCGAGGAGCATTCATGTCGAGCAGTGGCCACGGACACACCCCCGCCGCCTGGACCGGCGTCATCATCTCGTTCATCGGCTTCTGTGTCGCCGGAGCCTTCATCGTCCTGGGCAGCGTGCCCGGCTTCTGGGCCGGCATGGCGCTGATCGGTCTCGGTGCCGTGGCGGGCGGCGCGCTCCACGTGGCCGGTTACGGCTCGGAGCCCAAGCGCTCGGCCAAGCCCCGCGCCCAGGCGCAGACTGCCGCCCAGCCGCAGGAGGGCTGAGCCCGCTCCCGTGGCGCCGGGGCCCGGCGCCACTGCCGCAGCACCCCTCGAAGGCGCCGCTTCCCGGCCCGTACGCACCGTGGTGCCGTACCCGCCGTCCGTGACCGTTCCGTACGGCGGCCGAGAAGCTGCGCCTTCGCGCGTCCGGCCGGACAATCGCCACGTGAACCACCCCACGGCCCGGCCCGATGCCTCCCCGCGCGGCGGTCTGCCGCGCCGGCTCGTGGCCCCCGTGGGCGCCCTGGCCGCCGCCACCGCAGCCTTCGCCGTCCTCGGCGCCGTCGACCCCAACGAGCCCGGCCACTACCCCGTGTGCCCGCTGCTGCACCTCACCGGCGTCTACTGCCCGGCCTGCGGCGGACTGCGCAGCGCCCATGCCGTCGCGCACGGCGACCTCGCCGCGGCGCTGGGCGCCAACGCGCTCGCGGTGGCCGGGTACGCCGTCTGCGCGGCCTTCTGGGCGCTCTGGCTGGCCAACGCGGTCCGTGGCCGCCGCACGGCGGGCCCGCGGCCGCGCGCCGTCCACTGGTGGGCGCTGGGCGGGCTGCTGCTGGTCTTCACGGTGGTCCGCAACCTGCCCTTCGGCAGCGCGCTGGCACCGTGACCCGGTGGCGGTACGGAACCGCCGCCTCCGGCCCCGCGGCATCCGGAAGAAGTCCAGGTCGTGGGATCGCGGTCCACCGGATGTGAGACCTGCATCGCTTGGCGGATACCATCGGAGTGCCGGATGGAACCACTCGTCCGGGTCACCGTCCACCGCCACCGCTCCCGAAGGAGGCCGCTCGCGTGAGTGTGCTCGACGAGATCATCGACGGCGTTCGCGCCGACCTCGCAGAGCGGCAGGCGCGCGTCGGCCTCGACGAACTCAAGGAGCGGGCCCGCAAGGCGCGCCCCGCGAAGGACGGCGTCGCCGCCCTCAAGGGCGAGAACGTCACGGTGATCTGCGAGGTCAAGCGCTCCAGCCCCTCCAAGGGCGCGCTGGCCGCGATCGCCGACCCGGCCGGTCTGGCCGCCGACTACGAGGCGGGCGGCGCGGCCGTCATCTCCGTCCTCACCGAGCAGCGCAAGTTCGGCGGTTCGCTGGCCGACCTGGAAGCCGTCCGCGCCAAGGTCGACATCCCCGTCCTGCGCAAGGACTTCATCGTCACCGCCTACCAGCTGTGGGAGGCCCGCGCCTACGGTGCCGACCTCGCGCTGCTGATCGTCTCCGCGCTGGAGCAGGAGGCGCTGGTCTCGCTGATCGAGCGCGCCGAGTCGATCGGACTGACGCCGCTGGTCGAGGTGCACGACGAGGAAGAGGTCGCCCGCGCGGTCGACGCCGGCGCCCGGATCATCGGCGTCAACGCCCGCAATCTGAAGACCCTGGAGGTCGACCGCGGCAACTTCGCCCGGGTCGCCCCCGAGATCCCCGACCACATCGTCAAGATCGCCGAGTCCGGGGTGCGCGGACCGCACGACCTGATCGCGTACGCCAACGACGGCGCGGACGCGGTGCTGGTCGGCGAGTCGCTGGTCACCGGCAAGGACCCGAAGACCGCGGTCTCCGACCTGGTCGCCGCGGGCTCCCACCCGGCGATCCGGCACGGCCGGTCCTGAGCGCCCGGGACGGCACACCGACATGACCGCCACCGCCGCAGGCATCCGCCGAGAGACCCGGGCACCGCACCCGGGTCCGGCCGGTGCGCGCGCCGGGGCGGCCACCCTCCGCGTCCCCGGCCCGCTGCCCGTGCGCGGCTTTCCGTCCGCGCCGCGCCGGAGCACCGGCCCGCAGCGCTGTGCGCTGCCGCCGTGGCACCGGGGCTGCCGGGCGCCCGCCCGCCGGGTCCACGGGCGCCGGGTCAGGTATCACATCGGTTCGGAACCGGGACAGATCAACGGCAGGCGATGGCGAACGGGGCCCGCGCGCTGACGCGCCGGCCCCCGGCCGGCGCCGGCCGGCCCCCCGGCACGGCGGTCCACTGACCGTCCGCCGGGGCCGTCCCGCCACGACCGCCGGACCACGCCCGCCCGCAGAACCGGACACCCCGGCCCTGCGGCGGCGTTCCCGCGCGGTGCGCGCCGCCTACCGTGATGCCCATCCCGCCACCACCGGACTTCCGGGGCAGCCGCCCCGGCGAGGAGTGCGTCTGATGTCCTCCGATTTCTTCCTTCCCGATCCCGAGGGACAGGTGCCGAACCCCGAAGGCTACTTCGGTGCGTTCGGCGGCAAGTTCATCCCCGAGGCGCTGGTCGCCGCGGTCGACGAGGTCGCCGCCGAGTACGAGAAGGCCAAGGGCGACCCCGCCTTCGCGGCCGAGCTCAACGACCTGATGGTCCACTACACCGGGCGCCCCAGCGCGCTCACCGAGGTCCCGCGGTTCGCCGGACACGCCGGCGGGGCCCGGGTGTTCCTCAAGCGCGAGGACCTCAACCACACCGGCTCGCACAAGATCAACAACGTGCTGGGCCAGGCGCTGCTCACCAAGCGGATGGGCAAGACCCGGGTCATCGCCGAGACCGGCGCCGGCCAGCACGGCGTCGCCACCGCCACCGCCTGCGCCCTGTTCGGCCTCGACTGCACCATCTACATGGGCGAGATCGACACCCAGCGGCAGGCCCTCAACGTCGCCCGGATGCGGATGCTCGGCGCCGAGGTCATCGCCGTGAAGTCCGGCAGCCGCACCCTCAAGGACGCCATCAACGAGGCCTTCCGCGACTGGGTCGCCAACGTCGACCACACCCACTACCTCTTCGGGACCGTCGCCGGACCGCACCCCTTCCCCGCGATGGTGCGCGACTTCCACCGCGTCATCGGCGTCGAGGCGCGCCGCCAGATCCTGGAGCGGGCCGGCCGTCTGCCGGACGCCGCGGTCGCCTGTGTCGGCGGCGGCTCCAACGCCATCGGCCTCTTCCACGCCTTCATCCCGGACGCCGGGGTGCGGCTGGTCGGCTGCGAGCCCGCGGGCCACGGCATCGAGACCGGCGAGCACGCGGCCACGCTGAGCGCCGGTGAGCCGGGCATCCTGCACGGCTCGCGGAGTTACGTCCTCCAGGACGACGAGGGCCAGATCACCGAGCCGTACTCCATCTCGGCCGGTCTCGACTACCCGGGCATCGGGCCCGAGCATGCCTTCCTCAAGGACAGCGGCCGCGGGGAGTACCGCGCCGTCACCGACGACGCCGCGATGCAGGCGCTGCGCCTGCTCTCCCGCACCGAGGGCATCATCCCCGCCATCGAGAGCGCCCACGCCCTCGCCGGGGCCCTGGAGCTCGGCAGGGAACTCGGGAAGGACGGGCTGATCGTCGTCAACCTGTCCGGGCGCGGCGACAAGGACATGGACACCGCAGCCCGCTACTTCGGCCTGTACGACACCGACGCCGCCGTCGAGGCGGACACCGACACCGCCGGCGCGGAGATCGAAGGGGACGCCAAGTGAGCGGCAACATCCAGCTGTTGAGCGACACCCTCGCCGCTGCCAAGGCGGAGGGCCGGTCCGCGCTCATCGCCTACCTCCCGGCCGGGTTCCCGACCGTCGACGGCGGCATCGAGGCGGCCAAGGCCGTCTTCGACGGCGGCGCGGACGTGGTGGAGATCGGGCTGCCGCACAGCGACCCGGTCCTCGACGGTCCGGTCATCCAGACCGCCGACGACATCGCCCTGCGCGGCGGCGTGAAGATCGCCGACGTCATGCGGACGGTGCGCGAGGTGCACGAGGCCACCGGCAAGCCGGTGCTCGTGATGACCTACTGGAACCCGATCGACCGCTACGGCATCGCGCGCTTCACCGCCGAGCTCGCCGAGGCGGGCGGCGCCGGCTGCATCCTGCCCGACCTGCCCGTCCAGGAGTCCGCGACCTGGCGGGAGCACGCCGACAAGCACGGTCTCGCCACCGTCTTCGTCGTCGCCCCCAGCAGCAAGGACGCCCGGCTCGCCGAGATCACCGCGGCCGGCTCCGGCTTCGTCTACGCCGCCTCGCTGATGGGCGTCACGGGCACCCGCGAGTCGGTGGGCGAGCAGGCACAGGACCTGGTGCGGCGCACCAAGGCCACCACCGCGCTGCCGGTCTGCGTCGGCCTCGGGGTCTCCAACGCCGAACAGGCCGCCGAGGTGGCCCGGTTCGCGGACGGGGTGATCGTCGGCTCAGCGTTCGTCAAGCTGCTGCTGGCCGCGGACGGCGATCTGACGGCCGGTCTCGCCGGGGTCCGCACCCTGGCGGGCGACCTGGCCGAGGGCGTGCGCAAGCACTCCTAGGAGCCCTTGCGGCCCGGCCGCCGTCCCTCGATAGGGCGAACATCGGGGCGGAGGGGTGCGTCGGCACCCCTCCGCTTCGTTGTCCAGGGGCGTGAGCCAGAAGAACCATGAGGGTAAGAAATCCGCCCGCGAGCGACTCCAGGAAGAGCGGGCGAGGGAGAAGGCGCGCGCCCGGCGCGGCCGCCAGGCGATCGTCGCCGGGGCGGTGGTGGCGGCGCTGGCGGTGGCCGGCGGCATCGCCGTCTGGGCCTCGTCGTCATCCGAGGAACCCGCCGCCAACGACAACGAGGTCGCCGTCCCGAAGCGGGCCAGCGACGGCGCCAAGCCCGCCGTCCCGGTAGGCACCGCCAACGCCCCTTCCACACTCACGGTGTGGGAGGACTTCCGCTGCCCCGCCTGCCGGCAGTTCGAGACCGGCTTCCGCCCGGTCATCCATGAGCTGGAGGACGCCGGCCGGCTCAAGAGCGAGTACCACCTCGTCACCATCATCGACGGCAACGCCGGCGGCCAGGGTTCCCGCAACGCCGCCAACGCCGCCCTGTGCGCGCAGGACGCCGGGAAGTTCCGCGCGTACCACGACGTCCTCTACTCCCACCAGCCGCCCGAGCCGCAGGACAAGTTCGCCGACAAGCAGTACCTCCTCCAACTGGCCGGCAAGGTCAAGGGGTTGGTGACCCCCGCCTTCACACGGTGCGTCAACGACGGCACCTACAACCGCTTCGTGCAGAAGTCCAGCGACGCCTTCGCCTCCTCCGGATTCCGCGGCACCCCGACCGTCCTGCTCAACGGCAAGGACCTGGCCAAGGAGAAGGGCGGACAGTTCAGCCCGGCGGACCTGAAGAAGATGGTGCTGGAAGCGGGCAAGGCCGAGCAGCCGGGGAAGCAGAGCGCCGCACCCCACTCGGGCGCCTCGTCGCAGGGCCGGCACGCCGGACGGAGCGCCTCGCCCCAGGCGCAGCCGACGACGGGCAAGCACGCCGCGCCGCAAGGGGAGCCGAGGGGGCGGAGCGCCGCGCCACCGGCGGGCCTGACCGACGGGAGCGCCGCGCCCTCGTCCTGAACGGGCGGGCCCGGGACGCCACGGCCGCTGCGGACACACAGCGTCTCGGCGTGACTACGGCGTCGTTACGCAGCCGTAGCCGGGCCGGGTTGCCGCCGACCCCGCCCGGCGCGGTAGCGTCGTCCCTGCCATGGACCTCGCATTCATTCCCAGCCCGTCGGTCGGCGTCGTGCATCTCGGCCCGATCCCGCTGCGCGGCTACGCGTTCTGCATCATCATCGGCGTCTTCGTCGGCGTCTGGCTCGGCAACAAGCGCTGGGTACAGCGCGGTGGCCGCTCCGGCACCGTCGCGGACATCGCCGTATGGGCCGTGCCCTTCGGGCTGATCGGCGGCCGTCTCTACCACGTCATCACGACGTACGAGCCGTACTTCGGCCCGAACGGCCACCCGCTCGACGCCTTCAAGGTGTGGGAGGGCGGCCTCGGTATCTGGGGCGCGGTGGCGCTCGGCGCGGTCGGCGCCTGGATCGGCTGCCGCCGCCGCGGCATCCCGCTCCCCGCGTACGCCGACGCGCTGGCCCCCGGTCTGGCCCTCGGGCAGGCGATCGGCCGCTGGGGCAACTGGTTCAACCAGGAGCTGTACGGCAAGCCGACCGATGTGCCGTGGGCGCTGGAGATCAGCTCCGACCCGGCGATCGGCCGCGTCGGCGGCACCTACCACCCGACCTTCCTCTACGAGTGCCTGTGGTGCATCGGCGTCGCGGCGCTGGTCATGTGGGCCGACAAGCGCTTCCGGCTCGGCCACGGACGGGCCTTCGCCCTGTACGTCGCCGCCTACTGCGCGGGCCGCGCCTGGATCGAGTACATGCGCGTCGACGAGGCGCACCACATCCTGGGCCTGCGGCTGAACGTCTGGACCGCGCTGATCGTCCTGGTCCTGGCCGTCGCCTACTTCGTGATCTCCGCCAAGAAGGCACCCGGCCGCGAAGCGGTCGTCGAACCGGGCGCGCAGGACGAGGCGGACGCCGACGGCGCGGAAACCGCCGAGGACGGCAAGGTCTCGGTCGAGAAGCCGGCGGCGAAGGCCACGGACGATGCCGCGGCGGACGACGCGGCCGACGGTGCGGCGGAGACCGGCGACGCCGGTTTTGCGAAGCCCGCGGCGGAGGACGAGCCCGGCGACCGCAAGGCCGAGGACGCCGCCGACGAGCCCACCGCGGACGCCAAGCCCGCCGGCAGCGGCAGCACCAAGAAGTCCTGAGGCGGCCCCGGCCGCCGAACGCGCCGGGCGGACCCGATGAGACGGGTCCGCCCGGCGCCGTTGTCCGGGGGCGGAGTCCGGGCGGGTCGCCCCGCCCGGCACGGTCCCGCCCCGTCGTCACCGTTCGGCGGCCTCCGCCATCGCCGGGATGGCCGAGATCGCGGTGAAGGCCTGCTCATGGGTGCGGGCCCGCGCGCGGTCACGGGTGAAGATCTCGCGGGCGACGGTGGCCAGCGCGGTCCCGGGGGCCTGGAGATCCAGGCGGCTGGCGCGGGCGACCTCCGTGCTCCACTCGGCGGGCACCGCCGCCGCGCCGCGCAGGGCGCCGACCAGCGCGCCGCTCATCGCGGCGATCGATGCGCAGTCGCGCCCGTAGTTGACCGCGCCGAGGACCGTGGACCGGTAGTCGCCGCCGCCGAGCAGCAACAGGCCCAGGGCGATGGGCAGTTCCTCGACGGCGTGCAGCCGGGAGGGCCGCCGGGCGCCCAGCGACGGGTTGCGGTGTTCCGGGCCGACCGTGTCGAAGGGGGCGACGGCCGCGCGCAGCGGGCGCAGCGCCGAATCGGGGCCGTCGACCGAGGACGCCGCTTCGCAGACCGCCTCGATCGCGGCCCGGGTGCCGTCCTTGGCGAGCCGCAGCGCCTGGACGAGGACCGAGGACGGGGTGGCGTCCGGGATGAACGCGGCGGCCACCGCCGCGGCGAACACCCCCGCCGCCTCCCGCCCGTACGAGGACTGATGGGCGCCGGCGATGTCCAGTGCCTCGGCGTAGGCCCGGTCCGGATTGCCGGCGTTGACGATGCCGACCGGCGCCATGTACATCGCCGCACCGCAGTTGACGATGTTGCCCACGCCCGCCTCGCGCGGGTCCGCGTGCCCGTAGTGCAGCCGCGCCACGATCCACTTCTCGGCGAGGAAGATCCGCTGCACCGGCAGCGCCTCGGCCTCCAGCTCCGGAATCCAGCGCGGGGTGCCGATCAGGTCCGGTACCAGGTGGTCGGCGATGTCGTAGGCGTCGAGGTGATCGCGCACCGCCTCGTAGACCCGCACCAGCGCATGGGTCATCAGGGTGTCGTCGCCGACGTGCCCGTTGCCCTTGTGGTAGGGCGCGAGCGGCCGGGCGGTGCGCCAGTCGTCGTGGAACGGGCCGACGATGCCCTCGACCCGGCCGCCGTGCCGCTGTGCGATCTCCTCGGGGGTCCGGCCCTCCACCGGCCCGCCGAGCGCATCGCCGACGGCGGCGCCCACCAGGGCGCCGGTGGCCCGGTCCTCCAGCGACGGGGGGACGGGGGCCGCCGGGGGCGCCGGAGGCACGGGCGACGGCTTGGCGACCGGGGTGACGGGGGCGGTCGTCATGATCCGGGTGGCCTGCGGGTCGGGGGTGGGCGCCGCGGCCGGGGGCTGCTCGCTTGCGTAGGTCATGTGCGGGGGAGTCCTTCCACGGTGGGGGAGGGGGCGGGAGCCGGCGGGGCGCCGGTCCCGGCCGCGGACCGCTGCGCTGTATCCGTGCCACGCGGCGGCCCGGCTCTCCTGTCCCGGGCGGCAGGGTCACCCGGTCGACTCCGCCGGACGGCCCCGGAGCGGTGCGTCCGGATGGCCCCGCAGCGCCGTGTGACCCGGATCTCACGGCCGGGCTCGCGGAAAAACCGCAGGTCAGCGCGGTAAGTTCGGCCTTCCTTGCTAGCGGCGGAGGGCAATTCCCGCATAACTTCGAAGCGTTGGAGGGGGAAGTGCCGCCATCGGCCCACACCTCGCTCGCAGGGAGTAGGTACCGATATGTCCGTCATGGAGATCATGGACGCCGCGGCGCCCACGCATGTGGCCCACCGTGACAACCACACCCACCGCGATGTGAACGGCGGCTGGCTGCGCCCCGCCGTCTTCGGCGCGATGGACGGGCTGGTCTCGAACGTCGCCCTGATGACGGGCGCCGCCGGCGGCGCGCTGTCGCAGCAGGCGATCATCATCACCGGCCTCGCGGGCCTGGCGGCCGGTGCCTTCTCGATGGCGGCGGGGGAGTACACCTCGGTGGCCTCGCAGCGTGAGCTGGTGCAGGCCGAGCTGGACATCGAGCGCGCCGAGCTGCGCAAGCACCCGAAGGACGAGCTGCAGGAGCTGGCGGCCCTCTATGTGTCGCGCGGGGTCGAGCCGGCGCTCGCCCGACAGGTCGCCGAGCAGCTCTCCAAGGACCCGGAGCAGGCCCTGGAGATCCACGCCCGGGAGGAGCTGGGCATCGACCCCTCCGACCTTCCGTCGCCCGCCGTCGCCGCGGTCTCCTCCTTCGGCTCGTTCGCGCTGGGCGCGCTGACGCCGGTCCTGCCGTACCTGCTGGGGGCCTCCGCGATCTGGCCGGCGGTGCTGTTCGCGCTGGTCGGGCTGTTCGTCTGCGGGGCGGTCGTGGCACGGGTGACGGCGCGCTCCTGGTGGTTCAGCGGGCTGCGGCAGCTGGCCCTCGGCGGCGCCGCGGCGGGTGTGACCTACGTCCTGGGAGCATTGTTCGGAACCGTCGTAGGGTGACGTGTCATACGGGTGACTGCATAATTACAGCGTTACCCAACGGTTTCGGTTTGTTGACGGCCGGGCATAAGGCCCAGGCGTCGCGAGCAATGTCGCTCGCCGAATACCGCCTTGTTGGACGGCCTCGTTTCCGTCCGCGTACTGACTCACCGCAGGTGCGGTGTCCGCATGTTGGAAGCCCCTTTTCGCTTTTTGAGAAGGGAGTCATCCTGTAACCTGCACGAAATTTCGCGGAGGGCCAACGTCGTCCCTCGGCAACGCCTATGCCACGACGACGTTGGGAGAGCCGATGCGTTTCGCGTCCACGCACTCCGTGACCAGCAGCAGCGCCGACGCCGCCGCTTGGTCGCCCATGGACGGCCGCCCTGCCCGCCAGGGGATGTACGACCCCCGCAATGAGCACGACGCCTGTGGCGTCGGCTTTGTGGCCACCCTCACCGGCGAGGCCAGCCACGCACTGGTCGAGCAGGCGCTGACCGTCCTGACGAATCTGGAGCACCGCGGTGCCACCGGCTCCGAGCCCGACTCGGGCGACGGCGCCGGCATCCTGCTCCAGGTGCCGGACGCGTTTCTGCGCGAGAACGTCACCTTCGAGCTCCCCGAGGCCGGCGCCTACGCCGTCGGTATCGCCTTCCTGCCGTCCGACGCCCGGGAAGCGGCCGAGGCCGTCTCGCGCATCGAGACGATCGCCGCCGAAGAGGGCCTGGACGTCACCGGCTGGCGTGTGGTCCCGGTCGCCCCGCAGCTGCTGGGCAACGGCGCCCGCGCCACCATGCCGGCCTTCTCCCAGCTCTTCGTGAGCGACGGGGTGAACACCGGCCTGGCGCTGGACCGCAAGGCCTTCGCGCTGCGCAAGCGCGCCGAGCGGGAGGCCGGGGTCTACTTCCCCTCGCTGTCCGCCCGGACGATCGTCTACAAGGGCATGCTGACCACCGGCCAGCTGGAGCCCTTCTTCCCGGACCTGTCCGACCGCCGCTTCGCCACCGCCATCGCGCTGGTCCACTCGCGGTTCTCCACCAACACCTTCCCGAGCTGGCCGCTGGCCCACCCGTACCGCTTCGTCGCGCACAACGGCGAGATCAACACGGTCAAGGGCAACCGCAACTGGATGCGCGCCCGCGAGTCGCAGCTCGCCACCAAGCTCTTCGGTGCGGACAACGCCGAGCAGCTCGACCGGCTGTTCCCGGTCTGCACCCCGGACGCCTCCGACTCCGCGTCCTTCGACGAGGTCCTGGAGCTGCTCCACCTCGGCGGCCGCTCGCTGCCGCACTCCGTGCTGATGATGGTCCCCGAGGCGTGGGAGAACTCCTCCTCCATGGACCCGGCCCGGCGCGCCTTCTACCAGTACCACTCCACGATGATGGAGCCCTGGGACGGCCCGGCCTGTGTCACCTTCACCGACGGCACCCAGGTCGGCGCGGTCCTGGACCGCAACGGTCTGCGCCCCGGCCGCTACTGGGTCACCGACGACGGCCTGGTCGTGCTCTCCTCCGAGGTCGGCGTCCTGGACATCGACCCCGCCAAGGTCGTCCGCAAGGGCCGCCTGCAGCCCGGCCGGATGTTCCTGGTGGACACCGCCGAGCACCGGATCATCGAAGACGACGAGATCAAGGCGCAGCTCGCCGCCGAGCAGCCCTACCAGGAGTGGCTGGACTCCGGTCTGATCGAGCTGGCCGACCTGCCCGAGCGTGAGCACATCGTGCACACCCACGCCTCGGTCACCCGCCGCCAGCAGACCTTCGGCTACACCGAGGAGGAGCTGCGGGTCATCCTCGCCCCGATGGCGAAGGCCGGCGCCGAGCCGATCGGCTCGATGGGCACCGACTCGCCGATCGCCGCGCTCTCCGAGCGTCCCCGGCTGCTCTTCGACTACTTCACCCAGCTCTTCGCGCAGGTCACCAACCCGCCGCTGGACGCCATCCGCGAGGAACTGGTCACCTCGCTGATCTCCTCGCTCGGCCCCCAGGGCAACCTCCTGGAGCCGACCGCGGCCTCCTGCCGCAGCGTGACCCTGCCGTTCCCGGTCATCGACAACGACGAGCTGGCCAAGCTCGTGCACATCAACGCCGACGGCGACATGCCCGGCATGAAGGCCGTGACCCTCTCCGGTCTCTACCGGGTCTCCGGCGGCGGCGAGTCGCTGGCCGCCCGGATCGAGGAGATCTGCGCCGAGGCGGACGCCGCCATCGACGACGGCGCCCGGCTGATCGTGCTCTCCGACCGGCACTCCGACGCCGAGCACGCGCCGATCCCGTCGCTGCTGCTCACCGCCGCGGTCCACCACCACCTCATCGGCACCAAGGAGCGCACCCAGGTCGGTCTGCTCGTCGAGGCCGGCGATGTGCGCGAGGTGCACCACGTCGCGCTGCTCATCGGCTTCGGTGCCGCGGCCGTCAACCCCTACCTGGCCATGGAGTCGGTCGAGGACCTGGTCCGGGCCGGCACCTTCCTGCCCGGCGTCGAGGCCGAGACGGCCATCAAGAACCTCATCAAGGCGCTCGGCAAGGGCGTCCTGAAGGTCATGTCCAAGATGGGCATCTCGACCGTCGCCTCCTACCGCGGCGCGCAGGTCTTCGAGGCCGTCGGCCTGGACGAGGAGTTCGTCGAGAAGTACTTCCACGGCACCGCCACCAAGATCGGCGGCGCCGGCCTGGACGTCATCGCCAAGGAGGTCGCGGCCCGGCACGCCAAGGCCTACCCGGCCTCCGGCATCGCCTCCGCGCACCGTGCGCTGGAGATCGGCGGCGAGTACCAGTGGCGCCGCGAGGGCGAGCCGCACCTCTTCGACCCGGACACCGTCTTCCGGCTCCAGCACTCCACCCGCGCCCGCCGCTACGACATCTTCAAGCAGTACACGGACCGGGTGAACGAGCAGTCCGAGCGGCTGATGACGCTGCGCGGCCTGTTCTCCTTCGCCTCCGACCGCCCCTCGATCCCGATCGAGGAGGTCGAGCCGGCGTCCGAGATCGTCAAGCGCTTCTCCACCGGCGCCATGTCGTACGGCTCCATCTCCCAGGAGGCGCACGAGACCCTCGCCATCGCCATGAACCAGCTGGGCGGCAAGTCCAACACCGGTGAGGGCGGCGAGGACCCCGAGCGGCTCTACGACCCGGCGCGCCGTTCGTCCATCAAGCAGGTCGCTTCCGGCCGCTTCGGTGTGACGTCCGAGTACCTGGTCAACTCCGACGACATCCAGATCAAGATGGCCCAGGGCGCCAAGCCCGGTGAGGGCGGTCAGCTGCCCGGCCACAAGGTCTACCCGTGGGTCGCCAAGACCCGGCACTCCACCCCGGGCGTCGGCCTGATCTCCCCGCCGCCGCACCACGACATCTACTCCATCGAGGACCTGGCTCAGCTGATCCACGACCTCAAGAACGCCAACCCGCAGGCCCGCATCCACGTGAAGCTGGTCTCCGAGGTCGGCGTCGGCACGGTCGCCGCGGGTGTCTCCAAGGCGCACGCGGACGTGGTCCTGATCTCCGGCCACGACGGCGGAACGGGTGCCTCCCCGCTGACCTCCCTCAAGCACGCGGGCGGTCCCTGGGAGCTGGGCCTGGCCGAGACCCAGCAGACGCTGCTGCTCAACGGCCTGCGCGACCGGATCGTGGTGCAGACCGACGGCCAGCTCAAGACCGGCCGCGATGTCGTGATCGCCGCCCTGCTGGGCGCCGAGGAGTTCGGCTTCGCGACCGCACCGCTGGTCGTCTCCGGCTGCGTCATGATGCGCGTCTGCCACCTGGACACCTGCCCGGTCGGCATCGCCACCCAGAACCCGACGCTGCGCGAGCGGTTCAGCGGCAAGGCCGAGTACGTCGTCAACTTCTTCCAGTTCATCGCCGAGGAGGTCCGTGAGCTCCTCGCCGAGCTGGGCTTCCGCAGCCTCGACGAGGCCATCGGCCACGCCGAGCTGCTGAACACCTCCCGCGCGGTGGACCACTGGAAGGCGCAGGGCCTGGACCTGGCCCCGCTGCTGCACGTGCCCGAGCTGGCCGAGGGCGCCGTGCGCCACCAGGTCATCGAGCAGGACCACGGCCTGGCGAAGGCGCTCGACAACGAGCTGATCAAGCTCGCCGCCGACGCGCTGTCCGCGGACACCGCCGAGGCCGCCCAGCCGGTGCGGGCCCAGGTCGCGATCCGGAACATCAACCGGACCGTCGGCACCATGCTCGGCCACGAGGTCACCAAGAAGTTCGGTGGCGCGGGCCTGCCCGACGACACCGTCGACATCACCTTCACCGGCTCGGCCGGCCAGTCCTTCGGCGCGTTCCTGCCGCGCGGCGTCACGCTGCGCCTGGAGGGCGATGCCAACGACTACGTCGGCAAGGGCCTCTCCGGCGGCCGGGTCGTGGTCCGCCCGGACCGCGGCGCGGACCACCTCGCCGAGTACTCCACCATCGCGGGCAACACCCTCGCCTACGGCGCCACCGGCGGCGAGCTGTACCTGCGCGGCCGGGTCGGCGAGCGCTTCTGCGTCCGCAACTCCGGTGCCACGGTGGTCTCCGAGGGCGTCGGCGACCACGGCTGTGAGTACATGACCGGCGGCAACGCCGTCGTCCTGGGCGAGACGGGCCGCAACTTCGCGGCCGGTATGTCCGGCGGCTTCGCCTACGTCATCGACCTCGACAAGGCCAACGTCAACAAGGAGCTCGTCGACGCGGTCCACACGCTGGACGACGCCGACAAGCAGTGGCTGCACGACGTGGTGCGCCGCCACCAGGAGGAGACCGGCTCCACCGTCGCCGAAAAGCTCCTCGCCGACTGGGATGCCGCGGCCGCGCGCTTCAGCAAGGTCATCCCGCCCATTTACAAGGCAGTGCTCGCCGCCAAGGACGCCGCTGAGCAGGCCGGGCTCTCCGAGTCCGAGACCCACGAGAAGATGATGGAGGCGGCGACCAATGGCTGACCCCAAGGGCTTCCTGAACCACGAGCGCGAGATCGCCAAGACCCGCCCCGTCGAGGAGCGTGTCAAGGACTGGAACGAGGTCTACCAGCCCGGCTCCCTGCTGCCGATCATCAGCAAGCAGGCGTCGCGCTGCATGGACTGCGGTATCCCGTTCTGCCACAACGGCTGCCCGCTCGGAAACCTCATCCCCGAGTGGAACGACTACGCCTACCGCGAGGACTGGACCGAGGCCAGCGAGCGGCTGCACGCGACCAACAACTTCCCGGAGTTCACCGGCCGGCTGTGCCCCGCGCCCTGTGAGGCCGCCTGTGTGCTGGGCATCAACCAGCCGCCGGTGACCATCAAGAACGTCGAGGTCTCCATCATCGACAAGGCGTGGGACAACGGGGACGTCACCCCGCAGCCGCCCGAGCGCCTCTCCGGCAAGACCGTCGCCGTCATCGGCTCCGGCCCGGCCGGCCTGGCCGCCGCCCAGCAGCTGACCCGGGCCGGCCACACCGTCGCCGTCTACGAGCGCGCGGACCGTATCGGCGGCCTTCTCCGCTACGGGATCCCCGAGTTCAAGATGGAGAAGCGCCACATCAACCGCCGCATCGAGCAGATGCGCGCGGAGGGCACCAAGTTCCGTACGGAGGTGGAGATCGGCCGCGACCTCGACGCGAAGAAGCTGCGCAAGCGCTACGACGCCGTCGTCATCGCCGCCGGTGCCACCACCTCCCGCGACCTGCCGGTGCCCGGCCGCGAGCTGAACGGCATCCACTTCGCGATGGAGTACCTCCCGCTCGCCAACAAGGTGCAGGAGGGTGACCTGACCGTCGCCCCGATCACCGCCGAGGGCAAGCACGTCGTCGTCATCGGCGGCGGCGACACCGGCGCGGACTGCGTCGGCACCGCCCACCGCCAGGGCGCGGCCTCCGTCACCCAGCTGGAGATCATGCCCCAGCCCGGTGAGGAGCGGAACGCCAACCAGCCCTGGCCGACCTTCCCGATGCTCTACAAGGTCACCTCCGCGCACGAGGAGGGCGGCGAGCGGGTCTACTCCGTCTCCACCACCCACTTCGAGGGCGACGAGGACGGCAACGTCCAGTGGCTGCACCTGACCGAGGTGGAGTTCAAGGACGGCCGGCCGACGCCGAAGCCCGGCACCGAGCGGAAGATCCCGGCCCAGCTGGTCACCCTCGCGATGGGCTTCACCGGCACCGACCGGGAGAACGGCCTGGTCGAGCAGTTCGGCCTGGAGCTCGACGAGCGCGGCAATGTCGCGCGCGACGCCGACTTCGCCACCAACGTCCCCGGTGTGTATGTCGCCGGTGACGCCGGGCGCGGCCAGTCCCTGATCGTGTGGGCCATCGCCGAGGGCCGTTCCGCGGCCAAGGGCGTGGACCGCTTCCTGACCGGAGTCAGCGCCCTGCCGGCTCCCATCAAGCCGACGGACCGGGCACTGACCGTGTGACCGACCGTCCCCCGATGTCCCGTACAACGTCGTGCGGAACAACCGCGGCGCCTGCCTCCTCCCCCGACCGGAGGACAGGCGCCGCGGCATTTTCCGCACCGGGCCGCTCTACGAACCGCCGCGGGCGGCCGGAAAGCGCCGCCCCAACTGCCGTGCCATCTCCGGCGCGGACGCCGGCACGGCCTGCGGCGGGGGAGTGCCCGGCGAACGGAAGTCGTGCACCGGCGCCCGCCACGCCCCCAGGTCGATCCGCCGGTCGCCCAGCGGCAGTACCCACCGCGGATCGGCGTGCACCCGCAGCACCTGCGCCTCGACTTGCGTCCACGCGCCGTCGGTGACCGTCCGCTCGCCGACCCGGCGCGCCTCCAACTGCACCGGGCAGTGCACCAGTCGGGGCGGCCGCACCAGCTCGGACGGCTCCGTCCAGGGCGTGTCCGTGGACGGCATCGCGCTCGCCCCCTCCTCCGCACCCGTCCCGTCCGGTGGCAGATTGAAGACCACGTCCGGACGGACCGCGAGGTTCCGGGCGGTCCGGCCACGGGCCGGCAGCCAGACGCTGACGACCGGGCCGAGCTCCCACCGGATGCGCAGCTCGACCAGGACGAAGGTTCCGTCGTCGTTCTCGGTGGACAGCAGCGCCGGGGCGACCGAACTGCTTTTCTCCAGCGCGCCTTTCATGCTGCCGAGGATAGAAGCCGGATGATTCGGTGCTCACCGAAATGTTATCAGAGGTTACTCTGTGTACATGAAACGATGGGACGCCGATCAGGAAAGCGTCGCGGAGACCCCCGATCTGGCCGCCCTCGCGGCGCTGCTCGCGGACCGCACCCGTGCCGCGATCTGCATGGCCCTGCTCGACGGCGGCACCTGGACCGCGGGCGAACTGGCCGAGTACGCCGCGGTGGCGCCGTCCACCACCACCGAGCACCTCAACCTCCTGGTCGCCGGCGGCCTGCTCGCCGAGGAGCGCCAGGGGCGGCGGCGCTACGTACGGCTGGCCGGACCGGAGACCGCGGAGACCCTGGAGAACCTCGCCGGTCTCGCCCCCTACCGCCAGGTCCCGATCCGCTCGCTGGCCGAGGCCAACCACCGGCGGGCCCTGCACCACGCCCGGACCTGCTACGACCACATCGCCGGTGCCCTCGGCGTCGCCATCGCCGACGCGATGACCGAACGCGGTCTGCTGGCACGGGACTACGGCCTGGTGCTGACCGCGGCCGGCGCGGACTGGCTCGCCGCACTCGGCATCCCCGACGCCGCGCCGCCGGCCGCCCACCGCGCCCATGTCCGCACCTGCCTCGACTGGACGGTGCGCCGCCAGCACCTCTCCGGCGCGGTCGGCGCCGCCCTCTACCGGCACGCCCTGGAGCACGACTGGGTCGTCAAAGCCCTCGCCACCCGCATCCTCACCGTCACCGCGGCGGGCCGGACGGCCTTCCGGGCGCAGCTCGGACTCCCCGACGAGGCGCTCTTCCCGTCCCTCGGGCTGCCTCCCCGCGGCTGACCGGCCGGGCGCCCTCAGGCCTCGCCGACCTGGCTGATCCGGTCGTCGCCGAGCTTGCGCTGGGTGTCCTGGAGCAGAATCCGCAGCAGGCCGGCGAGCTGCTCCTGCTGGGCGGGGGTCAGGCCGTCGATCAACTCCGCCTCGCGGTGCAGCACTTGACCGACGGTGGCCTCGATCCGCTCGTGGCCGGCGGGGGTCAGCTCGACCAGCACCGTTCGTGGACGGCCCTCGCCGGGGCGGCGGGTCACCAGCCCCTCGCGCTCGGCGCGGGCCACCCGCTGGGAGACCGCCCCCGCGGTGACCATGGAGCGGCGGCCGAGTTCACGGGTGGTCAGGGTGTAGGGCGGGCCGCTGCGGCGGAGCACGCTGAGCAGGTCGAGGGTGGCCGGGTCCATTCCGGCGCGGGCCAGTACCCGGCGCCGGTCGTCGCCCAGGAGCTTCGCCAGCTGCCAGATCGGGGTCACGATGCCGATCGAGGAGACCGGGGTGCCGGGGCGCTCGCGCTCCCAGGCGGCGGCGATCTCCTCCACGGGGTACGGAGAGGCGCCGGTCTCCGGCCGGCCGGGGCCGTCCTGCGACGCGGAATCTCTTGGCACGGGCCCTCCCGGAGCTGTTATGTTCAGCTCTAAATTTAGACCTGAACGTGATGGACGGAGCTCAGCATATGTCACGCACCATCCTGGTCACCGGCGGCGGAACCGGCATCGGACGCGCCGTCGCCCACCACTTCGCGGACCGCGGCGACCAGGTCGTCGTCACCGGCCGGCGCACCGGGCCCCTGGAGGAGACCGCGGCCGGCCGGCCCACGATCCGCCCGCTGGTCTGCGACCACGCCGACCCCGCCTCGGTCACCGAGCTGCTCACCCGGCTCCCCGAGCGGATCGACGTCCTGGTCAACAACGCCGGCGGCAACACCGACCTCGACGCGGACGGGGCCACCGATCTGGCCTCGTACGCCCGGGACTTCCGCGCCAACCTCGATGCCAACCTGGTCAGCGCCGCGCTGACCACCAAGGCGGTGGACGGCCGGCTGGCGGCCGGCGGCGCGGTGATCCACCTCGGGTCGATCGCCGCCGACCAGGGCGGCGGTGCCTATGGGGCGGCCAAGGCCGGACTCGCCTCCTGGAACGTCGAACTGTCCCGGACCCTCGGCCCCCGCGACATCACCGCCAACGTCGTGGCACCCGGCTACATCGCCGGCACCGACTTCTTCCGCGACCGGCTCACCGACGAGCGCCGCGACCGGCTGGTGGCCGCCGCGGCGGTGGGCCGCGCGGGAACTCCTGACGGCATCGCCGGAACGGTGGCCTTCCTGGCGTCCCCGGCGGCCCGGCACGTCACCGGCCAGGTCCTGAACGTCAACGGCGGGACCCGCACCACCCGTTGACGCCCGCCCGGCCGGCGGCAAGCGCTATGCGCCGCCGCCCTCCGTGAGCCGGGCCGGGAAGCCGCCGGTCGAGACCGGGCCCCAGCGCAGTGGCGTCACCCGGATCAGTGACTTGCCCTGCTTGCGCATCGCCTTCCGGTACTCGTCCCAGTCCGGGTGTTCGCCGGCGATGTTGCGGTAGTACTCGACGAGCGGCTCGATGGCGTCCGGGGTGTCGATGACCTCGGCCTCGCCGTCGATCTGCACCCACGGGCCGGTCCACTCGTCGGACAGCACGATGACGCTGACCGACGAGACCCGGCGGGCGTTGCGGACCTTGGCGCGCTCCGGATACGTCGCCATCACCAGCCGCCCGGAGTCGTCCACCCCGCAGGTCAGCGGCGAGCCCTGCGGGGTGCCGTCGCTGCGGCGGGTGAGCAGGATCGCGCGGTGCCGGGGGCGGACGAACTCCAGCAGCTCGGGCAGTTCGACGCGGGTGTTGGTGGCGGTGGAAGGGCTCATGCGGTGAGCCTAGGACGCGCGGCGCCCTCGATGCCGGACCCGCGGAGCGGGCCCACCGCCACGTCGGAACGGCGGTCAGTCCTTGAGCAGGTCCTTGCCGGTGGCCGCGTCCACGATCTTGCGGTCGCCCAGCGCGTCCTTGAGCCGCACCTTCACCTTGTCGGTGGCCAGCTGCTCGGTGCACATCCCCTTGGAGCTCTTCCGCTTGCCCCAGCCGGTGATCACCACCAGGTCCTTCGACTCACGGCTGCGGGCCCCGAAGCGGACATCGCAGGCGCTGTGCCCTACGGTGACCGTGATCTCCCGTACGTCCTTGCCCTTGGGGTGGTCCGCGCCGGCCAGCGGCAGCAGCGCCTGCTGCCGCCCGGGGACCGGTGAGACCTTCGGCCACTGCCGCACGATCTGGTCCGCCCGCTGCTCGAAGGCGTCCGGCTTCTTCGGCGGCGGCGCGCTGCCCACGGTCTGCTGCTTCTCACCGCAGCCGGACAGGACGACGGCGCCGGACACCGCCAGCGTGAGCACGGCGGTGAGGGTACGGGTGCGGGAGAGGTGGGATCCTCGCATGACTTGCCTCCTTGGTTCGGCGGTGAGACGCACCGAGGGCAAGACAGGTTCCGGCCGCCTTCCGGCCAGGGCCCGCCGGGGCGGTTGCGCGCTGAGCTCAATCCGCCCACGGCGCAAAGCCGGTGGTCTCCGCCGCGGCCCCGGCTAGCGTCCGGGCCATGGATGCGCTCACCGAGATCACCCCCACCGTCCGTCAACTCGCCTTCCCCGTAGGGCACGTGTACCTCATCACCCTCCCCGACGACGGATACGCCGTGGTCGACACCGGCATCCCCGGCTCGGCACCGGTGGTCCTCGCCGCGCTGGACCGGCTCGGCGCCCGGCCGGACCAGCTGCGGCAGATCGTCCTCACCCACTCCCACATCGACCACATGGGCTCCGCCGCCGACCTGGTCGACGCCACCGGCGCCCGCGTGCTGGCCGGCGCCCTGGACGCCCCGTACATCCGCGGCACCGCACCCGAACCCGTGCCGGAGTTCACCCCCGCGGAGCAGTCGCTGTACGAGGGGATCATGGCTGATTTCGCGGCCGCCGAGGTCCCGCCGCTGCGTCATGTCGACGTCGACGTCGAACTCCACGACGGGGACACCCTCGACGGCTGGCCGGAGCCGGTGCGGGTGCTGCACGTCCCCGGCCACACCCCCGGCGGCATCGCCCTGCACCTCCCCGGGAGCCGGCTGCTCTTCCCCGGCGACATCATCGGCACCACCCCCGACGGCACCCGCGCGGTCCTGGGTCCGGGCAACGTGGCCCGCGAGGAGGCCATCGCCTCCTTCCGGCGGCTCGCCGCCCTCGACGCGCTCGACACGGTGTGCGTGCCGCACGGCGCCCCGCTCCGCACCGGCGCACGGGACATACTCGCCGCGGCCACCCCCGGGACGGACTGGATCTGAGTGCCCGGTGACGGTGGCGGTACGGGTGGGCGGTCGGCAACCGGGGATCGTCGGTATCCGGTCAACACCCTTATGTGTGGCGCCAGTTGAGGACGTCCCGGTGGCCCGTCCCGGCCGCCCGCGCCGCAGGGTGTCCCCGCACGGCGGATCCGTCCGGCGGGTCGGGCCGGAGCGGGCCTTCCGTCCCGGCCGACCCGGTAACGTCGGGCCGGTGCGCGGCCGGGCCGGCGGGCGGGACCGGGCCCCCGGGAGCCGGCGCGCGCGGGAACCGAGGAGAGGCAGGGGCATGCAGCTGCACACCCACGAATGGGGCGCCGGCGAACGGGTCGCGGTGCTGGTCCACGGCCTGATGTCCGATCACCGCACCTGGTACCGGGTCGCCCCGGCGCTCGTCGACCGCGGCTACCGGGTGGTCGCCGTCGATCTGCGCGGCCACGGCCGCAGCCCGCGCGGCGAGTACGGTGCCGAGCTGTTCGCCGAGGACCTCGTGGAGACCCTGCCCGCCTCACCCGAGGTCGTCATCGGCCACTCGCTCGGTGCGCTGGCGCTGTCCCTGGCGGTGGAGCGGCTGCAGCCGCGGCGGGCGGTGTACTGCGATCCGGCCTGGTCGTTCACCCGGCTCGGGCAGCCCGTCGACCCGGCTCTGTTCCTCGCGTTCAAGAACGCCGACCGGGCGCTGCTGCGGACCTTCAATCCGCGCTGGTGCGACGCCGATGTCGACCTCGAAATGGCCACGGTCGCGGACTGGGACACCGGTACCGCCCTGGCGTTGTCCGCCGTTCACCGCGAGGACCGTACGCCCGAGAAGGCCGTCGTGCCGTCCCTGGTGCAGTTCGCGGGGGAGGGGTTCCTGTTCTCCGAACCGGTGGCGGCCGATCTGGCCGAGCGGGGCTTCGAGGTGCGTACGGTGCCGGGCACCGGACACACCATCCACCGCGACGACTTCGACGGCTTCATGGCGGGGCTGGAAGGGTGGGTCTAGGACCCGCCCTGAGGCGCGAGGCGGCTCGCCGTCAGGTGTCGCAGTCCAGCAGGGTCTTGCACAGGCCGCAGCGCGCCTGGAGCCGGCCCCGGACCGGCACCCGGATCCGCTGGTGGCAGGCGGGGCAGGGGAACGACACCCGCAGCGGCGACGGGCCCTCGAAGGCGTAGCCGTCCCCGGCGGCGGGCGGGCGGCCCGCCCGCCGCGGATCCTGCGCCGCCCGGCGGTCCTTGGCGTAGCGCAGCCGGGCCGCCCACCCCGCCCCGGCGAGCGGCGGCCGGCGCAGGTCCTGGCCGGCCCGTGCCGCGCCCGCCGTGTACGCGTCGTACGCCTGCGGGCTGGTGAACCACGGCGCCGGGTCCTCCCCGAAGAACCGGGCCCGCTTGGCGAGGACGTAACCGAACTCCTCCGGCGTCAGATAGCCCAGCTTCTGCGAGAACGGGCCGTGCTCGCGGTAGGCGTCCAGCAGCAGCCAGCCCGCGCCGAGATAGGCGGCGGTGGTGTCGGTGAGGATCTCGTTGTCGCGGGTGCCGGGGAACGCCAGGTCCAGGCGGTGCAGCGCGACATGGGTCAGCTCATGGGCCAGCGCGGCGCCGATGTCCTTGCGGTGTGTCCGGAAGCGGTCGTTCAGCTCGATGAAGTACTCCGGGCCCGCGGTGAGTTCGACGTTCGCGGCGTGCTCCATCTCGCGGAAGGAGATGACCGCCCGCGCGTCCGGCAGATGCAGATGCCGGACCAGGGCGCGGGCCACCCGCTGTGCGCCCAGATGCAGATCCTCGGTGTCGTCGAAGGCCACGTCGACCGGGAGCACGCTGCTGCCGAAGGTGCTCACCGTGTCGTACGACAGGCGTTCGAACAGGGCGTGGACGGCCGAACGCACCGTGTCGAGGTGGGGATAGCCGTGCTCGATCGCGCTGCCGCCGGTGGTCACCCGGCCACTGTACGAGGGGCCGGGTACGCCCGGTATGAGCCGTACGGGCGTGGCGCGTAAGGAAGTTGGCCGGATGCGCACCCTTGTCACCCCGTTCGGGCACTCCACATAATCGCAGGGCGCGGTACGGACTCATCCCCCACTGGGTCCGGACGCCTCACGGTGTGCTGTCGTCCCACATGCTCTGCGACGGTCACGTCCGGGCTCCGGTGTTGGCATGGGCTCGTCATCAAGACGTGCAACCCCCCACGAAAGGAAGCCCGTTGCGCAGCTACCGGAAGCTCCTCAAGAGAAGCACCGCCGTCGGCGCGGTCGCCCTGGCCGCCTTCAGCCTCCAGCCCGGCTCGGCCTCGGCCGCGCCCGCCCCCGAGCCCACCGGCTCACACACCAACGTCGTCGGCGGCACCAAGGCCGACCAGGGTGAATTCCCCTTCATGGTCCGGCTGTCGATGGGCTGCGGCGGCGCCCTCTACGCCAAGGACATCGTGCTCACCGCGGCGCACTGCGTCGAGGGCAGCGGCGACAACACCTCCATCACCGCCACCGCGGGCGTGGTCGACCTGGAGGACTCCGCCGCCGTCAAGGTCAACTCCACCAAGGTCCTGCAGGCCCCCGGCTACAACGGCAAGGGCAAGGACTGGGCGCTGATCAAGCTCGCCAAGCCGATCGACCAGCCCACCCTGAAGATCGCCGAGGACGACAAGCTCAACAGCGGCGACTTCACCATCGCCGGCTGGGGCGCCGACAAGGAAGGCGGCGAGCAGCAGCGCTACCTCCTCAAGGCGACCGTCCCGTTCGTCGACGACGACGCCTGCAAGAAGGCCTACGGCGACCAGCTGACCCCCGGCGACGAGATCTGCGCCGGCAAGCTGGACACCGGCGGCACCGACACCTGCCAGGGCGACTCCGGTGGTCCGATGTTCCGCAAGGACGACGGCGGCGGGTGGCTCCAGGTCGGCATCGTCTCCTGGGGCGAGGGCTGCGCACGGCCCGGCAAGCCCGGCGTCTACAGCGAGGTGAGCACCTTCGCCAAGGACATCAAGAAGGCCGCGGGCGAACTGGGCTGACCGCCCCGCACACCGAGGGCCCGGGGAACCGCTTCCCGGGCCCTTCGCCGTGCCCGCAGGGACGGAAGTCCCGGACCTCGGTCACCCCGGGCCAGGGACCTCGGTCCGTCCCCCACGGGGACCACCTGCCCGCTCCCTGCCGGACCTTGTGGCGCCACGGATGACCGGACGACCCTGGGCGGCCCCGCCGCCGGCTCCCTAGCGTGAACGGCATGACCACCGAGCCCCGCCGCCGCCCACCGGCGCCCGACCGGGACCGCCGTACGACGGTCTGCGCCGCACTGTTCCTCGCCGCCTCCGCCGCGGCCCTCGTCTACGTCCTGCTCGGCGGTCATCACGACCCCGTCGAGTCGCCGGACGATGCCCCCTCGAACGCGGCCCGGGGCTGACCCCTTCCGCCTCCCGCGACGGCGGGCCGCCACACCGGCCCCGGCGGCGGCCGCGCGCACCCGGCGGGTCCCGCCGGTGTGCTCACCCCGCTGCGGGACCTCCGGCCGGGCCTGTTCACCGTGGTGCAGGCCGTGCTCACCGTCGTCGTCTCCGCCTCTTCGCTGACCCTGCGCCGGCAGGACGACCGGCGGCTGCGCGATCTCGCCGCGGTCCGGGCCGCCGAACGCCTGGAACTGGCACGGGAACTGCACGACCTGGTCGCCCACCACGTCACCGGCATCGTCGTCCAGGCCCGCGGCGCCCGCGCCACCAACCTCGACGGCCCGCCGGCCGGCGCCGCCTTCGAACGGATCGGTGGAACTGCACGTCGCCAACGACGGTGGTGCCTGCGCCCGCCTCTCCGAACAGGCCCGCGGCTGGGGGCACCTCCCGGCCGGAGGCTGGGGGAGCTCCGGCCTGGCCGGACTCACCGAACGGGCCGAGGCGATGGGCGGCCGGCTCGCCGCCGGCCCGGCGGCCGAGGGCGGCTGGGAACTCACCGCCGTCCTGCCCCTCGACGGCGGGGCGACCGCCTGACCGCCCGCACCCCGCGCGCCGCACATCTGTCCAACACCTGCCCCGCCTTTGTCCATGGGCGCCCGCCCCGCGGCGGCAGCACGCTGTCCGCCGACAGGCAGTGCCCGCACGAAGGAGGACCGCGCGCGTGAACCAGCAGACAGATGCCCCGTCCGGGCCCAGCCGCCGGACGGTCGTCGCCGCCACCGCGCTCGCCGGGGCCGCCGGCGCCCTCCCGCTCGGCACCCGCCCCGCCACCGCCGCACCGCGCGCGGCGGAGGCGGTGCTGCGGTCCGACGCGCTGGAGGTCCGCGTCGACACCGCCTTCCCGCGCATCGTCTCCTACACGGACCGCGGCACCGGTGCCGTCCTCCACGGCCAGGACACCCCGGTCACCCGGGTCCTCCTCGACGGCACCGCCCACACCCCCCACGTCGCCCACCGCACCCGCGCCGGCCGCGCCACCTACACCCTCCGCTTCGACGGCGGCACCACGCTCACCGTGGAGATCGCCGTCCACGGCCGGCGCACCACCTGGCGGGTCACCGACCTCACCGACACCCCGGCCCTGCGCGTCGGCACCCTGGAGATCCCCGGCCTCGCCCTGCTCGCCGTCCGCAGCGACCAGCCCGGCGCCACCCTGCTCGCCGCCCGGATCGCCCTCGACAAGGCCACCAGCGGCGACACCCTGATCCAGGTCACCGACGACACCCCCGCCGAGAGCGGCCCCACCGGCTGCGCGTACGCCGTCGTGGCCACCGGTGACCTGGCCGCCGGCATCGAGACCAACACCTGCTACGACCGGCCCACCGCCGCCACCGCCTGGGAGAACGGCCGGCTGTGGCGGCAGACCACCCGCCGCGACGGCCTCGTCACCGCACGGCTCGGCTGCGGCCAGTGGACCCACCGGGCGGCGGGCCTGACATCCCCCACTCCCGGCTCCTCCCCCTCTCCCGACTCCGCTCGAGCGGGGGGACCCCCACGCGCGGGAGGTGCCCCCACCGGCACCGACCCGCTGCCGTACGCCACCGTCATCGTCACCCGCGACCGCAACGGCGACGGCACCGCCGACTGGCAGGACGGCGCCATCGCCCTGCGCGACGTCATGGTGTCGCCGCTCGGCGCTGCCGAACAGCACCTCCGGGTCGTCCCGCACATCCCCTTCAACTTCGCCAGCCAGGCCACCAACCCCTTTCTGGCCACCCTCGACTCCATCAAGCGCATCGCGCTGGCCACCGACGGGCTGCGGCAGTTCACCCTGCTCAAGGGCTACCAGTCCGAGGGCCACGACTCCGCCCACCCCGACTACGGCGGCAACTACAACCAGCGGGCCGGCGGCCTCGAAGACCTCAACACCCTGCTGCGCGCCGGAAAGGCCTGGCACAGCGACTTCGCGGTGCACGTCAACGCCACCGAGTCCTACCCCGTCGCCCACGCCTTCTCCGAGACGCTCGTCGACAAGAACGACAAGCAGTGGGACTGGCTCGACCAGTCCTATCGGATCGACGCCCGCCGCGATCTGGTCTCCGGCGACATCGCCCGGCGGTTCGCCCGGCTGCGCAAGGAGACCGACCCCGCGCTGACCACCCTCTACATCGACGTCTTCCGCGAATCCGGCTGGAACTCCGACCGGCTCCAGCGCCATCTGCGCGACCAGGGCTGGCAGATCACCACCGAATGGGGCCACGGCCTGGAGCGCTCCGCCCTGTGGTCGCACTGGGCGAACGAGACCGACTACGGGCCCGACACCTCCCGCGGCATCAACTCCCGGCTGATCCGCTTCCTGCACCACCATCACAAGGACGTCTTCGCCGACAAGTGGCCCACGCTGCTCGGCAACCCCCGGATGGGCAACTTCGAGGGCTGGACCGGCAAGACCGACTGGCCCGCCTTCCACACCCTCATCTGGACCGACGCCCTGCCCGCCAAATACCTCCAGGCGTACCCGATCAGGACCTGGGGCCCGCACGAGATCACCTTCGAGGGCCCCACCAAGACCTCCGTCAGCGACGCCGGAGGCCCCCGCAGGATCACCACCGACGGCCGGCTCGTCTACGACGACGGCACCTATCTGCTCCCCTGGGAGCCCCGTCACGCCACCGACCCGGACAGGCTCTACCACTACAACCCCCGTGGCGGCACCACGCGTTGGGCACTCCCGCGGGGCTGGGCCGCGGACCGTGCCGTCCACGCGTACCGCCTCACCGACCAGGGCCGCACCCAGGAGACCCGGGTGCCCGTCAGCGACGGCAAGATCACCCTCACCGCGCGCCCCGGCGTCGCCTACGTCGTCCACCGCACCCCGGCCCCCGCCCAGGGCGACCCCCACTGGGGCGAGGGCACCCCGGTGGCCGACCCCGGCTTCCACTCCGGAACCCTCGACGGCCGGCAGGTCACCGGCCCCGCCTCGGTCGAGCTCAGCGAACGCGGCGACTACGAACTGGTCATCGCCGCCGGCCCGGCCGCCACCGTCGCCCAGAAACTCGCCCGGCTCGCCCCCGGCACCTACGCCGCCTCCGTCCAGATCGAGGTCGGCGCCACCGCCGGCGAACGCCGCCGCGCCGGCCTGGAGATCCGCACCGCCGACGGCGTCACCGCCACCAACTGGACCGACACCTCCACCGCCGGCAACTACGTCGCCGCCGACCGCAAATCCGGCACCCGCTTCCAGCGCCTCTTCACCCACTTCACCGTCCCCGAGGGCGGCGGCCCGGTCACCCTCACCCTGACCGCGGCGGCCGGCCGGGCCCGCGTCCGCTTCGACAACCTGCGGGTGGTGCCCGCCCGGCCGACCACCAGGAAGGGCGCCCTGGCCTTCGAGGACTTCGAGCACGTCCCCCAGGGCTGGGGCGTCTTCGTCAAGGGCGACGCGGGCGGCAGCACCGACCCCCGCACCCACATCGCCCAGCGGCACGCCCCGTTCACCCGGCGCGGCTGGAACGGCAAGGCCATCGACGACGTCCTCGACGGCGGCCAGTCGCTCAAGTCACGCGGCGAGAACACCGGGCTCGTCTACCGCACGGTGCCGCACACCGTCCGCTTCACCCCCGGCCATCGCTACCGCGTCACCTTCCGCTACGCCAACGAGAAGGCCGGCCAGTACGCCTGGATCACCGCCACCGACGTACCCGCACCCCGCGAACTGACCCGCACCCCGCTCCCCGTCGCGACCCGGCCGGCCACCCACACCTATGAGTTCACCGCACCCGACGACGGCGAGGCATGGGTGGGGCTGCGCAAGACCGGCGACGACGGGACCGCGGAGTTCGTCCTCGACACCTTCGAGGTCCGCGAGGTCTGACGCCCGTGGGGGCGGTCCCGGTCCCTACCGCCCCCTCAGCACCCTGCCGCGCAGGGATACAGTCCGGGCGCCCCCGCCCCGTCCCCCACCGGGGCCGGGGCGCCCTCCCACTCCCACACCAGCAGCTCGTTGCCGCCCTCCCGCAGCACCGGACCCGGCACGTACAGCGTGCGCTGCGGCCCCCCGGCCCGATAGCGCCCCAGACAGAACCCGTTGATCCAGGCGAAGCCGTGGCACCAGCCCGGCAGCGCGAGTCCGGCGTCACCGGGCCGCCCCACCACCGTCACCGTCCCCCGGTACAGCCCCGCACCGCCACCGGCCCCCTCCACCGGCCGGAACGGCACCCGCGCCACCGCCCCGGCCTCCTCCAGCGCATCCAGCCGCAGCCCCCGCGACCGCACCCCGTGCAGATACTGCCGCTCGTGCAGCAGCCCGCCCACGATCCCCTTCGACTCACCCAGCCGCGGCCCGTAGTTGACCCGACCCAGCGACTCCACCCACACCTCCACCGCCGCCGGCCCCGCCACCTCACCGAGCACCGCGTCCTCGCCGTCCACCACGGCCCGCTGTTCCCCGTCGACGTACACCACCGCCCGGTCCCGCAGCCCCCGCACCCGCAACGGATACGGGCCCCGCGGCCCGGGCACCGCCACCCGGTGGCGCACCACCCCCCGGTCCACGCCCAGCTCCTCGAACGTCGCCGGACCACCGCCCACCACCTCCGCACCCCCGAGCACCTCCAGCACGTCCCCCGCGGGCGCCCACTCCTCGACCACCACCCCCGCCGCTTCCGCCAACACGGGCAGCGGTTCGGGCACCGGCGGCAGCGGCCCGTCCGCGAACTCCGCGAGCACCTCCCGGAACCGCCAGAACTTCTCGGTCGGCCGCCCGCGTTCATCGACCGGCGCCCCGTAGTCGTACGAGGTCACCGTCGGCAGCAGCGCCCCGTCCTGCAGCTCACCCGCGCGGTTCGCCCCCGCCCAGCCGCCGAAACTCGTCCCGCCGTGCGCCATGTAGACATTGACCGACGCACCGCACTCCAGGACCTCCCGCAGCGCCGCCGCCGCGTCCTCCGGAGCGCGCGGCACCGCCTCCCGCCCCCAGTGCGTGAACCAGCCGCACCAGAACTCCATACACATCAGCGGCCCGCCCGCCCGGTGCCGGCGCAGCGTCGCGAACGCCTCCCGCGCCCCGGAACCGAAGTTCACGGTGGCCGGCACACCGGGCACCGAACCGCCGCTCAGCATGTGATCCTCCGGGCCGTCCGAGGTGCACAGCGGCACCCGCACCCCCAGCGCCCGCAGCCGCTCCACGAGCCACGCCGGATACGCCGCGTCGCTGCCGTACGAGCCGTACTCGTTCTCCGCCTGCACCATGATCACGGGCCCGTCGCCCGGCCCGCCCCGCCCCGCCGCCGCGGTGCACTGCCGCGCCACGACCTGCGGCAGCAGCCGCCCGAACCACGCGTCCACGGCCGCCAGATACGCCGCGTCCCGGGTCCGCACCCGCCGCCCCAGCGGCCCCGTCAGCCACTCCGGCAGCCCGCCGTTCTCCCACTCCGCGCAGATGTACGGCCCCGGACGCACGATCGCCCACAGCCCCGCCGCCCCGGCCGCGTCCAGGAACCGCCCCAGCGCCTCCGGGTCCCGGAACTCACCCGGCCGCGGCTCGTGCAGATTCCACGGCACATACGTCTCCACACAGTTCAGGCCCATCGCCCGCAGCATCGCCAGCCGGTGGCCCCACTGCGCCTCGTGCACCCGGAAGTAGTGCAGCGCCCCCGACAACAGCCGCACCGGCCGCCCGTCCAGCAGGAAGTCCCGCTCACCCACCTCGAACCGCGTCACGCCACCCCGCCCTTGACTCGTCGCCGCGCGCCACGAGCCGGGCGCTCACGGTCACCGGTCACCCTCGCCCTCTGGCGGTGTGACGGTCCATGGACAAAGATCGGCTGTGGTTGGACGGTTCGGCGGTTCGACGGAGCGGCGGGAGGCCCGGCGTGTACCACACCTGGATGCGGTACTTCACGCCCCGCCCGGTCCACCACCGGCTCGGCCTGGTGTGCCTCGGCGTCGGCCTCCAGCACGGCACGCTCCCCACCGTCGGCCCGCGCACCCTCGACCACCATGTCGCCCTCGTCATCAGCGCGGGCCGCGGCTGGTTCACCACCACCGACGGCCGGCGCCAACCCGTCACCGCCCCCGCCCTGCTGTGGCTCGTCCCCGGCGTACCGCACCACTACGGGGCCGACCCCGAGACCGGCTGGGACGAGAGCTTCGTCGACTTCACCGGGCCCGCCGCCGCGACCTACACCGAACTCGGCTACATCGAACCGGACCGCCCGCTCGTACCGCTCGCGGACACCGGCCCGGCGCGCGCCGCCATCGGACGCATCGCGCGGGCGGCCCGGCGCGGCAACCCCCTGCTGGAGGTGGAGACCTCCGCCGCGGTCCACGAACTGCTGGTCGCCCTGCGCCGCGCCCGCGCCGACACCGACGCCGACGGCGACCCCGTCCTGACGGCCCTGGCCCGCGACGCCTTCCTCCCGCTCTCGGTCGCCGAGCACGCCGCCCGGCGCGGCATGACCCCCGCCGAACTCCGCACCGCCGTCCGCCGCGGCGCCGGCTGCAGCCCGAAGGACTACCTCCTCGGCATCCGCCTGGGCCGCGCCAAGGAACTCCTGGCCGGCACCGAACTCCCGGTCGCCGCCGTGGCCCGCCGCGTCGGCTACGACGACCCCGCCTACTTCAGCCGCCTCTTCACCCGCCGCGTGGGCACCGCCCCCGTCCGCTTCCGCGACCGCCAGCTCCACAGCGTCCCCGGCGGCTGGTCCACGCAGGTACCGGACCCGGATGACCCACCGGTGTTGAGGGGGTGACGGGGGCACCGGTTGCCGGTGGCGGGGCGCCGTTCGCCCACGGCCGAGGGCCGGGGGAGGGTTCCGGTGCGTCCCCTCCGGCCCCCGCGGCAACCGCAGAAGCCGCAACACCCAGCCCCCGGCGCCCCGCAGCGCATCCCGATGGGGCAACCAGATCGCACCCCAAGGGGTCGCGGGGAACTGCGCGCACCGCCACAACGCACCCGCAGACGCACACCGGCACGTGGCCACAACCCCGTGCACCCCCCACCACCCGTACGGCAGCATGGCCGCATGCCCCAACTGCAGCGCGACGAGGCGCAGACCCGAGCCCGACTGATCGACGTCCACCGCTACGAGATCGCACTCGACCTCACCCACGGCGAGGAGCGGTTCGGCTCACGTACGGTCATCCAGTTCACCGCGCACGCCGACGGCGACACCTTCGTCGAGATCGAACCCGCCGAGCTGCACTCCGTCACCCTCGACGGCCGCCCGATCGACCCCGCGGCCCTCGACGACAACCGGCTCCCGCTCACCGGCCTCACCCCCGGCGCCCACCAACTGCGCGTGGACGCCACCATGCGCTACTCCCACACCGGCGAGGGGATGCACCGCTTCACCGACCCGGCCGACGGCGAGAGCTACGTCTACACCCAGCTGTTCCTGGACGACATCCAGCGCGTCTTCGCCGCCTTCGACCAGCCGGACCTCAAGGCCGAGTTCGCGGTCACCGTCCAGGCGCCCGAAGACTGGACCGTCCTCGCCAACGGCATCGTCGAAGCCCTGGGGGAGGGCCGCTGGCAGGCCGCACCCACGCCCCCCATCTCCACCTACCTCGTCGCCGTCGCCGCAGGCCCCTGGCACTCGATCCGCACCGAGCACGCCGGACTCCCCTTCGGCATCCACTGCCGCCGCTCGCTCGCGCCCCACCTGGACGCCGACGCCGAGGAGATCCTCGACCTCACCCGCCGCTGCTTCGACCGCTACCACGAGATCTTCGAGGAGCCGTACCCGTTCGACTCCTACGACCAGGCATTCGTCCCCGAGTTCAACGCGGGCGCCATGGAGAACCCCGGCCTGGTCACCTTCCGCGACGAGTACGTCTACCGCTCCGCCGTCACCGACACCGAACGCCAGACCCGCGGCGTGACGATCGCCCACGAAATGGCCCACATGTGGTTCGGCGACCTGGTCACCCTCCAGTGGTGGGACGACATCTGGCTGAACGAGTCCTTCGCCGAGTACATGGGTTACCAGGTCCTGGCCGAGGCCACCCGCTTCACCGACACCTGGACCGACTTCGCCGTCGCCCGCAAGGGCTGGGGCTACGACGCCGACCAGCGGCCCTCCACCCACCCCGTCGCCCCCACCCCCGAGGACGTCCCCGACACCGCCTCCGCGCTCCTCAACTTCGACGGCATCTCGTACGCCAAGGGCGCCTCCGCACTGCGCCAACTCGTCGCCTGGATGGGGGAGAAAGACTTCCTCACCGGCATCAACGAACACTTCGCCCGGCACCGCTTCGGCAACGCCACCCTCGCCGACTTCCTCGACTCCCTCGCCCGCGCCACCGACCGCGACGTCCACGCCTGGGCCGCCCGCTGGCTGCGCACCACCGGGGTCGACACCCTCACCCCCGCCGTACGGGAAGCCGCGGACGGCAACTGGAGCGTCTCCGTCGAGCCGGCCGGCAGCGCCGACGGCACCCGCCCCCACCGGCTCACCATCGGGCTCTACGACCACGACCGCACCACCCCGGGCCGCCTCGTGCCCCGCGAGCCGCTGTCCTGGGACGTGCCCGACACCGGCACCCACCGGGCCACCGGCGGCCGCCCCGCCCTGCTCCTCCTCAACGACCAGGACCTCACCTACGCCAAGGTCCGCCTCGACCCCGTCTCCTGGGACACCCTCCTCGGCGCGCTGTCCGGCCTCCCCGACCCGCTGACCCGCGCCGTCGCCTGGAACGCCGCCCGCGACATGGTCCGTGACGGCGAACTCGCCCCCACCGCCTACCTGGACGCCGCCCGCGCCCACCTCCCGCACGAAACCGACCTCGCGCTCGTCCAGGGCGTCCTCGCCTTCGCCCGCACCGAGATCGCCGACCGCTACCTCCCGCCCGCCGAACGCCACCTGGCCCTCACCACCCTCACCGCCCTCAGCCGCGACATACTCCGCCGCACCGAAGGCCCCGAGCACGGCTCCGAAGCGGGACTGCGGCTCACCGCCGTACGCGCCTTCATCGACAGCGCCACCACCCCCGAAGGCATCCAGGACTGGCTCGACGACGGCAGCGTCCCCGGCGGCCCCCGCCTCGACCCCGAACTGCGCTGGCGCATCCTCGGCCGGCTCGCCACCCTCGGCGCCACCCCCCTCGACGAACTCCGCGCCGCCATCGACGCCGAACTCGCCCGCGACCCCAGCGCCGCCGGCCGCGAGGGCGCCGCCCGCTGCCGCGCCGCGCTCCCCGACCCGGCTGCCAAACAAGCCGCCTGGGACGCCCTGTTCACCACCGACGGCGACGCCGTCCTCTCCAACTACCTCTTCACCGCCACCGCCACCGGCTTCTGGGCCCCCGAACAGCACGACCTGCTCCGCCCCTACGTCGCCCGGTACTTCACCGACGTCCCGGCCCTCGCCGCCGCCCGCGGCCCGGCCCTCGCCGCGGCCGCCGGCCGCTACGCCTTCCCCGCCACCGTCGTCGAGGACGACACCCGCCGGCTCGGCGAGGCCTGCCTCACCGACCGCGACCCGGTCCCCGCCCTGCGCCGCAGGCTCCTCGACCAACTCGACGACCTGCGGCGGGCCCTGCGGGTCCGCGCCGCGGCCGGCGGCGCCTGACCCCGCCGCGCGACGCACCGGGCGCCGCCGGACCGGCAGCCGGCGGCACCCGAACACCTGCGGTACACCCGTACCACTTACGGGTGGTATGACCGCGCGACCAGTGGATACGCACCGTACGGGGAAAGTAACTTAGGGCCGCCTCAGGGCTCGTCCGCACCGGACCACCGCCCGAACTCCCCTGACAGAAGAGCACATTGATGCCTGTGCCCCCTGCCGGCACCGCCCTCGCAGGCGGCACCAACGGCCCCCGCGCACTCCGCCCCCTCCTCGACACCGTCCTCGACGCCCTCACCACCGGCGCCGAGCACCGGGCCGGCCCCCTGCCACCCGGCGGCCCCGACACGGTCGCCCGCACCGTGCGCGACGCCTGCCACCCCCTGCTCCCCGACCACGGCACCGGCCCGCACGCCGCCCTGCGCACCCTCGTCCACACCCTCGCCGCCGGCGCCGCCGACCCCGCCGACCCGCACTGCGCCGCCCATCTGCACTGCCCGCCACTGGCTCTCGCCACCGCCGCCGACCTCGCCGCCGCCGCCCTCAACCCCTCGATGGACTCCTGGGACCAGGCCCCCGCCGCCTCCGCCCTCGAAGCCCTCACCAGCCACGCACTCGCCGCGCTCGTCTACCCCCGGGCCACCGGCCCCGACGCCCTGATCACCACCGGCGGTACCGAGTCCAACCAGCTCGCCCTGCTCCTCGCCCGCGAAGCCACCACCCCCGAAACCACCGCGACCGACCCGCACCGCCCGGCCCGACCCCTACAGATCGTCTGCGGCGCCAACGCCCACCACAGCATCCACCGCTCCGCCTGGCTCCTGGGCCTCCCCGAACCCCTCACCCTCCCCACCCCCGACGGCATCCTCACCCCCGACACCGTCCACAGCTGCCTGGCCGGCCTCGCCGGACGCACCGGCCCCGTCCTCCTCACCGCCACCGCGGGCACCACCGACTCCGGCGCCATCGACCCCCTCCCCGCCCTCGCCGACCTCGCCGAACGGCACGGCGCCCGCTTCCACATCGACGCCGCCTACGGGGGAGCCCTCCTCTTCAGCGACACCCACCGCGCCGCCCTGGAAGGCCTCGACCGCGCCCACACCGTCGCCCTCGACCTGCACAAACTCGGCTGGCAACCCGTCGCGGCCGGCCTCCTCGCCGTCCCCGGCCCCGCCACCCTGGCCCCCCTCACCCACCAGGCCGACTACCTCAACGCCGACGACGACACCGAAGCCGGCCTCCCCGACCTGCTCAGCCGCTCACTGCGCACCACCCGCCGCCCCGACATCCTCAAGATCGCCGTCACCCTCAAGGCCCTCGGCCGCCACGGCCTCGGCGACCTCGTCGACCGCACCCTCGCCGCCGCCCAGGACCTCGCCGACCTCATCGAGGCTCACCCCCGCTACGAACTCCACTCCCGCCCCACCCTCAGCACCGTCCTCTTCCGCCCCACCGGCGCCGACCACACCACCCTCGCCACCATCCGCCGCACCCTCCTCACCGACGGACACGCCGTCCTCGGCCGCGCCACCACCCCCACCGGCCTCTGGCTCAAGGCCACCCTCCTCAATCCCCACACCCAATCCGGAGACCTCACCACCCTCCTCAAACTCGTGGAAGGCCACACCCCCAGATGAGCAGCACCCCACACACCGAAGGCCCCCGCACCCCCGACCCCACGAGCCCCGACGAACCCCTCGACCTCGCCGGCATCGGCATCGGCCCCTTCAACCTCTCCCTCGCGGCCCTCGCCCACCCCCTCACCGGCCTCCGCACCGCCTTCTTCGACCAGCGCCCCGCCTTCCACTGGCACCCCGGACTCCTCATCGACGGCGCCACCCTCCAAGTCCCCTTCCTCGCCGACCTCGTCACCCTCGTCGACCCCGCCAGCCCCTGGACCTTCCTCAACTACCTCAAGACCCGCGAACGCCTCTTCCCCTTCTACTTCGCCGAGCGCTTCCACATCCACCGCGCCGAATTCGACGCCTACTGCCGCTGGGTCAGCGAAAAACTCCCCACCCTCCACTTCGGCCACCAGATCGACGCCGTCCGCTGGAACCACGAACGCGAACTCTTCGAAATCGACTTCACCCAGCTCGACACCGACGGCGAAGCCGAAGCCCTCGGCCGCACCTACGCCCGCAACCTCGTCCTCGGCATCGGCACCACCCCCCACATCCCCGTCCCGCTGCGCCCCCTCGCCGACGCCCCCGCCGTCCCCGTCATCCATGCCGCCGACTACCTCGACCACCGCGAACGCCTGCTCGCCGCCGACCACCTCACCGTCATCGGCGCCGGCCAGTCGGGCGCCGAGATCTTCCTCGACCAGCTCCGCGCCCGCCCCGCCGGCCGCGAACGCCTCCACTGGCTCGCCCGCACCCCCGCCTTCGCCCCCATGGAATACAGCAAGCTCGGGCTCGAACACTTCACCCCCGACTACACCCGCTACTTCCACGCCCTCCCCGAACGCGTCCGCGACGACCTCGTCCCCGGCCAATGGCAGCTCCACAAAGGCATCGACCACGACACCCTCGCCGCCATCCACGACGAGCTCTACCACCGCACCCTCGACGGCGGCTGGCCCGACGCCACCCTCACCCCCGGCGTCTTCGTCCGCACCGCCGGCCGCGTCTGCACCACCAAGGTCGAACTCCACCTCGACCACCTCCAGCAAGGCACCCGCTCCCGCCTCACCACCGACGCCGTCGTCCTCGCCACCGGCTACCGCGAACGCCGCATGGACACCCTGCTCGCCGCCCTCGACCCCTACGTACGCCGCGACGCCGGCGCCCGCCCCCGCATCGACGCCCACCACCGCATGCTCCTCGACCCCGCGGTCTCCGGCTCGGTCTACGTCCAGAACGCCGAAACCCACACCCACGGCGTGGGCACCCCCGACCTCGGCCTCGCCGCCTGGCGCAGCGCCACCATCCTCAACTCCCTCACCGGCAACACCCCCTACCCGCTCCCCACCCGCACCGCCTTCACCACCTTCGGCCTCCCCCAGCCCACCACCGGCCGCACAGGCAGCGTCCCCCGCCAGGGCTCCACCCTCGTCCCCCGCCGCTGACCCCACCGCCCGACCGGGCCGGCGCCCCGCCCACCCCCGCCGCCCGGCCGGGCCCAGAGGCGCCCCGCCACGCATACGGCCGGAAGGCCGGGCACGGGGACCTCGCTTCTCCGGCATCCCTCGCCGCCCTCATGCCGCTTGCGGCCCGCGTATCCCTCCCCTCGCTCGGATGTGTGCACGGCAGCGGAAAACCCCGCTCGCCGCGAACTTCCGCCGCATCGGAATCCCATAAGGAATTCGCGATTCCCTTCCCCGGTGCCGCGCCGCGTCATGGCCGATCGCATTCCTCGCCGCGCCGCCGCCCGCGCGACCGCCCGAGCCATCGGCTGCACCGGACCGCCCGCATCCGTGATCGGACCACCTCGCGCGCGAATCCGCCGACTGCGTTCCCTTAACGGGGCACCCGTATCCATCAGCAGCGTGCGCTGCCGCATTTCCTCCCGCCGCATCCGCATCCGCCCCGCATCCGCCCCCGCATCCTCGCCACCGGCCGCGGAAATCCTCGCCGCCCCCGGACGGATGACCCGCCCCCGGCCGCCCCGATGTGCGACCCTTCACCACCCGCACTCCCCAACCCACACCGCACACCCGACCCGCACCACCCGGGAGCCACCGATGACCGACCCCGCAGTCCCCACCACCGGCGCCGCCCCCACCGCCCTTCCCTACGGCACCCCCGACGCCCCTCGCCTCGCCGTACGCGGCGAAGCCCGGCTCGAAGTCGACGCCGAAATCGCCCGCATCGCCGTCACCGTCAGCGCCCGCGGCACCGACCGCACCACGGCCCTCACCGACCTCACCCGCCGCAACGAAGCCGCCCTCACCCTCATCAAGAGCTACGGCGACGCCATCGAGAAGCTCGAAACCGGCACCTTCAGCCTCACCCCGCAGCTCACCGACAAAGGCCGCCACGAACGCATCCGCGCCTACCACGGACACGTCACCCACACCGCCACCCTCAACGACTTCACCCTGCTCGGCGAACTCACCACCCGCCTCGCCGACCTCGACCTCACCCGCGTCGACGGCCCCTGGTGGGCCCTGCGCCCCGACTCACCCGCCCACCGGGCCGCCCGCACCCAGGCCGTCCACGAAGCCGTCCAGCGCGCCCGCGAATACGCCGAGGCCCTCGGCGCCCGTCTGGACGCCCTCCTGGAAGTCGCCGACCTGGGCGCCGAGAACAACGCCCCCACCGCCCCCGTCATGCGCTCCGTCGCCGGCTACGGCGGCGCGACCCAGGAATCCGCCCCCGCCCTCGACCTCGAACCCCAGCGCCAGACCGTCTACGCCCACCTCAACGCGCGCTTTACGATGACCCGTCCCGCACTGTGAGACCCTGCCGCGCGAGGGCTATATTCCGCTCATCGGAGCGCCTTCGCGCGCATTCCAATACTTGTCAACAGCCTTTCACCCAGCGCTCGTTGAGCAGTCACTTCCTTACAGTTCCCTACCGCTCGGTAAGTCGTAGGGTCGAAACATGCGCCGAGCAAAGATCGTCTGCACTCTGGGACCCGCCACCGACTCGTACGAGCAGATCAAGGCCCTCGTCGACGCCGGAATGAACATCGCCCGCTTCAACCTCAGCCACGGCACTTACGCCGAACACGAGGCGCGATTCGACCGGGTCCGCAAAGCGTCCGAAGAAACCCGCCGCAGCGTCGGCATCCTCGCCGATCTTCAAGGTCCGAAGATCCGCCTCGGCCGATTCCGCGAAGGCCCCGTACTTCTCGAACGCGACGACGAGTTCACCATCACCGTCGAACCGTCCGTCGAAGGCGACCGCGCGATCTGCGGCACCACCTACGACGGCCTCGCCGCCGACGTCACCACCGGCGAACGCATCCTCGTCGACGACGGCAAGGTCACCCTCGAAGTCATCGACGTCGACGGGCCGCACGTCCGCACCAGGGTCATCGAAGGCGGCATGGTCTCCGACCACAAAGGCCTCAACCTCCCCGGCGTCGCCGTCTCCGTCCCGGCCCTCTCCGAAAAGGACCAGGACGACCTCCGCTGGGCCCTGCGCTACGGCGCCGACCTCATCGCCCTCTCCTTCGTCCGCAGCGGCCGCGACATCGAAGACGTCCACCGCATCATGCGCGAGGAGAACCGCTTCCTGCCCGTCATCGCCAAGGTCGAAAAGCCCCAGGCCGTCGACAACATCGACGACATCGTCGCCGCCTTCGACGGCATCATGGTCGCCCGCGGCGACCTCGGCGTCGAAATGCCCCTCGAAACGGTCCCGATCGTCCAGAAGCGCGCCATCAAGCTCGCCAAGCGCAACGCCAAACCGGTCATCGTCGCCACCCAGATGCTCGACTCGATGATCGACAACTCCCGCCCCACCCGCGCCGAGGCCTCCGACGTCGCCAACGCCGTCATCGACGGCACCGACGCCGTGATGCTCTCCGGCGAGACCAGCGTCGGGAAGTACCCCACCGAAACCGTCAAAACCATGAGCCGCATCGTCGAGGCCGCCGAGGAAGACCTCCTCGCCAAGGGCCTCCCGCCGCTCACCGAGGCCAACAAGCCCCGCACCCAGGGCGGCGCCGTCGCCCGCGCCGCCGCCGACATGGGCGACTTCCTCGGCGCCAAGCTCCTCGTCGCCTTCACCCAGTCCGGCGACACCGTCCGCCGCCTCTCCCGCTACCGCTCGCCCATCCCGCTCCTGGCCTTCACCCCCGACCCGGCCACCCGCTCCCAGCTCAACGTCAGCTGGGGCGTGGAGACCTTCCTCGGCCCGACCGTCGACTCCACCGACGAGATGGTCGCCCAGGTCGACGAGCAGCTCCTCCGGATCGGCCGCTGCCAGAAGGGCGACGTCGTCATCATCACCGCCGGCTCCCCGCCCGGCGTCCCCGGCTCCACCAACCTCGTCCGCGTCCACCACATCGGCGAGGACGACACCCCGAAGTAGCCCCACCCGCACCACGCTCCCACTGGGCCGAGGTACCTGACTGCCGTCCCTGTCAGTACTTCGGCCCGATGTGTCGGTCCATGAGCGCGACGGAGGCCTTGCGGGCGACGGAGATGTTGAACGGGTCGCTGCCGCGGGCGAGGGTCGTCCACTCGGCCCCGACCTTGGTGAGGGTGTCCGAACAGAGCCTGCGGATGTCGTCGGACTTGTTGGTGAAGAGGTACCGCGGGTATTCGTAACGCTTGCGCTCGCCGCCCACGAGCCGGGTGGTCCAGTTGGTGATCCGGCAGCCGTCGGAGTGGATCAGCCCGCGGAGGAACTCCCACGGGTGTGCGTCCACGATCTGCTGCTGCCAGGGTTCGAGCACGATCGGTCGCTCGTGCTTCTTGCCCTCACCGTGCTGCGGGAACATGCACCATAAGTGCTTGGAGTAGACCTTCACGTTGTGGCAGCCGGTCCTGCTGACGCGGCAGACGGAGTTGTCGGGGAAGACCGCGCGCATGGCGGCTTCGCAGTCGTCCATGAGGCCCGGCCAGCCGTCGCCGCACGTGATCATGAGACTTGGCACCCGGTGAGCCGAGTACCGGATGATGTGGCCGTCGCCGAGGTAGAGGGCGAGGAGGTAGGCGTAGGCGGCCGCGTCGAGTTCGCGCCCGTCGCACCGTGGGCATTTCGGGTTGTGGGCGCCCGGACACTCTCCGCGCTCGGCGCGGTCCAGGTGTCGCCAGTAGCCGATGGTGCCGAGAGGGACGCCCAGCGTGCGGGCCACCTCCGCGTTCCTTGCCCCCGCGCGGAGTTGGGCGATTGCCTGGTGTCGCACGTCTGTGCCGTGGAAGTGCATGACATCACTGTGCGTGACGAAGCGTGAGAAGGAAACGAAAGCGCGTGCGAATCACGCGAAGGTGCAATTCCACTTGTTCAAAGGTGCCCGGTGTGGGATTCGAACCCACATGCCCAAGGGCACGGCTGTTTGAGAGCCGCGTGTCTGACCAGTTCCACCAACCGGGCCGGTTGCGAGAGACACCCTACCGCGTGCGTCATGACGGCCGCCTCTAGGTAGGCTGCAATGGCACCACCTGCCTGGAATGAGGAGTCCCGTGAGCGCCGCCGAGCCCGAGCAGCCCGTCGCCGATGACGATCAGTCGCATGTCCCGCCGCTGACCACGCGGGTCGTGATCGCCGAGGACGAGGCCCTCATCCGTCTCGATCTCAAGGAGATGCTGGAGGAGGAGGGCTACACCGTCGTCGGCGAGGCCGGGGACGGGCAGACGGCCGTGGAGCTGGCCCGGGAGCACCGTCCCGATCTGGTGATCCTGGATGTGAAGATGCCGGTGCTGGACGGTATCTCGGCGGCCGAGAAGATCGCCGAGGAGAGCATCGCGCCGGTGCTGATGCTGACCGCGTTCTCGCAGCGTGAGCTGGTGGAGCGGGCGCGGGACGCGGGTGCGATGGCGTATCTGGTGAAGCCGTTCTCCAAGAGCGATGTCGTGCCGGCGATCGAGATGGCGGTGAGCCGGTTCACCGAGCTGAAGACGCTGGAGAAGGAGGTCGCGGACCTCACTCAGCGGCTGGAGACCCGGAAGCTGGTGGACCGGGCGAAGAGCATTCTGCAGACGCAGTACGGGCTGACGGAGCCGGCCGCGTTCCGGTGGATCCAGAAGACGTCGATGGACCGGCGGCTGTCGATGCAGCAGGTCGCGGAGGCGGTCATCGAGGATGCCGAGGAGAAGAAGCAGCAGAAGGAGCAGTAGGGACCGGTAGCGGTTCCTGCGAGCGCGCGAGCGGCCCCGTACCGGTGTTGACCGGTGCGGGGCCGCTCGCTTTGTGGTGCGGGGCGGGTCAGTCCTCGCCGAGGTAGGCCTTGCGGACGGATTCGTCGTGGAGGAGGGAGGCGCCGCTGCCGGAGTGGACGATGCGGCCGATTTCCATGACGTGTCCCTGGTCGGCGAGGGAGAGCGCGGCCTGCGCGTTCTGTTCGACGAGGAGGATGGTGGTGCCCTGGGAGCGGAGTTCGCGGATGGTTTCCATGATCTTCTGCATCATGATCGGGGAGAGGCCCATGGAGGGCTCGTCGAGCATGAGGAGTTTGGGACGGGACATCAGGGCGCGGCCCATGGCGAGCATTTGCTGTTCGCCGCCGGAGAGGGTGCCGGAGGCTTGTTTGCTGCGTTCGCCGAGGATGGGGAAGAGGTCGTAGACGCGCTGGATGTCCTTCTCGATGCCGTCGGCGTCCTTGCGGAGGAAGGCGCCGAGCTTGAGGTTCTCGGCGATGGTGAGGCGGGGGAAGAGGCGGCGGCCTTCGGGGGAGTGGGCGAGGCCGCGTTCGACGATCTTGTGGGCGGGGACGCCGTTGAGGGGTTCCCCGTCGAAGGTGATCTTTCCGGCGAGGGGCTTGAGGAGGCCGGAGAGGGTGCGCAGGGTGGTGGTCTTTCCGGCGCCGTTGGTGCCGATGAGGGTGACGGCCTGGCCCGCTTCGACGGAGAACGAGATGCCTTTGACGGCTTCGATCTTGCCGTAGGCGACGCGGAGGTCCTCGACCTCGAGCAGTGCGGTCATGGGGTGTCTCCGGTCTGTCCCTGGGCCGGCCGGTCGGTGGGTGCCGGCCCGTCTGCTGCGTCGGGTGCTGCGCTCTCGTCGGGGGCCGCGACGTCCTCGACGGGGGTGCCCAGGTAGGCGGCGATGACGCGTTCGTCGGCCTGGACGACGTCCGCGGTGCCTTCGACGAGTTTCTGGCCCTGGACGAGGACGGCGACGCGGTCGCACATGTTGAAGATGAAGCGCATGTCGTGCTCGATGACGAGGACGGCGATGCCCTGGGCGCGGATGGCGAGGACGAGGTCCTGGGTGGCGCGGGTTTCCTGGGGGTTCATGCCGGCGGTGGGTTCGTCCAGCAGCAGCAGTCCGGGTTCGCTGGCGAGGGCGCGGGCGATTTCGAGCTTGCGCTGTTCGCCGTAGGGGAGGTTGCGGGCGAGGTGGTCGCGTTTGTGGGCGAGGCCGGTGAACTCCAGGAGTTCCATGGCGCGTTCCTCGCTGCCGCGTTCGGCCTTCTTGAAGCCGGGGCCGCGGAGGAGGGCGGACCAGAGGCCTTCCTTGGTGCGGGTGTGCCGGCCGACGAGGACGTTTTCCAGGACGGTCATGTTGGCGAAGAGCCGGATGTTCTGGAAGGTGCGGGCGACGCCGGCCTGGGTGACGAGGTGGGGTTTGTGGGAGAGGCGGGTGCCTCGGTAGCTGACGGTGCCTTCGGTGGGCACGTAGAGGCCGGTGAGGCAGTTGAAGAAGGTGGTTTTTCCGGCGCCGTTGGGGCCGATGAGGCCAACGATTTCGCCGGCGCCGACGGTGAGGTCGACGCCGCGTACGGCGGTGAGTCCGCCGAAGCGCATGGTGACGCCGTCGGCCTGGAGGACGGTGTCGGTGGCGGATGCGAGGGTGGTTGGTGTGGTCATGGTCGTCACGCCTTTGCCTTGGTGGCGCCGAGGGTGGCGTCTGCGTCCGGGAGGCGCTGGTCGGGCACGTCGAGTTGGCCGGTCTCGTGGAACTCCAGCTGTTTCCTGCGGTCCGGGATGAGGCCTTCGGGCCGGTAGCGCATGAGGAGGACGAGGGCGATGCCGAAGAGGAGGAGCTGGTAGTCCTGGATGAAGTCGAGCTTGGCCGGGATGAGGAAGAGGAGCGCGGCGCCGACCAGGGGGCCGCTGAGGGTTCCCATGCCGCCGAGGATGACCGCGGCGAGGAGGAAGGCGGAGTTGGGCGGCTGCGGCCCGGCGAACTGGAACTGTTCGGGGGTGGCGGTGGTGACGACGTGGGCGTGCACGGTGCCGGCGAGTCCGGCGAGTGCGGCGCCCAGGGCGAAGGCCATCAGGCGGAGCCGGAAGCTGTTGATGCCCATGGCGACGGCGGCGGTCTCGTCCTCGCGGATGGCGATCCAGGCGCGGCCGATGCGGGAGGCGGCGGCGCGGCGGAAGACGAGGACGACGAAGGCCGTCACGAGGATCATCAGCAGGTAGTAGTTGCCGTAGGTGGCGATGGGGATGCCGAGGACGGTGTGGGGTTCGCCGAAGTTGAACCCGAAGATTTCGAGGTTGGGGATGTTGGGGATGCCCATGGCGCCGTTGGTGACGTCGGGGCCGGTGGTGCCGTTGAGGTTGAGCATGGCGATGCGGAAGATCTCACCGAAGCCGAGGGTGACGATGGCGAGATAGTCGCCGCGCAGGCGGAGGGTGGGGGCGCCGATGAGGACGCCGAAGACGAGGGAGGCCGCGGCGCCGGTGAGCAGGGCCGCCCAGAAGGGGAAGTGGAGCCCGAGGGCGGATTCGGGGGAGCCGGAGACCAGGGCGGCCGCGTAGGCGCCGACGCCGAGGAAGGCGACGTAGCCGAGGTCGAGGAGGCCGGCGAGGCCGACGACGACGTTGAGGCCCAGGGCGACGGTGGCGAAGATCAGGATGTTGGCCCCGATGATCGTGTACTGGTCGGTGTCCTGGGTGAGGGGGAAGCAGGCGGCGGCGATGAAGGCCGCGCCGAGGGCCACCCCGCGGTGGGTGTGGGTGAGTGCGGTGAGCCGCGCGATCAGTCCGGCCCGGTTGAGGGCGGGGATGGCCAGCACCATGAAGAGCAGGTAGCCGACGAAGGGGGCACCGTCGTCGGTGTCGATGCCGTAGGTGAAGGCGAGCAGCCCGGCGGCGAACGCGGCGGCGATGATCAGGATCTCGGCCCAGGAGGGGAGTTCGCGGGTGCGGCGCCGTAGGGGGGAGGCGGCGAGGCTCGCGGTGAAGCGCTGCCAGGGGTTGGCCGGCGGTGCGTCGGCGGTCTGGTCGGGCGGCAGGGCGAGGGCGCCGGCGAGGGTGATCAGGGAGGCCGCGCCCGCCACGGCGCCGCCGGGTTCGAGGTTGACCAGCCCGCCGAGTTCGACGGCTATGGAGAGCAGGGTGAACCAGGTGGCCGCGAAGGTGGCCAGGGCGGCCAGGAGGGTGGGGGCGTGGCGTCCCGCGGGGGTGAGCCACTGCAGGCCGCGGACGCCGAGGGCCGCGAGGGCGAACAGCAGGGTGAGGACGCCGCCGGCGAGGGTGACGATCTGCAGCCCGGCGGGGGAGAGGTAGTAGGTGAGGTCGCCGGGGAAGTCGCTGCTCCAGGTCCAGGCGAGGGCGGTGCTGGCGGTGGTGGCCAGGGCGCCGGCGGCGGTGAGGAGGCGCGCGGTGCGCCCGGGGAGCGGGATCAGGCCGCGGGCGGGGGTTGTGGTGGTGTGGGTGGTCATCGGTATCACGCCCGATCCGCGACGCGTTCGCCCAGGAGGCCTTGTGGTCTCAGCAGGAGTACGAGGATGAGGAGGACGAAGGCCCAGACGTCCTTCCAGGCTCCGCCGCCGAATTGCTGCATGCCGGGGATTTCCTCGATGTAGGCGGTGGCGAGGGCTTCGGCGACGCCGAGGACGACGCCGCCGAGCATGGCGCCGTAGATGTTGCCGATGCCGCCGAGCACGGCCGCGGTGAAGGCCTTGAGGCCCATGATGAAGCCCATGCGGAACTGGACCTCGCCGGTGCGCAGTCCGTAGGCGACGGCGGCGACGCCGGCGAAGGCGGCGCCGATGGCGAAGGCGAGGACGATGATCCGGTCGGTGTTGATGCCCATGAGGCGGGCGGTGTCGGGGTCCTGCGCGGTGGCCTGCATGGCGCGGCCGCTGCGGGTCTTCGCGACGAAGAAGCCGAGGGCGATCATGCAGGCGGGGGCGGCGACGAGGACGAAGATGTCGCCGCGCTGGACGGTGGCGCCGAGGATGTCGAAGGCGTGGCCCTTGAACTGGGGGAAGACGCGGGCCTGTTTGCCGTCGGGGTACCACTTCCAGATGGCTTGCTGGAGGGCGATGGACAGGCCGATGGCGGTGATGAGGGGGGCGAGGCGGGGGGCACCGCGCAGGGGTCGGTAGGCGAATCGTTCCGCGGCGATGCCGACGAGGACGGATACGGCGATGCCGCCGAGGAGCATGGCCGGCAGGGCGAGGATCAGTGAGGTGCCGGTCGGCAGCGCCAGGTAGACGCTGAGGGCTCCGAAGCCGCCGACCATGAAGATCTCGCCATGGGCGAAGTTGATGAGCTGGACGATTCCGTAGACCATCGTGTAGCCGATCGCGATGAGTCCGTACATCGCGCCGAGGATGAGTCCGTTGGCCAGCTGTTGCGGCAGTTCGCTCACCGCAGGGCCTCCGTTGCGTGGGAGTGAGGAGAGTCCGGGGTGTCCCGGTGTGCCACGGGCCGCGCCAGGGGTCGTTCGGGGGCGTCCTGGCGCGGCCCGGGTGGGGTGGTGCGGTGTTGCCGGTCGGTCAGCTCTTGTCGAACTTCTTGAATTCGGCGCTGAATCGGGAGGCCCAGGCGCCCTTGCTGACCTGGTAGGCGGTGATCATGGTGTTCTTGGTGTCGCCGTACTTGTCGAAGGCGATGGGGCCGGTGACACCGTCGAAGCTGACCTTGTTCATGGCGTCGACGACCTTCTTGCGGGCGTCGTCGGGGAGCTTGCCGCCGTTGTCCGCGACGACGCTCTTGACGGCCTGGATGATGGCCCAGGTCGAGTCGTAGGTGGAGCCGCCGTAGGCCTCGTAGGACTCCTTGAAGCCGGCGGCCTTGTAGGCGTCGATGAACTTCTTGGCGGAGGGGAGTTCCTCGACGGGCTTGCCGACGGAGGAGGCGTAGTCGCCCTCGGCCTTCTTGTTCAGCTTGATGTAGTCGCCGCTGTACATGCCGTCGCCGCCCATGAGCGGGACGGTGACGCCGCCGTCCTTGAGCTGCTGGCTGAGCGGGCCGGAGGCCGGGTACTCGCCGCCGTAGAAGACCAGGTCGGGCTTGGCGGACTTGACCTTGGAGACGACGGCCTTGAAGTCACGGTCGTCGGGGCTGACGTGCTCGGAGCCGGCGATCTTGCCGCCGAGCTTCTTGAACTGGTCCTTGAAGGAGGAGGCCAGGCCGACGCCGTAGGTCTTCTGGTCGTCGATCACATAGGCCTTCTTGACCTTCATCTTCTCCCACGCGTACTGGCCGTCGAAGGCGCCCTGCACCTCGTCGGTGGTGGCGGTGCGGAAGTAGGTGGGGAAGGGACGGACGCGCTTGTTCTCTTTCCAGTCCTTGCCCTGGGTCAGGTCGGGCGTGGTGTTCGCCGGCGAGATCAGGGTGAGGTTGTTCTGCTTGGAGACCTGCTGCATGGACTGGGCGACGCCGGAGTTGAGCGGGCCGACGATGCCGAGCACGTCCTTGTCGCCGGCGAGCTTGGTGGCGTTCTGCTGGCCGACGTTGGGGAGGGCCTTGTCGTCGAGGGCTTCGAGCTTGAAGGTGACGCCCTTGACCTCGCCGGACTTGTTGGCGGTGTCGATGGCGAGCTGGGCGGAGTTGCGGATGCCCAGGCCCAGGGCGGAGAGCTCGCCGGTGGTGGGGGCGTCGAGGCCGATGACGACGGTTGTCTTGGAGCCGTCGCCGCTCTTGTTGTCGCCGCGGGAGCCGCACGCGGAGAGCGTGAGGGCGCCGGCGGTGACTGCGGTGGTGAGGAGAAGCAAGGAACGGTGACGCACGGATCAGTCCTTTCCCTGGCACGGCCACGGCTGTCGCATGGCCGTTCCGCGGCCGGACTGTGCTGGGCAGCGGGAGTGCGTGCTTCGTCAGGGAGCCCGGCGGCGCGGTGACTGGCGGTGACTCTAAGCCGGTGTCCGTCGTACCGGCAGAGGCGCCGACCAGGATGTGACGCTCTTGTTATGACCTTCGATGAGTGTTATGCGGTTATGGTCCTTACACCGCAGGGCGAACGCGATCGGAGCGCGAACTCGCACTTCCACGGGGGAATGGGGCGCGTGGTGACGCAGCGGCGTCCGGATAGCGGATGCGCCGGGTGCGGCGGTGCCGGTGCCCGTGGGGGGTACGGAAGTTGGACCGGGCGGCCCCTCGGGCCGGTGTCACGCAGCGTTACGAAAACGCGGACGGCCCCGCTCCCGGGATCCGGGGGCGGGGCCGTGGCGGTGGCCGTAACAGGTCGGCCGGGGTGGGGGTCAGGCGCGGTAGGCGTCGGCGTCCACGTCGCGCAGCATGCAGGTCAGACGGGCGGTGCAGACCCGCTTGTCCTGCTCGTCGGTGATCACGATCTCGTAGGTGGCGGTGGAGCGGCCACGGTGTACGGGGGTGGCGACGCCGGTGACCATTCCGGAGCGCGCGCCGCGGTGGTGGGTGCAGTTCAGGTCGACTCCGACGGCGAGCTTGGTGGGGCCGCCGTGGAGCATGGCGCCGACGGAGCCGAGGGTCTCGGCGAGGACGGCCGAGGCACCACCGTGCAGCAGCCCGTAGGGCTGGGTGTTGCCCTCGACGGGCATGGTGCCGACGATCCGCTCGGGGGCGGCTTCGGTGACCTGCACGCTCATCCGCTCGCCGAGGTGCCCGGCGGAGAAGAAGGCGGGCAGGTCGAGGCCGAGGCCCGCCCACTGGTCGAGGATCTCCTGCGGAAACCTGGTCGTGCTGCGCTCACCCATGCCTGTGGCTCCGTTCGCTTCCGTTCGCTCACCCGTGATCGTCGTCGATCCGTGCCTGTTCCTATCAGGCCCCTGAGCAAGCGCTCAGCGCGGGGTGGTGCTTCCCGCGGCCCGGCCGGGGCGTCAGTCCTCGCGGGGGCTCTCCAGGCGGATCACGACGGACTTGGAGGCGGGGGTGTTGCTGGTGTCGGCGGTGTGGTCCAGGGGGATGAGGACATTGGTCTCGGGGTAGTAGGCGGCCGCGCAGCCGCGGGCCGTCGGGTAGTGCACGACGCGGAAGCCGGGCGCGCGCCGCTCGCTGCCGTCCGTCCATTCGCTGACCAGGTCGGTGTACGCGCCGTCGGCCAGGCCCCGTTCGCGGGCGTCGTCGGGGTGGACGAGCACCACCCGGCGGCCGTTCTTGATGCCGCGGTAGCGGTCGTCGAGGCCGTAGATCGTGGTGTTGTACTGGTCGTGGGAGCGCAGCGTCTGCAGCAGCAGCCGTCCTTCGGGGACGGTGGGGTAGGAGACGGGCGCCGCGGTGAAGTTGGCCTTCCCGGTGGCGGTGGGGAAGCTGCGGCTGTCCCGGGGTGCGTGCGGGAGGGCGAAGCCCCCGGGGCGGGCGACGCGGGTGTTGAAGTCCTCGAAGCCCGGGATGACGCGGGCGATGCGGTCCCGGATCGCCGCGTGGTCCTGCGCGAACGCCTCCCAGGGGGTGCGGCTTTCGGCGCCCAGGACGCGGCGGGCCAGACGGGCGACGATGGCCGTCTCGGACAGCAGCTCGGGGCCGGCCGGCTCCAGGCGGCCGCGGGAGGCGTGCACCATGCCCATGGAGTCCTCGACCGTCACGAACTGTTCGGTGCGCTTCCCGTCCGGGCCGGTGCGTACGTCGCGTTCCGTACGGCCCAGCGTCGGCAGGATCAGTGCGCGGGCGCCGGTGATCACATGCGAGCGGTTGAGTTTGGTGGAGACGTGGACGGTCAGCCGGGCGCGGCGCATCGCGGCCTCGGTGACGTCCGTATCGGGCGTCGCGGCGACGAAGTTGCCGCCCATCGCGAAGAACACCTTGGCCTGCCCGTCGCGCAGGGCGCGGATGGCGCGGACGACATCGAGTCCGTGCTCCCGGGGCGGGGCGAAGCCGAACTCCTTCTCCAGGGCGTCGAGGAAGGCGGGCGCGGGCCGTTCGAAGATGCCCATGGTGCGGTCGCCCTGGACGTTGCTGTGGCCGCGTACGGGGCAGACGCCGGCGCCGGGGCGGCCGATGTTGCCGCGCAGCAGCAGGAAGTTGACGACTTCCTGGATGGTGGGGACGGAGTGCTTGTGCTGGGTCAGGCCCATGGCCCAGCACACGATGGTGCGGCGCGAGCCGAGGACCATGTCGAGGGTGCGGTCGATCTCCGCGCGGGTCAGGCCGGTGGCGCGCAGCGTCTCGTCCCAGTCGTCGCCGGCCCGCGCCAGCGACGCGAACTCCTCGAAGCCGTGGGTGTGTTCGCGGATGAAGTCCTCGTCGAGGGCGCCTTCGGTGTCGAGCAGGAGGCGGTTGAGGGCGCGGAAGAGCGCCTGGTCGCCGCCGAGGCGCACCTGGAGGAAGAGGTCGGTGAGCGCGGTGCCGCGGGCCAGACCGCGCGGGGTCTGCGGGTTCTTGAAGCGCTCCAGTCCGGCCTCGGGCAGCGGGTTGATCGAGATGATCTTCGCGCCGCCGGCCTTGGCCTTCTCCAGGGCGGTCAGCATCCGCGGGTGGTTGGTGCCCGGGTTCTGGCCGGCGACGATGATCAGGTCGGCCTGGTAGAGGTCCTCCAGGAGGACGCTGCCCTTGCCGATGCCGATGGTCTCCGTCAGGGCGGAGCCCGACGACTCGTGGCACATGTTGGAGCAGTCGGGGAGGTTGTTGGTGCCGAATTCGCGGGCGAAGAGCTGGTAGAGGAAGGCGGCCTCGTTGCTGGTGCGGCCGGAGGTGTAGAAGACGGCCTCGTCGGGGGAGGTGAGGGCGGTCAGTTCCTCGCCGATGATGTCGAAGGCCCGCTCCCAGCTCACCGGTTCGTAGCGCTCGGCGCCCTCGGCGAGGTACATGGGGTGGGTGAGGCGGCCCTGCTGGCCGAGCCAGTAGCCGCTGCGGGTCGCGAGATCGGCGACGGAGTGCGCGGCGAAGAAGTCCGGGGTGACGCGGCGCAGGGTGGCTTCTTCGGCGACGGCCTTGGCGCCGTTCTCGCAGAACTCGGCGGTGTGCGTCTTGCCGGGCTCGGGCCAGGCGCAGCCGGGGCAGTCGAAGCCGTCCGGCTGGTTGACGCGCAGCAGGGTGAGGGCGGTACGGCGCACGCCCATCTGCTGCTGGGACATGCGCAGGGCGTGGGTGATGGCCGGCAGTCCGACGGCGGAGTGCTGGGGTTCGCCGACCTCGGGGGCGTCCTGGACGGGGTCCGACGTGGGCGGCTTGCCTGCCATGGAGCTCTCCCTCGAGCCGTGAGCTGTTGCGTGCTCCGCCGGGGCGGGCGGATCGTTGCCGTACGCATCAGATCCTGTCACGGACCGGCGGGGGCGGTGTAGGGGTGTGGAGGGGGCGTCGCGCGGGTCCGGGGGGTGGCCCGGGAGAGCGGCGGGGTGGCGTCGCCGGGGTCCGGTGCGCGCGGCGGACGGGCCGGGTGCGGCGGGGGCCGGAGCCGCCGCGGCGGGGATTGTCAGTGCGGCGTGGCAGGATCGGGGGCGTGGCAGCAAAGGCAGCGAAGAAGAGCGAAGCGACCGGGACCGAAGCGGCGGCGGGCGGCCGTCCCCGCCTGCTCCTGATGGACGGGCATTCCATGGCATACCGGGCGTTCTTCGCCCTGCCCGTGGAGAATTTCACGACCGTCACGGGACAACCCACCAATGCGATCTACGGCTTCGCGTCGATGCTCGCGAACACCCTGCGTGACGAGGCACCCACGCATTTCGCGGTGGCGTTCGACGTCTCCCGCAAGACCTGGCGGTCCGAGGAGTTCGCCGACTACAAGGCGAACCGCTCCAAGACGCCCGACGAGTTCAAGGGCCAGGTCGAGCTGATCGGCGAGCTGCTCGACGCGATGCAGGTCAAGCGGTTCGCGGTCGAGGGCTTCGAGGCCGACGACGTCATCGCCACGCTCACCGAGCAGGCCACCGCGCAGGGCTTCGAGGTCTCGATCGTCACCGGCGACCGCGACTCCTTCCAGCTGGTCTCCGACGACGTCACGGTCCTCTACCCCACCAAGGGCGTCTCCGAGCTGACCCGCTTCACCCCGGAGAAGGTCTTCGAGAAGTACGGCCTGACCCCCGCCCAGTACCCGGACTTCGCCGCGCTGCGCGGCGACCCGTCCGACAACCTCCCCGGCATCCCGGGCGTCGGCGAGAAGACCGCCACGAAGTGGATCAACCAGTTCGGTTCGTTCGCCGAGTTGGTGGAGCGCGCCGACGAGGTCAAGGGCAAGGCGGGCGCCAACCTCCGCGAGCACCTGGAGGCGGTGAAGCTCAACCGCCGGCTGACGGAGATGGTGCGCGACGTCGAGCTGCCGTGCGGCCCGGCGGAGCTGACCCGCGAGGCGTACGACCGCGAGGCGCTCACGGTCTTCCTCAACGCCCTGGAGATCCGCAACCAGGGCCTGCGCGACCGGCTGCACGCCGTCGACCCGGGCGCCGAGGAGGCCGCCGAGCAGGCCGTGCCGGCCGCCGGCGTCGAGGTGGACGGCACGGTCATCGGCAGCGGAGAACTCGCTCCGTGGCTGGCCGAGCACGGCACGGGGCCGCTGGGTGTGTCCACCGTCGACGTATGGACGCTGGGCAGCGGAAGCGTCGCCGAGGTGGCGCTGGCCGCCCCCGACGGCCCGGCCGCCTGGTTCGACCCGTCGCAGCTCGACGAGGCCGACGAGCAGGCCTTCGCCGCCTGGAGCGCGGACGCCGCCCGCCCCAAGGTGATGCACAACGCCAAGGGCCTGATGCGGGTCTTCGGCGAACACGGCTGGCGCATCGACGGCGTCCACATGGACACCGCGCTGGCCGCCTATCTGGTCAAGCCGGGCCGCCGCTCCTTCGCGCTGGACGCCCTGTCGCTCGAATACCTGGGGCGTGATCTCGCCCCGGCGGCGGCCGGTGACGGCCAGCTGGCGTTCGGCGCGGACGAGGAGGCCGAGGCGGACGCCCTGATGGGCCAGGCCCGGACGGTCCTCGACCTGGGCACGGCGTTCGAGGCGAAGCTGGCGGAGGTCGGCGCCGCCGAGCTGCTGCGCGATGTCGAGCTGCCGACGAGCCGGCTGCTGGCCCGGATGGAGCGGGCCGGTATCGCCGCGGACCGGGGCTGGCTGGAGCGGATGGAGCAGCAGTTCGCCGGTGCGGTGCAGCAGGCCGTCAAGGAGGCGCACGCCGCCGCGGGTCATGAGTTCAACCTCGGCTCGCCCAAGCAGCTCCAGGAGGTCCTCTTCGGTGAACTGGGCCTGCCCAAGACCAAGAAGACCAAGACCGGCTACACCACCGACGCCGACGCGCTGGCCTGGCTCGCGGCCCAGACCGACAACGAGCTCCCGGTGATCATGCTCCGGCACCGTGAGCAGGCCAAGCTGCGCACGACGGTCGAGGGCCTGATCAAGACCATCGCCGCCGACGGCCGGATCCACACCACCTTCAACCAGACCGTGGCGGCCACCGGCCGGCTGTCCTCCACGGACCCCAACCTCCAGAACATCCCGGTGCGCACGGACGAGGGCCGGGCGATCCGCCGCGGCTTCGTCGTCGGCGAGGGCTTCGAGTCGCTGCTGACCGCCGACTACAGCCAGATCGAGCTGCGGGTGATGGCTCATCTCTCCGAGGACGAGGGCCTGATCGAGGCGTTCACCTCCGGCGAGGACCTGCACACCACCGTCGCCTCGCATGTCTTCTCGGTCGACAAGACCCAGGTCGACCCGGAGATGCGCCGCAAGATCAAGGCGATGTCCTACGGCCTGGCGTACGGCCTGTCGGCCTTCGGCCTCTCCCAGCAGCTGGGCATCCAGCCCGATGAGGCCCGCAAGCTGATGGACAACTTCTTCGAGCGGTTCGGCGGAGTGCGCGACTACCTCCAGCGCGTCGTGGAGGAGGCCCGCGCCACCGGCTACACGGAGACGATGCTCGGCCGCCGCCGCTACCTCCCCGACCTCAACAGCGACAACCGCCAGCGCCGCGAAATGGCCGAGCGGATGGCGCTGAACGCCCCGATCCAGGGCACCGCCGCCGATATCGTCAAGATCGCGATGCTGCGGGTGGACGCGGCGCTGCAGGCCGCGGAGCTGGAGTCCCGGCTGCTGCTCCAGGTCCACGACGAAATCGTGGTCGAGGTGGCCCCGGGCGAACGGACCGCGGTCGAGGAGCTGGTCCGCCGCGAAATGGCCGCCGCCGTCGCACTGAGCGCCCCGCTGGACGTCTCGGTCGGCTCCGGCAAGGACTGGGAGTCCGCGGCGCACTGAGCCGAAACGGACCGGTGGTGGTGCGGGGCGGCCCGCGCCACCACCGGCCGCGCCGCCCCAACCCGGCCCGCACCGCGCCGGGTTGGGGACGGCTCCGCCCTGCTCGACGGCGGCCGGAAGCCGGTTGTCGCCCGGTGCGTCATGGATCTTGTTCGGCGGGAAAGCGCTCTGCTTTGATCACGCCGTGATGCGCAAAGCCGCCCGCGCCCTGGGCACCTGTCTCTCCCGCAGCCCGGTCACGGCCGGCTATACCGTCCTCCTGCTGGCCACCCATCTGTGGTGCACCGCGGTGCTGTCCACCGCGGAGGCGCAGCGGCTGCTGCTCGGCGTCAGCACCCATCTGGACAATCTCCACGACCGCCCGCTCCGGGTACTGGCGGGCAGCATGCTGTTCTTCGACGGCACCCTGACCGACCTCGCCTCGGAAGCCTTCGTCGGCACGCTGATCACGCTCGGCCTCGGCGTCGCCGTATGCCTGGCGTGGCTGGAGCGGCGGTACGGACCGGGGCGCGCCTACGGCATCTTCGTCCTGGGGCATCTCGCCGCCACGCTGCTCACGGTGCCGCTGATCCAGGTCGCCCTGGCCCACGGCTGGTATCCGGAGAGCGTCCGGCACGCCCCCGACTTCGGCATCAGTTACGGGGCCGAGGCGGTGCTCGCCACGGGGGCGCTGCTGCTGCGCCGGGGGCGGTGGTTCGCGGCGGCGGGTGTCGTCGCCTGGCCGGTGCTCGGCGGCGACTGGAGCGGGGTGCTCCCCGACTTCACCACCGTCGGCCATCTGCTGGCGGCCGCCATCGGATTCGTGTGCGGCGCCTTCCTGCTGCGGACCGCCCCCCGCGCCGCCCCGGCCCCGGCACCGGCGGCCGGCCCGGCGCTCGTCGAATAGCCCGACGGGAAGCGCAGGCGCGCAACAAGCCCCTCGGGTGCGGTCATTCGGGGCTCGACGGGGTCTTCTGCGGTGCGGCTGCGGCTGCGGCTGCGGCGCCCGAGCGTGCCACCGGCCGGGGCACGGTCCGCGGCGCGGGCCCCGGCGGCCGGTCCGTGGCGCCGGCCGCCCGGGTGCGGAGTGCGCGGCGGTGCAGCAGCCGTACGGCCACCGCGTGGGCCAGCAGCCCGAGGACGAGGCCGGCCCCGGCGCCGAAGAGCGCGGTCGGGAGATGGTCCAGCGCGCTCGCCGTCGGCCCGTACATCGCGTGCGCCCGCAGGACCCGGTGCACGGCGCCGGCCGCCGTCCACAGCACGAGCGCGGCGGTCAGCAGCAGCCGCAGCCGTACGCTCAGCACCGGGACCACGGCCGCGGCCCCGGAGGCCGTGGACGCCCCGCCCGCAGCCGCGCCGCCACCCCGCCCCCGGAGGGCCGGCCACAGGAACACGGCCATTCCCGCCGCTGCGAGCGCCGAGGTGCCGTACTGCAGATACGTACTGACGGGCAGTCCGCCCACCACCCCGTCCAGGCCGGGAACCAGCCGGGTGCCCCAGCGGCCCGGGTGGGTGAAGGCGTCCCAGACCACGTGGGTCGTCGCCCCGATGACCGCCGAGACCACGAACCAGCCCACCAGGTCGGCGAGTTCACGGGGCCCACGGGGCCGCCGGGACCGGCCCCGCAGGAAGCGGTGGACCGGGCCCTGCCACGCCCGGGGCAGCAGCGCGGTCAGCGGCTCGCGCACCAGCAGCCAGCCACCGACGAGCACCGCCGTGACCAGCACATCCACCGTCAGCACCCCGGCCGGCGTGTGGGTCACCGCGCCGAAGGCCATACCGCCGGGAACCAGACTGTCCGCGTAGTACGTCATATCGGGTGCGAACGAACCCGCCACGAGCGCCGAGGCGACCAGCGGGCCCCGGGCCGCACCGGTCCGCCGTATCGCCGGGAGCACCGCGGCGGCATGGCTGAGCGTGAACGGCATATGCCTCTCCTTGATCGTTTCGGTTCATTATGTGCGATGTGGGTGGTAGATGCCGGGCCCGAGTTGTCGTAGTCTCGCCTGAGTTGGAGCGCTGGGGGAGCGCGATACCGCGTCAGGAGCGCGGTACGGCAATGCGGAGGGGAACCACGTATGGCAGCCACTTTCCGACGGCGGCTCCAAAGGGGAGCGGCCTCGACGGCCGTGGCGGCCCTGGTGCTTGCCGCGCTGACCGCCTCTCAGGCGCCGGGGGCCACCGGCGCCGCGGACGCCAGGCGGCAGCCGGCCCCGCCACCCACTGACGTCCCGATCGACGGCGGTTCCGGATACTTCACCGACCTGCCGCCCCTCAAGAGCCCGGTGCCACCGCACGGTTCGCACCACGGCGGCAAGGGCCCGGCCACCGGTACGGGACACGCCGAGGCCGGTCTGCCCGCCACCGTCCTGGCCGCGTACAAGAAGGCCGCGTCCACACTCGGCTCCTCCGAACCGGGCTGCCGGCTGCCCTGGCAGCTGCTCGCCGGGATCGGCAAGGTCGAGTCCGGCCAGGCGCGCGGCGGCGCGGTGGACGCCGAAGGCACCACCCTCCAGCCGATAGTCGGCCCGCAGCTCAACGGCAACGGCTTCGCGCGGATCACCGACACCGATCAGGGCCGCCTGGACGGCGACCGCACCCACGACCGTGCCGTGGGCCCGATGCAGTTCATCCCCTCCACCTGGTCCGGCGGCGGCCCCGACGGCACCGGCTGGGGCGCCGACGGCAACGGTGACGGCAAGAAGGATCCGCACAACGTCTTCGACTCGGCGCTCGCCGCGGGCCGCTACCTCTGCGCCGGCGACCGCGATCTGACGGTCCAGCAGGACCTGGACCGGGCGATCCTCGGCTACAACCACTCCGAGGAGTATCTGCGCACGGTGCTGTCCTGGTTCGCCTTCTACCGCAACGGCGCCCATGAGGTGCCGGACGGCAGGGGCGTGCTGCCGGTCCACCGTGACAGCGGCCGGCACGGCGACACCAACGGGGCCCGCTCCGAAGACCGCCGTCACCACGGCAAGGCCCCCGGCGGCACCCCGGACAAGACCCCGCACCCCGGCGGAACCGGCAAGCCCGGCAAGGGGCACGAGCCCGAGACCGGCCACAAGCCCGGCAAGGGAGACGAGCCCGGCAAGGGCCGGCCGCACGACCCGGACAGGCCGGGACGCCCGGACGGCACCGAGCCCACACCGGGCGGCAGCAGGCCGCCCGCCCCGAAGCCCACCCCCGAGCCACCCACCGTGCCCGCGCACCCCACCGCCCTCGTACCGGTCGGCGACAAGGACCTGAGTGCCACGGCGGGAGCCGAGTTCGCCACCCCGCCGCAGATCCGCGCCCAGGACGCCGAGGGCAAGCCGGTCGCCGGCGCCCGCGTCCGCTTCACCCTGCCCCCGGCCACCGACGCCCGCTTCGATGGTGGTGTCACCGCCGTCACCGTCAAGACGGACAAGAACGGCCTGGCCACCGCCCCCACCCTGCGCGCGGGCGACCGGACCGGCGCCTTCCGCATCCATGTCACCGCCGCCGGACACCCCGCGCCCGCCGCCGACATCGCCGCCACCGTCAAGACCAGGCCCGCCCCGAAGGCCGACACGCTCGCCCGCACCTCCGACAAGGAGCTGATCGCGACCGCCGGAAAGGCCTTTGCCGAGGACGCGGTCGAGATCAAGGCGACCTACCAGGGCAAGGCCGCTGCCGGGGTCCCGGTCACCGCCACCATGGTCACCGATGACCCGAAGAACCCCCGGGAGAACGACAAGGGCCCCTACTTCAAGAACCCCGGGGCCACCGGCGCCGCCAGGAACAAGCCGGTCCGCACCCTCACCGGGCTCACCACGAACGCCGAAGGCCTGCTGAAACTCCCGAAGATCTACACCGACGCGCACCCCGGGACCTTCCTGCTCCGGCTGACCACCGCCGACGGCGCCGTACTCACCGTCAAGCTGAAGGTGGCCGCCCCGGCCGCTTCCTGACCGCACCACCCGGCCCGTCCGCGCGGCCGGTTCCCCTCCCCGGGCCGGCCGCCGTGCCCGGACCGTCTCCGCCGCCCTGCCCGCCGTTCCGGGCAGGGCGGCGGTGCAACGTGTTCTCATCTCCGCCGCCCGTTGCTACGGTGCCCCCGCCCTGACGCCGTATCAGCTCCGGGAGGCGGCCATGCGCGCCCTGACAGCAGCAGCGGTCGGACTGGCCGCGGCGTTCGTCCTCGTCCTCGCCCTCACGGCGACCGGCGCACCCGGCGGCACGACCTCGCCCAAGCCGCTGCTGACCACCGTCCCCAAGCACCCCTGACGGAGGGACGTGACCGCCATGCGCCCTGCCGAGCCCACCCCGCCGCGGCCCGGCCGACGCCGGCCCGCCCGCGGTATGCGCCGCCGCGCGAGCCTGGTGCTGCTCGCCTGCGCCGTCTTCTTCACCGCGCTGTCCCCGCTGATGCGGTGGTATGCCTTCCCCCGGCTCGCCAAGATCCCGCCCGGCCAGTACCAGGACATGGTCCTGGAGGCCCGGCCCGCCACCCTCCTCAACTACGGAACAATGAAGGCCGAGCGCGTTCCCAAGGTCACCATCGTGCAGACCCTCAAGGGCGATGTCGCGGCCTCCGACCGGATCGAGAAGTCCGCCGGCCGGGACATCGTCGTCTGGGACGCGCTGTCCTACGTCGCCGGACCCGACGGCAAGATGGTCTCCGCGATCCCCGAGCGCTACCTCTTCGACGCGCACTCCCAGGAACCCGTGCACGCCACCGGGGAGATGGTCGACGGGGACCCGGTGCGCCGCGAGGGCATCGAGTTCAAGTGGCCGTTCCTCACCGAGCGGCGCGACTACACCTACTTCGACGCCCAGACCCGCACCTCCGCCCCCATCCACTACAAGGGCACCCGCACCTTCCGCGGTCTGGAGGTCTACTACTTCGAGCAGACCGTCCCCTGGACCAAGGTCGCCCTCCCCAAGAAGATGCCGGTCAAGGGCATCACCCCGGAGTCGGTCCGGAAGATGGGCACCACCCGCTGGTACACCACCAAGCGGATGTTCTGGGTCGACCCCGTCACCGGTGCCCCGGTCAACGGTCAGGAGATCCACAAGGAGGAGCTGCGCGGCGGCGATCTGCTGCCCGGCGGCGGCAAGGTCACCGCCTTCGCCGGCCATGTGAAGATGCGCGCGGACTACGTCGACTCCACGGTCGCCCTGGTGAGTTCACAGCGCACCCTCGTCCTGCTGCTCACCCGCTACCTCCCCTGGGGATTCCTGCTCCTCGGCGCCGCACTGCTCGCGCTGAGCCTGCACCTCGAAGCCCGCGGCCGCCGCCCCGCCGCCGCAGAGGCCACGGCCACTGGCCCGTGACGCCGCTCAGCCCCGCCGCAGCCGCGCCGACGTGTGCCGGGTCGGCTCCGCCGTCGAAGGGTCCTCCGGCCAGGGATGCTTCGGATAGCGGCCGCGCAACTCCGCGCGCACGGACCGGTATCCGTCCCGCCAGAACGAGGCCAGATCGGCCGTCACGGCGGCCGGACGCCCCGCGGGGGAGAGCAGATGCACCAGCACCGGCACCCGTCCGCCCGCCACCCGCGGCGACTCCTGCCACCCGAACAACTCCTGCAACTTGACCGCCAGCACCGGCTGCGCCCCGCCGTAGTCCACCCGCACCCGGGAACCGCTCGGCACCTCGATCCGCTCCGGCGCCAGCTCGTCGAAGCGGGCCGCGTCGCCGGTCGCCCACGGCAACAGCCGGGACAGCGCCTGCCCCGCGTCGATCCGCTCCAGATCGGCCCGCCGCCGCGCCCGTCCGAGCTCCACCCCCAGCCACTCCTCGACGCACTCCAGCAGCGCCGCATCCGACACATCCGGCCAGGGCGCCCCCAACTCCCGGTGGACGAACGCCATCCGCCGCCGCAACGACACCGCGGCGTCCGGCCAGCGCAGCAGACCCGGCCCCTCCCGCCGCAGACCCGACACCACCGCCTCCCGCAGCAGCCCCGGGTCGGGCGCCGTCAGCGGCCGGGCCGCCAGCTCGATCGCCCCCAGCCGGGTCACCCGCCGGGCCACCACGTCCCCGTCCGACCAGCCGACCTCCTCACCGGACGCGTACAGCGCCGGCGCCGCCGCACGGGCCGTCCTCTCGTCGATCACCGCCGCGAGCAGCACCCGCGCCGAAGCGGCCGCCACCGGCCGGTCCGCCACCGCCACCGCCAGCCACTCCGCGTCCCGCAACCCCGAACCGGCCCCCTCGGCGCCCGCCCGGTGCCCCCACCCGGCGCGCTTGCCCGCCCCCGCAAGCTCGGCCCCGGTCCCGGACGCCATCAGGAAACTCCCGCCCCCACGGGCCCGCGCCACCCGTTCCGGAAACGCCAGCGCGGCCACCAGACCGGCCACGGCATCATCGGTCGGCGCCGCGCCGGCCCCACGGCCACCGTCCGCGCCCGCGTCCGGACCGGCCGCTGACACCAGGCGCCGCACCTCCCGCCGCCACCTCGCCCCGTACGCATCGCCGCCCCGCCGCGCTGTACGCCAGGCGCCCGCCAGATCGTCCCCATAGGCCCGCGGCGGCTCCTCGCTCAGCAGGGCGACCACCTCCGCCGCCCGCCGCACCCCGACCTCCGCCGCCCCGTCCAGCAGCGCCCGCGCCAGCCGCGGATGCAGTCCCAGCCGCGCCATCCGGACACCCCGCTCCGTCGCCCGCCCGGCCCCGTCCACCGCGCCGATCGCCGTCAGCACCTCCCGCGCCGCGGCCAGCGCCCCGGCCGGCGGCGCGTCGAGCAGCGCCAGACCGTCCGCCGCCGGATCGCCCCAACAGGCCGCCTGCAGCGCGAACGCCGTCAGATCGGCGACCTCGATCTCCGGATCGGGGAAAGCCGGCAGCCGCCCGTGCTCCCCCTCCGGCCAGCAGCGGTACACCGCACCCGGAGCCTCCCGCCCCGCCCGGCCGGCCCGCTGCCGCGCCGCCGCCCGGGACGCCCGCACCGTGGTGAGCGCGCTGAGCCCGCGCGCATGATCCGTCCGCGGCACCCGCGCCAGCCCGCTGTCCACCACCACCCGCACACCCGGCACGGTCAGGCTCGACTCCGCCACCGACGTCGCCAGCACCACTCGCCGTACGCCGTCCCCGCCCGCCAGCACGGCGTCCTGTACCTCGGCCGGCGCCCGCCCGTGCACCTCCAGCACCTCGGCGTCCACCCCGGCCAGCTCCCCGGCGACCCGCCCGATCTCCCCGACACCGGGCAGAAAACACAGCACATCCCCCTGCCGCTCCCGCAGCGCCCGGCGCACGACCCCCGCCACATGCGTCAGCAGCGCCGGATCGACCCGGGTCCCGTGTGCCGGCCGCACCGCCCGCTCCGGCGGCGCCCACACCACCTCCACGGGATGCGACACGCCCGACGCCTCGACCACCGGCGCGGCCCCCTGCGCACCGCCCAGCAGCCGCGCCCACCCCTCCGCGTCCGTAGTGGCGGACGCCGCCACCAGCCGCAGCTCGGGCCGCAGGGTCTCCCGCACGTCCAAGAGGAACGCCGCGGCGGTATCGGCGTCCAGATGCCGCTCATGGCACTCGTCGAGCACCACCACATCGACCCCGGCCAGCTCCGGATCGCGCTGCAGCCGCTGCAGCAGCACTCCGGTGGTCACCACCTCCACGGTGGTACGCGGCCCGGCCCGGCGCTCACCCCGCACCGTGAACCCCACCGGACCCCAGCCCCGCGCCGGTGCGGCTCCCGTGCCGACCTCCTCGCCCAGCAGCCAGGCCATCCGCCGCGCGGCCGCACGGGCCGCCATCCGGCGCGGCTCGGCGACCAGCACCCGCCGCACCGGCCCCTCGCCCGTCAGACCCGCCAGATCCAGCGGCACCAGTGTGGTCTTGCCGGTACCCGGCGGCGCACACAGCACCGCGCACCCCGGCCCGTCGAGGGCGGCGCGCAGTGCGGGCAAAGCGGTACGGACGGGCAGCTGGCCAAGGGCGTCACGGCGGATCACGCCCCCAGTCTGCCGCCCCGGCCCCACCCGCCGGCCCGCTGCCCCGGGCTCGCACCCCGGCACGGCGCCAGCAGGAAGCTCCTAATCCTCCGCCGTACACACGAAGATCGCCGTCCCCGGGATCAGATGCCCGCGCAGCGGGGACCAGCCGCCCCACTCCTGGGTGTTCCACCCGGGCCATTCCGGTTCGACGAGATCCTCCAGCCGGAACCCGGCGGCCACCACGTCCCGCACCCGGTCACCCAGCGTCCGGTGGTGCTCGACATACACGGCCCGGCCGGACTCGTCCTGTTCCACATACGGCGTGCGGTCGAAATAGGAGGACGCCACCGACAGCCCCTCGGGCCCCGGCTCGTCGGGAAACGCCCACCGGACCGGGTGCGAGACGGAGAAGACGAACCGGCCCCCCGGCCGCAGCACCCGCCGCACCTCACGCAGCACCCGCACCGGATCGGCGACGAACGGCAGCGCGCCATAAGCGGAGCACGCGAGATCGAAGCTGTCGTCCCGGAACGGCAGCGCCCCGGCATCCGCCTCCACCAGCCCGACGGTGTCGTCCGCCGCGCCGCCGGAGATCCGCAGCGCGTGCTGAAGCTGCCGGTGGGAGAGGTCCAGCGCCACCGGGAGCGCGCCCTGCGCCGCCAGCCAGCGGGAACACTGCGCCGCGCCGGCCCCGATCTCCAGGATCCGCCGTCCCTTCAGCTCGGCGGCCGGCCCGAGCAGCGCGGCCTCCGCCTCGTCCAGCCCCTCGGGACCCCAGATGAACCGGTCGTCCCCCAGGAACGCGCCGTGCTCGCTCTGGTACTCGTCCGCGTTGCGGTCCCACCACCCACGGCTGGCCCGGCTGCTTTCGGTGTCCGAGGCGTGACGGCGGGTCGCCTCGGGCTCGTGGTCTTGGTTCATCGCGCCCGTCGTCGTAGTCTTTGCTCTGCTTGTCGCTGCAGGGACTGTGAGGCCGTTCGACCTCGCGGAACATCGCGTGTGCCGGTTATGGGGTTTTCCGCCCCCGGTGTGCGCGTTCGCGCATTGACCGGGTCCGGCTGCCCCCGTATGCTACAAGTTGCGCTGCGGGCTTGCGCGCCTCAGACGGAGCAGGCCGCGCTCGCATCTGTATGTATGTCCCCTCGGTTTGAGGCGTTTCGGGTCGCTCCGGATGCTTTGCATTTGCGAGCCCCTCGTATTCGCCCTTCACACTGTCCGGCTTATGCAGAGGCGATACGGGCTCTCGGCGTAGCAGTACCTACGACTTCAATGTCCGTACCGGAGCCCTTTCCCACATGACGAGCAGCACCGAGACCACCGCCACCACCCCGCAGGTTGCGGTCAACGACATCGGTAACGAGGAAGCTTTCCTCGCCGCGATCGACGAGACGATCAAGTACTTCAACGACGGCGACATCGTCGACGGCGTCATCGTGAAGGTCGACCGGGACGAGGTCCTGCTCGACATCGGTTACAAGACCGAAGGCGTCATCCCGAGCCGTGAGCTCTCGATCAAGCACGACGTCGACCCCAATGAGGTCGTCGCCGTCGGTGACGAGATCGAGGCCCTGGTCCTCCAGAAGGAGGACAAGGAAGGCCGCCTGATCCTCTCGAAGAAGCGTGCCCAGTACGAGCGCGCCTGGGGCACCATCGAGAAGATCAAGGAAGAGGACGGCATCGTCACCGGTACCGTCATCGAGGTCGTCAAGGGTGGTCTCATCCTCGACATCGGCCTCCGTGGCTTCCTCCCGGCCTCCCTGGTCGAGATGCGCCGCGTCCGCGACCTGCAGCCCTACGTGGGCAAGGAGCTCGAGGCCAAGATCATCGAGCTGGACAAGAACCGCAACAACGTGGTCCTGTCCCGCCGTGCCTGGCTGGAGCAGACCCAGAGCGAGGTCCGTCAGACCTTCCTCACCACCCTCCAGAAGGGTCAGGTGCGCTCCGGCGTCGTCTCCTCCATCGTCAACTTCGGTGCCTTCGTGGACCTGGGCGGCGTCGACGGTCTCGTCCACGTCTCCGAGCTGTCCTGGAAGCACATCGACCACCCGTCCGAGGTCGTCGAGGTCGGCCAGGAGGTCACGGTCGAGGTCCTGGACGTCGACATGGACCGCGAGCGCGTCTCCCTGTCGCTCAAGGCGACCCAGGAAGACCCGTGGCAGCAGTTCGCCCGGACCCACCAGATCGGTCAGGTCGTCCCGGGTAAGGTCACCAAGCTCGTTCCCTTCGGTGCGTTCGTGCGCGTCGACGAGGGCATCGAGGGCCTGGTCCACATCTCCGAGCTGGCCGAGCGCCACGTGGAGATCCCGGAGCAGGTCGTCCAGGTCAACGACGAGATCTTCGTCAAGGTCATCGACATCGACCTCGAGCGCCGCCGCATCAGCCTCTCGCTGAAGCAGGCCAACGAGTCCTTCGGTGCCGACCCGTCGGCGGTCGAGTTCGACCCGACCCTGTACGGCATGGCCGCGTCCTACGACGACCAGGGCAACTACATCTACCCCGAGGGCTTCGACCCCGAGACCAACGACTGGCTCGAGGGCTACGAGGCTCAGCGCGAGGCCTGGGAGAACCAGTACGCCGAGGCGCAGCAGCGCTTCGAGCAGCACCAGGCCCAGGTCATCAAGTCCCGCGAGGCCGACGAGCAGGCTGCGGCCGAGGGTGCTGCGGCGCCGGCGGCGCAGGGTGGCGGCCAGGCCGGCGGCGGCAACGCCGGCGGCGGCTCCTACTCCTCGGAGTCGGCGGACAACTCCGGCGCCCTGGCGTCGGACGAGGCGCTTGCCGCGCTCCGCGAGAAGCTGGCCGGCGGCCAGAGCTGAGCTCGCGCCGACAGGCAGCGGCCCGCCGCTGCTAGGCACTAGCCGATAGGCGAAGGCCCGTTCCCCTTGAGGGAGCGGGCCTTCGTCGCGTTTGGGGGAGCGGGGGCGGGGTGATGGGGGTGAGGGGCTGACGTGTGCGGTGGGGCGGTGCGCTCTGGGGCGCGGGACTGACGTGTCGGGGTGGGGGAGCCGCCGGGCGGGAATGCGTCAAGGCTTGGGGCCTGAGGAACGGTTCAGGAGCGGACGCGCGAACTCCCCCTCCTTGCTGGTGAGTTGATGAGATGACGCTTCCGGGAGCGGGGGAGCGCGGTGGGGGCGGCCCCTGGTGCGGGGTGGGTGGCGCGCACGCCGGTGTCGGGGCCATCTCCGTTGCCGGGAATGACTGCGCCGGGCTGTGCGTTGCCGCTCATGAGAACGAGAAGGAGCGGTCACTGTGTTGGATCCCCAGAGTTTGTACGAATGGGAGCCGAGCGGGCTCGCGGAAGTCGAGGCGCTCGCCTCCAGGGACTCCGCCGGACTGGTGCTGCTGTACCACTTCGACGGGTACATCGACGCCGGCGAGACCGGCGACCAGATCGTGCAGCGGCTGCAGGACGGCCTGCCCAGCGAGGTCGTCGCCCGTTTCGACCACGACCGCCTCGTCGACTACCGCGCCCGCCGCCCCCTGCTCACCTTCGAGCGCAGCCGCTGGACGGCCTACGAGACCCCGAGCATCGAGCTGAGGCTCGTACGGGACACCACCGACGCGCCGTTCCTGCTGTTGTCCGGCCCGGAACCGGACGTCGAGTGGGAGCGTTTCGCGGGCGCCGTGCAGGAGATCGTGGAGAGGCTGGGCGTGCGCCTCTCGGTGAACTTCCACGGCATCCCCATGGGCGTTCCGCACACCCGCCCCGTAGGCCTCACCCCGCACGGCAACCGCACCGACCTGATGCCGGGCCACGGCGGCTTCTTCGACGAGGCGCAGGTGCCCGGCAGCGCGGAGGCCCTGATCGAATTCCGGCTGGCGGAAGCGGGACACGATGTCCTGGGCGTGGCGGCGCACGTACCGCACTACATCGCCCGGTCCGCGTACCCGGATGCCGCGTTGACCGCTCTGGAGGCGGTGACGGCCGCGACCGGCCTGGTGCTGCCGGGCGCCGCCCATTCCCTGCGTACGGAGGCGCTGCGGACGCAGGAGGAGATCGAGCGACAGATCTCGGAGGGCGACGAGGAGTTGGTCGCCCTGGTCAGCGGGCTGGAGCACCAGTACGACGCGGTGGCCGGCGCGGAGAGCCGAGGAAACCTGGTCGCCGAACCGGCAGAACTCCCGTCCGCCGATGAACTCGGCCGCGAATTCGAACGCTTCCTGGCGGAGCGTGAGGGGGATGGCGGCGGGGGCGGGGTGTGAGCCGGCCTTGTTGTTGAGCCGGCCTTGTTGTTGGGCCGGGCTGGTTGTTGAGCCGGGCTGGGGTTGCCTGGGGACGGGCATGGGCCGGGGCGGGAGCGTGAGCCGCCCGGGGGCTGGGGCTGGGGCGGGGTGCTTGGGTGCAGGGAGTCTGTGTCGGGCGGGGCTTGGCCTGGCCCGGAACGAGTCGGGCGGCGTCCGCGCCGGGTGGCCTTGAATGAGGCGAGGCTTGAGACGGCTGGTGTTTGAGGCGGTCGGAGTCCCGGTCGGCCAGGGTCTCAACCCGTCGGAGTCTCCTGCCGTCCCGGTGCACCGTATAGCGTGGGCGCATGGTGAAGGTGGGGCTGACCGGCGGAATCGGCGCGGGTAAGAGCGAGGTTTCGCGATTGCTGGCGTCGTACGGCGCGGTGATCGTGGACGCGGACAAGATCGCACGCGAGGTCGTCGAGCCGGGTACGCCCGGACTGGCCGCGGTGGTTGAGGAGTTCGGGGACGACGTTCTCACAGCGGACGGCACGCTGGACCGGCCGAAGCTGGGCGGGATCGTCTTCTCCGACCCCGAGAAGCTCAAGGCGCTGAACGCCATCGTGCATCCACTGGTCGGGACACGGTCCGCCGAACTCGAAGCATCAGCAGGCCCGGACGCGGTGGTGGTACACGACGTACCGCTGCTGACGGAGAACGGCTTGGCGCCGTTGTACGACCTCGTGGTGGTCGTCGATGCCGCACCACGGACCCAGCTGGACCGTCTGGTGCGCCTGCGCGGCATGGCGGAGGACGAGGCGAAGTCCCGGATGGCGGCCCAGGCGACCCGCGACGAGCGGCTGGCGGTCGCGGATCTCGTCATCGACAACGACGGACCGCTGGAGGCGCTGGAACCCCAGGTCCGCGCCGTATGGGAGCGCCTACGGGCCGCCTGAGGCCGGACGATACCCTCGCCGCCATGACTGCTGCTTCCGGCCTTGACGCCAATACCCCTGACATCGAGCCCGCCCCCACCGCGGAGCCCGGCTCCCCCACCGGCGCCGAGTCCCCCTCCGCCGACAGCTCGGCGCCGGCCTCGTTCGTGGTCAACATCCCCGGCATCGCGGACGACGAACTGGAGCCGGAGCCCCTGGACCCCTCCCAGATCGTCTCCGGCGAGCCGGTGGTGACGGGCAAGGTGCTGTGGGAGGCCCCCGACCGTCGGCAGATCCGCGGAATCTGGCAGATCACCCCGGGGGTGGTGACGGACACCGAGGCCAACGAGTTGTTCGTGGTCGTCAGCGGGCGCGCCACCATCGAGGTCGAGGGCGGCCAGGTCCTGGAGGTCGGCCCCGGCGACGCGTGCATCCTGCGCGAGGGCGACCGCACCCGCTGGACCGTCCACGAGACGCTGCGCAAGGCGTACCACATCAGCTTGTAGGGGACAGAGCGCCCGGACAGAGCGCCCGGATAGGGCCCCAGGACGAGGGCGCCGGAAAAGCAGGGCGGCGGCGGGAGCTGGTGGAGGGCGGGAGCGGGAGCGGGGGCGGTCGGTCGGCCGGGAGAGTTGGCTGGTGAGGTGGCACGGGTTGGGGCTGGGCTCGGGGCGGACCTGGCTCTGGGGCCTGCCCCGAGAGTTGGCCGGGCTCTGGGCCCTCCCCCTCCCCTCCCACCCACCGCCGCCTCTCCCTCCTCCGCCCTCTCCCTCCTCCTTCCTCCTCGCGCCGTCCCCCTCTGCCTCCCTCCGTCTGATTCGTGGCCCTCGTCGGTGTTCCTCCCCGGCACGTGGTGACGACCTCCTGCCGGGGTGAAGGTTGGACCGGTTGAGTCCGGGCCGGCGGGGGAATGCCGGGACCGACGGGAGTGTTGTGCCGCAGGCAACGCCGTACGGTCCGTAGCAGTTGGATCTCCCGACGGCGACGGAGAGGAGCAGACCGTGCCCGAGACCAGCCCCGAGACGCATGTCATCGACTTCCGCGCCGCGGAGCAGCTGCTGGCGGCCCGCGACCCACGCGGTGCGATCCGGCTGCTGGACTCGGTCATCAGCGCGCATCCCGAGAACACCGCGGCCCGGCTGTTGCGCGCCCGTGCCTTCTTTCTTTCCGCTCAACTGCGTCCTGCGGAACTTGAGTTCCAGATCGTGCTGGAACGTGAACCGGACAATGCTTTCGCGCACTTCGCGCTCGGCCGCACCTTGGAACGCGCCGACCGGTCCGAGGAGGCGCTGCGCCACTTCCGACTGGCCGCAGCTCTCGATCCACGCCCGGAGTTCATCGAAGCCGCCCGCTTCGCACGCGATACCGGCGACGGCGAGCGTGCCCCCGAAGACCCGCACCGCGATCCGGAGTAGCCGACGCCGTGGCCGTTCCGCGTGAACGTCGCTGCCCAGGAACGCTGGTCGCGTGAACGCTCCAGGTGCCGTGCCGTGCCGTGCCGTGCCGTGCCGTGCCGTGCCGTGCTGTGCTGTGCCTGTGACGGGTGCCTCCACGGGGCGGCGTTCTCCCGCGGCGGGTGCGCGCCCCGTTCGTTGCCCCTGGGTTGCCACGTGCCTCTCGCGCGGTGCGTGCCCCGCCCAGCCCGTTGCTGATCGCAGGGTCCGTGCCGCTTGACCAGCTCCGTGCCTCACCGTCGTCCGGTGGGTGGGGTGCGCGGTGTGGAATGTCCGGACCGCCCGGCCGAGGCCCTACGGCCTGGTGCCCCGTCTCCGGTCCGTGCCGTTGCGTATGCCGAAGGCGTCGTTCCGGCCTCGGTCAGGGGCGTAGGGCGGTACGTCCTTGCCGGGTTGGTAGTGCGCTCCCTGGCGGATGTGGCGGATCACCATCATCAGGTCCGTGACGGCCACCAGTGCCAGTGCGGCGCACGCGGCGGCCCACTCCGGCCTCCCGGCATTGCTGAAAGCCACGGCTCCGGCGATCGCCCAGAGCAACCCCCACAGCGCCAGTCCACAGCGGATCTTCAGCGGGCTGCGTGCGTGAAGCGGCTCATTTCCTGTACGCATCGGAACCCATCTCCCACCTCCAAGGATCCTCCCGATCGACGAGCCAGTCACCTGTCCCCGGCACCTCTTTCCACACATTTCACCTGCTGCTTCCTGGGCTGCTCCTCGGGTTCCTCCGTGGCCGGATGCGGGTCGCCGGCGGGGTGGCTGTTGAGCCATGAGAGCCCGCCGATGTCGAGCAGTGACCGGGCGCGGGTCACGGCGACGTAGGCCAGGCGTGCCTCGTCGATGTCGATCGGGCCGGGGAGCGGCGTGCCGTTCTCGTCGCGTTCGTCGAGATCACCGGGCCGGTGAAATCGTCCGCGATGCGCACGCGCTCCCACTCCCGGCCCTTGGCCCTATGGGTGGTGGCGACCGTCACCTCGGCGGAGTCCTCGGGGGAGAGCCGGTCCAGGGCGCACAGCAAGGCGTCCGTGCCGTGTTCGTCGACGAGCTCCACCAGGGGCAGTAGATCCCGTCCCGCCGGGTCGAATTCCGCGTACTCGCGCAGCTCGCCCCAGGTCTCGAAGAGTATCGGCTCGGGGTGGGCCGTACGGTGCCCCGACTCAAGGGGGTGAGGGCGGCGCGGGCCAGGGCGCTGAGTGCCGTGCCGCCGCCGGCCAGCGCGACCCGGCGGCCCAGCTCCAGCTGCCGTATCACCTCCACCATCGCTCCCACATTGGTCCGGCACAGGATCGCGTCCGGCGCTCGGGCCGTGCCCAACTCCGTCTCCAGGCCGGGGGAACCGGTGAGCCGGATCGGTGCGCCGATGATCGTGAGCCAGCGGTTGGCCTCGGCGGCGAGGGGCGGGCCGAAGCGGAATGAGCGGGAGAGGCTGAGCTGTCTGCCGTCGAATCCGGTCATCACGTCCCGGGCGCCGCGCCAGCCGTAGATGGCCTGGGCGGAGTCCCCGACCAGCACCAGCTGAGCATGGTCGCGCTGGGCCGTGACGACCTGCTCGACCACGGGGTTGGTGTCCTGCGCCTGGTCCAGGAGCAGGAAGTCCGCCGGGATGACGGGTGCGCGCAGCGCCCACATCTTGAGGTAGTGGTCGTGCTCGAAGCGGACCACGCCGTGGTCGGGGTGCTGCAGGTCGGCCCAGGCCTTGCGCGCGTAGGGGAGGGCGAGTTCGGCGAGTTGCGTCTGCAGCGGCTCGGATTCGGCTCCGCGCAGGGGCGGGACATGGTGCGGCGCGATGTCCGTGTCTGCTGACTGGCAGTAGCGGGTGACGGTGCGCAGGACCGTGTGGGAGAGGGCCCTGTTGGTGATCTTGCGGGCTCCGAGGCGTACAGACAGCGTCTTGTCGATGCCCAGGGCCGCGCCCGTGCGCCACCCCGCCTGGCGAGGGGCGTTCATGCGCGCTTGGTAGTCCCTGCCCACGGCGGTGTAGGCGAGGGCATGGGCGGTTCCGCAGGTCACCTCGGTGGGGAAGGGCCGGGCGGCGTGGCGCGCGACAGCTCTGTTGAAGGCGAGATAGCGGCCCCGCCGGCCTTGCCGCCGCGCGGTGCGGGCGAGCAGGGCGAGGGTCGTCGTCTTGCCGGTGCCGGCGCCGGCCTGGATCACGAGATGTGAGCCGGTCGGGAAGGCCTCTGTCGCGGCGGTTCGTTCGTGCGTGGGGGTGCGCATGGGGGCTCCTCACCAATATCGACCGATCGGTCACTGAGAGTGATGACGTCACTGACCGTAGCGGATTTCGCGGTGCGGGCGAGGAAATTTTCCCGGGCTGTGGAAAACCCTGGCCGGGCGCGCGGAAAGCGCAGGTCGAAGGCGTTGTCAGTGCCGTCTGCTTCCATCGGACTCAGGCAGCGGGCGATGGTCGGGAGACCGTCGGCGGGCCGGGGCGGCACGACCGCCGGGGACGAATGACGGCAGCAGCCGGTGCGTTCCTCCGCCCTGGCTCCTCGCGCTCGTCCTCGCCGCCGCGGCGCCGGGACCGTGCGGCGCTGCGGGCTGGGTCGGGAGGGCGCCCCGTGGAGGCCTTGTCGGCGCCTTCGGAGGGCTGCGCAGATGCGGGAGAGGGGCACAGGAGGGGCAGTGGGGACGACCGTAGACTCGCAGGTCGGAAGTGTAGGAGCGGAGCGGGAGCGGCGGGTGCGGAGGGCACCGCGACCGGGGTGGAACGACCGAGCGGTAAGGGATGGCATGGCGAGGCGGTGGGAGGCGGCAGCGGGGGAGAACCGGCCGTCGGGCAGCCCGCCCGCGCCCCTGCCCGCGGGCGCAGGGGAAGGCGGTGGGAGCGGCGGTGCCGCCCTGGGCGGCTGTGCCGTGGTCTTTCTGCCCGCGCAGCCGCCACGCGCCGGGAGGCTCGCGCTGTGGCGCCCTGATGGCGGCCCGCTCCCTGATCTTGCTGCAGGAAGCAACGGAACAGGGGCGCCGGACGGGGAGGCCGCCGCCGAGCAGGGGACGCTGACCGTCGCCCGTCGCCACGGGAACGGCGCCCGCAGCCGTACGGTCCCCACCGTCCTGCTTCCGCCGGCCGCGGCCGTCCCCCTGCTGGTCCGTGCCCGGCACGACCCGACGGCTCACCCGGCCGCCGCCTGTTGGGGAGCGGCCACCCTGCACGCGCTGCACCTCGCCGCCCGCGGCCGGCTGCTGCCCGGCCTGACCCTCGCGGACGCCGATGCCTGGCGGGCCGGCCCGCTCGACCCCGAGGACATCGCGCACCTCCGGGCCATCGCCGCCGCCATGCCCGCCGAGGCCCATGCCATGCCGGTGCCCGGCAGCCGTCCCCTTCAGCTGACCGATCCCGCGGTCCTCGTACGGCTCTATGTGGACGCGGTCGTCGACGCGCTGCCCCGTACTCCCGCCGCCGAGTTGCTGGCCGGTGCCCCGTACGCCGCGAGCGCGCCCCAACAGCTGCCCGGTGCCCGGGAGTGGGCCGCCGAGGTCGCCGCCGGTGCCGACGCGGGCGTGCGGCTCTCCCTGCGCCTCGACCTCGCCCCGCACAAGCTCTTCGACACGGCGCCGGAGAGCGGGGCGGGCGGCACCGAGGAGCGCAGTGCGGCCGCCGCCGTCCTCCAGGTGCAGAGCCTCACCGATCCCACTCTGGTCGCCGACGCCCGTGACCTGTGGGAAGGCGAAGGCCCCGACCATTTCGGGCCGCGTTCCCGGGTCGACACCCTCCTCGCTCTGCGCCGCGCCGCCCGCGTCTGGGCTCCGCTCACCCGCCTCCTGGAGCGGCCGGTCCCCGACGTACTGCCGCTCGGCGAGGACGAGTTGTACGAGCTGCTGGGGGAGGCCGCGCCGCGTCTGGGCGCAGCCGGAGTGGCCGTCCACTGGCCCAGGGAAATCGCCCGCGGCCTGACCGCCGCGGCGGTGCTGCGCCCGTCGCCGGGCTCGGCCGCGGACGGCTTCGGCTTCTTCGACACCGGTGAGCTGCTGCAATTCCGCTGGCAGGTGGCGATGGACGGGGCGCCGCTGACCGAGGCGGAAATGGACGCCCTCGCCGAGGCGCACCGCCCCGTCGTCCGGCTGCGCGACCAGTGGGTCCTGGTGGACCCCGGGCTCGTCCGCAAGGCCCGTAAGCGCGAACTGGGCTATCTGGAGCCCGTCGACGCACTCGCCGCGACGCTCACCGGCACCGCCGAGGTGGACGGCGAAGAGGTCGAGGTGGTGCCCCAGGGCGTCCTCGCCGCGCTGCGCGGCCGCCTCACCGGCGAGGCTCGCCCCGTGCCCCAGCCGCCCGGACTGCGGGCCACCCTCCGTGACTACCAACTACGGGGCATGGCCTGGCTCGACACCATGATCTCCGTCGGCCTCGGCGGCTGCCTCGCCGACGACATGGGCCTGGGCAAGACCGTCACCGTCATCGCCCTCCACCTGCACCGGCGGCCGAGCGCACCGGTCCTCGTCGTCTGCCCGGCCTCCCTGCTGGGCAACTGGCAGCGCGAGATCGAGCGCTTCGCCCCCGGTACGCCCGTACGCCGCTTCCACGGTGCCGGCCGCAGCCTCGACGGCCTGGACGGCGGCTTCGTGCTGACGACCTACGGGACGATGCGCAGCAGCGCCGCCCAACTGGCCGGGCGGTCCTGGGCCTGGGTCGTCGCGGACGAGGCCCAGCACGTGAAGAACCCGAACTCCTCGACGGCCAGGGCGCTGCGCAGCATCAAAGCCCCTGCCCGCATCGCCCTCTCGGGCACACCCGTGGAGAACAACCTCTCCGAGCTGTGGGCCCTCCTCGACTGGACGACCCCCGGGCTCCTCGGCCCCCTCAAGACGTTCCGGGCCCTGCACGCCCGGGAGGTCGAGGGCGGCGAGGATCCGGCGGCGGCCGAGCGGCTGGCCAGGCTGGTGCGTCCGTTCATCCTGCGCCGCAAGAAGTCCGACCCGGGCATCGCGCCCGAGCTGCCGCCCAAGACGGAGACCGACCACCCGGTGGCACTGGGACGCGAACAGGCCGCGCTCTACCAGGCCGTCGTCCGCGAGACCCTCACCCGCATCGAGACCGCCGAGGGCATCGCCCGCCGCGGCCTGGTGATGAAGCTGCTCACCGCCCTCAAACAGATCTGCAACCACCCCGCGCAGTACCTCAAAGAGGCCGCGCCCGGACTCGCCGCCCGCTCCGGGAAGCTCGAACTCCTCGACGAACTCCTGGACACCATCCTCGCCGAGGACGGCGCCACCCTGGTCTTCACCCAGTACGTGGGCATGGCACGGCTCCTCGAACGGCACCTGGCCACCCGCGGCATCCCGGCGCAACTCCTGCACGGCGGCACCCCCGTCGCCGAACGGGAGCGCATGGTCGACCGTTTCCAGTCCGGGCACACCCCGGTCTTCCTGCTGTCCCTCAAAGCGGCGGGCACCGGCCTGAACCTGACCCGCGCCGGACATGTGATCCACTACGACCGCTGGTGGAACCCGGCCGTGGAGGAGCAGGCCACCGACCGTGCGTACCGCATCGGCCAGACCCAGCCCGTCCAGGTCCACCGGCTGATCGCCGAGGGCACGGTCGAGGACAACATCGCCCAACTCCTCAGCGCCAAAAGGGCGCTCGCCGACGCGGTGCTCTCCGGTGGCGAAACCGCGCTCACCGAACTCTCCGATGCCGAACTGGCCGACCTCGTCTCCCTCAGGAGGCCCGGATGAACCCCCGCCGCACCTCCGCCCGCGCCGCCGCCGCGGACCGCACGGCCCGCGCGGACCGCTCGCGCACCTTCCCGCCCCTGCCGGCCCGGACCGGTGCCCGGGGCCTCTTCGCCGAATCCTGGTGGGGCAGCGCCTGGCTGGACGCCCTGGAGACCACCGCCCTCGACAGCGCCCGGCTCGCCCGCGGCCGGACCTACGCCCGTGACGGTCACGTCGACACCATCAACGTCACCCCGGGCCGCATCATCGCCACCGTACGCGGCAGCAGACCGCGGCCCTACAGCGCCGACATCCGCCTCCGGACCCTCAACGACCCGCAGTGGGACGCCCTCCTGGACGCCATCGCCGCCGAGCCCGGCCAACTGGCCGCCCTGCTGGCCAAGAAGCTGCCCCAGGCGCTGGCGGACAGCGACACGGGCCTCCTCCCCGGGCCGGGCGACCTCGTGCCCCGCTGCTCGTGCCCCGACCACGGCCGGCCCTGCAAGCACGCCGCCGCGCTCTGTTTCCAGGTCGCCCGCCTCCTCGACGCGGACCCGTTCGTCCTGCTGCTGATGCGCGGCCGCGGCGAACGCGAACTCCTCGATGACCTCTCCCGCCGCAACGCCGCCCGCACCGCCCATGAGGCCCGCGCCCACTCCGTCGCCGCCACCCCGCCATCCCCGCACGGCCAGGAGACCGAGGCCGGCCAGACGACGCCAACTGCCGCCAACGGAGCGGTCCCGGAGGAGGACCGCGATGCTGCCCCCGGAGACAGCGCCGTACGGTCGGCGTCCCCGGCGCGGGGTGTCCTGGCCAGGGTGGCCCTCGCCGACCGTCCCCGCCCGCCGCTCCCGCAAGCGCTTCCGGCACCCCCGCAGCCCGGTCGCCCGCCGGCCCTGCCGGACGGCGACGGTCTGCCCTTCGACCCCGCCACCCTCGAATTCCTCGCTGCCGACGCCGCCGCCCGTGCCCACGCCTGTGTGTCCGCCGCGGGTCCCCCGGGCCCCGCCGGTGAACGCCCCGCCGTCCACAGCCCGTTCCCGTCGCTGCCCCCATGGGAGGACGCCATCCGTCTCGCGGCCACCGCCCACCCCACCGCCGGCCTGACCTCCACCACGCGCGTTCTCTACCGCGACCTCGCCGCGGCCACCGGCCGTACAGCCACGGACGTGGCCCGCTCCGTCGCCGCCTGGCGGCAGGGCGGACCCGAAGGCCTCGCCCTCCTCGACACCACCTGGAACCCGCCGGCCGGCGACTTCGACCGGGCCCGCAGCGCTCTGCTCGCCGCGGATCTCCCGTCCCTGCGCCCGCGCCACAACCACCTCAGCGCCCCGGACCGCGGCATCCAGCTCCGCTTCGGCCACGACCACCGCTGGTATCCGTACGAATCCGAGCCCGGTACCGACGACTGGTGGCCCACCGGCCCGGCCGACCGTGACCCCGTGGCCGCCCTCAGCGGACTGCTCGCGCGATGACTAACCTCGACGCCGTGGAAGGTCTCGACGCACTCACCCGGTCCCTCGCCCGGCGCACCCCCGGACAGCTCGCCGCACTCCTCACCCGCCATGCCGAGCCGCTCGCCCGCCGCCCCGCCCCCACCGAACTGCGTGGCCTGGCAAGCGCCTTGTGGTCCTACGAGGCACTCCACCAACTCGTGCTGCACCTGGACCACCCCCGGCTCCAGGTGCTCACCGCCACCGCCCGCATCAGCCAGGAGCGCGTCCGCCGCGCCGCCCCCGGCCCCGCCGCACCCGCCCCGGGCGCCGACTACCAGTCCCTGATGGCGCACCGGCTGTCCTTCGCCCACCTGGCCACCGAACCCGTGCCGCCCGAGGACGTCTTCACCGTCCTCGGCACCACCCCGGCCGGCCCCGCCCGCACCGCCGCCGAAAGCGCCCTGCAGGCCCTCTACGACGACGGACTCGCCGCGCCGGCCGAGGACGGCGCGATCGTGGTCCCGCCCCGCACCCCGCAACTCCTCGCCTCCCACGACCCCGGTCCGTTCGCCCCCGACGCTCCGCGGCCCACCCCGGACGGCCCCGAGGGACCCGCGACGCCCGCCGCAGCCGTCCCGCCGACCTCGCTCGACGACGAATCCCGGGCCGCCGCGGCGACACTCGCCGCCACCCTGGACCGCCTGCTGGCCTCTCTGGCGACGCAGCCCGCCGCGCTGCGCAAGTCGGGCGGGCTGACCGTACGGGAGATCAAACGGCTGGCGAAGGCCGCCGGCGCCACCGAACCGCACACCCGACTCCTCCTCGACCTCGCACTCGCCGCCGACCTGATCGCGCTGACCCGTACCCCGTCCGGCATCACCGCGCTCCCCACCGGCGCCTACGACGACTGGCTCGGCCGCCCGCCCGGCGCCCGCCTCGCCCCCGTCCTGGCCGCCTGGTCAGAGCTGTGGGACATCCCCACCCACACCCCGTTCGGCGAGACCCCGACCGCCCTGGTCCGCGGCCACGACAGGTACGCACCCGCTCTCCGGCACGCCCTCCTCGCCGCCCTCGCCACCGTCCCCAACGGGGCGGGAGCGCCGCTTCCCGCCCTGCCGTTCACCGAACCTCCGGAGGAGAGCGGCGGCCACACCCCCTGGAACGATCTCCTCCGGGCCGCCGACTGGCACCGCCCCCTCGCCGTCACCCACCAGCCGATGGCCGGGGAACGCGCCGCCCACACCCTCCACGAAGCCGCCTACCTGGGCCTCGTCGCCCACGGCACCCTCACCCCACTCGGCCGCGCACTGCTCGCCGACCCGCGGTCGCTGGACCGGCCGCTCGCCGATCTGCTGCCACCGCTCCTCGAACAGGCCCACTTCCAGGCCGATCTGACCGCCGTCGTACCCGGCCGACCCGCCGCCGCGCTCGCCGCACTGCTCGCCTCCGCGGCCGACCGCGAATCCGAAGGCCACGCCGTGACCTGGCGCTTCACCCCGCACTCCGTACGCCGCGCACTGGACACCGGCCACACCGCCGACACCCTCCTGGAGGACCTCACCCGCGCCTCGGCGACCGGCACCCTGCCGCAGCCGCTCGACTACCTGGTCCGGGACGCCGCCCGCGCCCACGGCCGGATGCGCGTCCTGCCCGCCGCCTGCTGCATCCGCTCCGACGACGAAGCCCTCGTCGAGGAACTCGCCGCCCACCGCGCCCTCCAGGGACTCGGGCTGCGCGCCATCGCGCCGACCGTCCTGGTCAGCGCCCGACAGCCGGCCGCCACCCTGGACGCGCTGCGCGCCGCCGGCTACGCACCGGCCCTGGAGTCCGACACCGGCACCACGACGGTCGAACGCCTCCCGACGCACCGCGCCACGGCCCCCGCCCCCACTCGTGACCACCGGGCACCGCTCGCCCTCGCCCACCGCCTCCTGGGCGTTCCGGTACCACCCCAAGAGACCACGGCCAGCGGCGAGGTGTGACCGGAGGGCGAAGGGGCCGGCGTCCGTACTCGGCGAGGGCGATGGCCCGTTGGAGGGTCGGGGCGGCCGCCGTATGCCAGGGGTGACGCGGCGGTCGGCGGGGCCGTGCCGCCCAGGAGCCGAGGGACCGCGTTCGCCACGGCGCTCGGGCACGCCCTCAGTCGCCGGCCGGTTTCCGTCGGGTCGTCCCGCCGATCCGGCGCAGTGCCCGCGGCCCGAAGCCCAGCGGGCGGGGGAGGCGGCGCGGAGTGGGTACGGAGGCAGGCCGGTGGGGCGGGGCCGGAGGCTGTCCCGTCGTGGGCGGCACGGCAGAGAGCGCGGTGGCCGGCTGCGCCGAGAGCGCCGAGGCGGCACCGTCCGGCGTCGCAGTGTGCGGACCGACGTCGAGGCCTCCGGACGCCGCCGTCAGCGGTGCCGCAACCGGCCCCGGCGACGCCTGCCGGCCCGCCGCACCAGCGGTCGCGGGACGCAACCGTGCCGGCCCCAGGAACAGCTGGAGCGTGGCGCCCGGCCGCAGGGACGGAGCCGTGGGGGCGGTGGGTGCGAGGACGTCCACAAAGGAGCGGCGGACGGCGCGGCGGGCTGCGGCGGAGGGGAGCGGTTCGCCGGTGGCCACGGACCAGGGCTCCTGGACGAGGCGCCCGAGGGTCCGCTGCACCTTACGGGCGAGCGTCGGCTCGTCCATTCCGTGCCGTCGCAGTGCCCCGCGCAGCGCGGCGGCACCGTGGGCGGCGAGGGACAGGCCCTGCCCGCAGTCGTGGGCGAGCGACGTCACGGCGCCCCCCAGGACGATGAACCCCGTGGGCCAGGAGGTCAGTTGCTCATAGCGCCGCCGCCGGTCCGTGGTGTCGCGGGTCAGCCGGACCTCGCTCAGCGGCTCGGCGCCGGCGATGAGGTCGCCGATGACGGCGTGCCCCGTATGCCGGGCGAACGGCGCGAACCGGCCCGCGTGTTCGGAGGGCCGGTCGTCCCCGGCGCCGGTGAGCGTGACCAGCCAGCGGCCGCCTTCGATCGGCAGCAGCGTCGCGGTCTTACCGGGAACCGGGCGGCGCGGGCCACCAGGAGCGGGGAACGGGCCGGTGAGCGCCGAACGGGCGGTGAGCACCGGGCAGTTCTCCGCTCCCTCGGGGGCGCGGAAGACCCGGGTCGCCGAGACGATCCCGGAGTCCACCACGTCCTCGTGTGCGGAGGGCAGTCCCAGCGCGGTCAGCCGCTCGCGGGTGGTGGAGTGCCGGCCCGTGGCGTCGACGACGAGATCGGCATCCAGGAGGGAGGCGGCGCCGCTGGTGGTGTCCCGGACCCGTACGCCGGTGATGTGTTCCGCGGTGCCGGTCAGTCCGGTCGCCTCGGTGCCGTCGAGGACGGTCACTCCGGGGAGGGCCGCCACCTGCCGGCGGACGACCCGGTCGAGCAGGTCGCGGGAGCAGGCGAGCAGAAACCGGGAACGCGCCCGGCGGCTCGGCCTGCCCTGGGGGACACGGCCGGTGAACTCCGCCGGTAACGGCAGCCGGCGGGCTCCCTCGGCCCACCAGCGCGCGGCACTGCCGGGCAGCAGGGCCTCGATCAGCCGGGCGCCGTCCGCCGTCAGCAGCTGCGCGTGCCGGGCCTGCGGGAGATCCGTGGAGCGGGCGGGGGTCCGCGGCAGCCGGTCCCGCTCGACGACGATGACATCGGCGTGCTCGGACAGTGCCGCGGCGGCGAGCATGCCCGTGAAGCCACCGCCGAGCACCACGGCGAGGTAAGGGTGGGTGAACTCGAGCCCGTTGCTGCTCAGCGCGTTCATGGGCAGTCCCTTTCTCGGCGGCGGAGCGCCGTTCCCCGGTGGGGGCGCGGCACGTCCAGGAAGGGCGGTGCCGCATACGGTCGGGAGCGCCGGCGGGCGGCGGCGATGACGGCCTCGGTGGCGGCCGTGAAGGAAGCCGTGAAGGAAGCTGTGACGGTGGCCGCCAGTGAGGACGGCAGGGCCGTGGAGGCGGTCCGCAGGATGCGCAGCGGTGCCGCCGGCAGCAGTTGAGCTCGTTGTGGGTCCCGGCAGGCCGGCGCGAACGCCGGCCTGCCGCCCCCCGATTTCCCCATCATGATTCCCCCTCGGGCCGTGCCCGCCCCGCCCAGTGCACAGCCACGTCCTCCTCCGCCACCCGTCCGGACCGGACGCGAGGGGCGGGCACAACTGCCTCGCGGAGCGTGCTCCGCCCCGGGGGACGCTGCCGTCACATCTGGTCAACGGCGGACACCTTTCCGGATCGTAGGCGGCGTCGATCACATCCGACAGCCGGGTTTGAGCGAGAGACACGAGGCAGCCACCCGCGGGATACCGCTGGGTAGATGCGCAACAAAACGGCGCAATGGGCGGAAACCGCCCTGGCGCTTTCTCGCACCACGAGAAAGCGGGCGGGAAAACCTCGCGGGAAGAGGGGCCACGGGGCCCGGAGCCCCGCATGGTTGGCGCGAAATGATCGGGCGCCCGCGGGCAGTTGGCCGCCGTGCCTACCCTGTGCGGGCACCGCACCGGAGAACCCGAGGGAGAGTCGTGCGCGCGATTGTGATGCGAGAATTCGGCGGCCCGGACGTGCTGCGTCTTGAGGACGTGCCCGAGCCCGCACCACGCGGCGGCCACGCGCTGGTCGACGTCACCCTGGCCGGCATCAACTACGCGGATGTGCACGTCCGGGGCGACTCCTATCTGGCGCCCGTCGAGCTGCCGTACGTACCCGGGAACGAGGTCGTGGGGACCGTGGACGGCGGACGCCGCGTCGTCGGACTGTGCCGCGGCGGCGGATACGCCGAACGGACGCTGCTGCACCGCCGCGTCACCTGGGACGTCCCCGACGCGATCAGCGACGAACAGGCCGTCGCGCTGGCCCTCCAGGGCAACAGCGCCTGGCATCTGCTGTTCACCTCGCTGCGCCTCACCAAGGGCGAGACCGTTGTCGTGCCGGCCGCGGCGGGCGGCGTCGGATCGCTGGCCGTGCAGCTCGCCGCGCACGCCGGCGCCAAGGTCATCGGTCTCGCGGGGTCCCCGGAAAAGCGGAAACTGGCCGGGGAATGGGGCGCCCAGGCGGTGGTCGACTCGACCGCCGAGGATCTGACGGAGCGCATCCTGGAGGCGGCCGGCGGTCCCGTGGACGCGGCACTGGAGATGACCGGGGGCGCCACCTTCGCGCGGACCCTCGCCGCCGTCGCGCCGCGCGGCCGGCTCGCGGTGTACGGGTACGCGGGCGGCGAGCTGGCGAGCGTGCCCACCCGGGAGCTGATGGAGCGCAGCATCACCGTCTCGGGCTTCTGGCTGCCGCAGCTCTACGCGGACCGTACGGCGCTGCCGACGTCCATGCGGGCCCTGTTCGACGCGGTCGCCGTGGGCACCCTCACGCCGCAGACCGGCACCCTCTACGGTCTCGGCGAGGCCGCGCGGGCCCACCACGAGCTGGCCGCCCGGACCCGGACCGGGAAACTCGCGCTGGACGTCACGCGTTGATGCGGACGGCCCGGTGCGCCGGACCGGAAGGGCCGGCGGAGCGCGGCCGGGGGCCGTCCGACGGGAGCCGCGGCCAACGGGCGCGGCCCGTACCGCACATACCGGGCGCCTCCGGGTGCCGAACACTGCCAGGGGAGAGAGCACACGATGGGTCACAGCACCACAGCCACGGGTTCGCCGGCCCCGTCCGACGCGCCCGCCACCGGTGTGGCGCCGCGTTCCGCGGGCCACTCCAAGACGGCGCGTCAGACGCCCAAGGGCGCTTCGGCCAACGGCTCCCGGGCGTCGGGATCCGGCCATGCCGAGCGGGTCTTCCTCGTGCAGACCGCCTTCGCCGAGCTGGGCGGGTCCGCTCACGGGCCCGGTGAGATCGCGGAGTTCACCGGCCTGGACGACTCCGTCGTCTACCGCATCCTGCAGTCCGGCATCTACCAGCGCATGTTCGAGCGGGTGGACCGCGGCCTCTACCGGCTGCGGACCTCGGCCGCGCAGCTCGCCTTCACCGCCCTCGACCACCGGCTCGACGGCGGGATCTCCCAGGCGGTGCTCCGCGACCTGCGGACGGCCACCGACGGCGGGCTGGCGTTCCTCTACATGGTGGCGCCGTTCTCCGGCGCCCAACGGCAGTGCGTCGACATGGCCGTCGGCGACTCCGACCTCGCGGAGCTGGGCATGACACCGCGCGATGTGCTGTCCGTGACGCGTTCCCTGCGCACCGGTGCCTCCGGGCGGACGATCCTCGCCTACCTGCCGGAGGTGCTCCAGCAGCGGGTACTGGCCGAGCCCGTGCCCGACCAGGCGGGACCCGGCGTCTACAGCGACAACGATGCGCTGCTGGAGTCCCTCGCGGAGGTACGCGACCTCGGTCACGCGCTCGGGTACGAGGAGTGCATGGCCGGCTGGAACTCCTGTGCGGCGCCGGTCATTTGGGACGGTTCCATCATGGGAGCGGTCCTGCTCCTCAAGCTCAAGTCGGTGATGCCGGTGGCCCCCGACGAGGTCATCGAGGCGACGAAGGAGGCGGCGGCCGAACTCAGCCGCCACGGAGCGGCCCGGCCGGACGCGGACCAGGCCTGACGCGCGGCCCCGCGCCGGGCCGCCGTGCAGAATGGCGGGGTGCGGCTCGAAGCGATCACCTGGGAACGACTCACCGAAGCGCTCGCCGAGCGCCTCGCCGCGATGCCGGCGAAGGACGGGAGCCCCTGGCTGCGGGTGGCGGTCGACGGGGCTCCGGCGGCCGCTCCCGGTGATCTGGCGGCCCGGCTCGCCGAGGCGCTGCGGCTGCGCGGACGGGCGGTGCACAAGGCCGGCGCCTTCGGCTTTCTGCGCCCCGCCTCGCTGCGGCTCGAATACGGCCGGGAGGACCCGGACGCCTTCCACGACGAGTGGTTCGACCGGCAGGCGCTGTGGCGCGAGGTGTTCCGGCCGCTGGAGCCGGGCGGCACCGGGCGGGTCCTCCCGGACCTGTGGGATCCGGTGGCGGACCGGGCGACCCGCAGCGCGTACGTGGCGCTGCCGCCCGGCGGCGTCCTGCTGCTGCACGGTCCGCTGCTGCTCGGTCACTGGTTTCCCTTCGATCTCTCCGTCCACCTGAAGCTGTCACCGGCGGCGCTGGCCCGCCGCACCCCGGAGGGCGAGCGCTGGACGCTGCCGGCGTTCGCGCGCTACGAGGCCGAGACCCGGCCCGAGGAAGCGGCGGATGTCGTCGTACGGGCCGACGATCCCCGCCGGCCGGCCTGGAGCGGACCGGGCTGAGCGCCTGCCCTTCCGACGGCCTTCCCTCACTGTGAAAAACCGTAAGGCCGACCACTGACAACCCACCGTGCGGCGGCCGGACCTGGACCGCTGACAGCCGTGCGCACGACGGCGGTTAGCGTGGCCCCCGTGACTTCCATCCCTGCATCCGACGAGCCCGCCGTGCTGCCCGGCAGCCAGGGCCCCACCGCCACCGTCGAGGCCCGGCCGCGCTCGGTCGGCACCGTGAAGATGACCTATGCGCCGGACCCGGACGGCGATCCGGACCCCGGCGAGATCGTGTGGACCTGGGTGCCCTACGAGGAGAACGACGGCCGCGGCAAGGACCGGCCGGTGCTGGTCGTCGCCCGTGAGACGGGCGGCACGCTGCTGGCCGTCCAGCTGTCCAGCAAGCGCCACAACAACGACCGGGAGTGGGTGCCGATAGGGGCCGGCCCGTGGGACCGCGCGGGGCGTGACTCATGGGTGGCCGTGGACCGGGTACTGCGGGTGCACCCGGCCGGCATGCGGCGCGAGGCCTGCGCCCTGGACCGGGGCCGCTTCAACCTGGTCACCAACCGGCTGCGCGAGCGCCACGGCTGGCGCTGAAGCCGCCGGGCAGTCAGCCGGTCGCCAGGGCCAGCAGCTTGGTGACGGTGTTCCAGTTACGGGCGGTGGCCGTGACCCCCAGCGGGGCACGGCTCACCGCGTCGGCCAGCTTGGAGCGGCCGATACCGCCGGGGCACCACAGATACAGTTCGCGCCCGATCAGCCGGTACCGGTCGGGCGCGAACGCGGCCGCGTCGAGCGCGTCCAGCCGGGAGGTGTCGGCCGGCACCGCCGACAGGAACGTGACATGAAGGCTCTTGGGCTCCGGCACCGCCTGCGGAAACGGATTCGCGGCGACGGCGGCCGCCAGCTCGTCACCGGTCCGGACGAGGACCGGCACCGTCAGGCCGAGCTCGGCGGCGATCCGCTCATGGATGACCCGGGCCGTCTCCTCCGGCGGCGTACCGGGATCGGCGAAGACGATGTTGCCGGTCTGGAGCAGGACCGAGACGTCCTTGAAGCCCAGTGACTCGGCCAGCTCCAGCTGCTTCGCCTTGGGAAAGGTGTTGTGGCCGCCGACGTTGATGCCGCGGAGCAGGGCGATCTGACGGGTCATGACGCTGTCCTTCGTAGGTGCGGGCCTCGGTGCGGCCGGACGACGGGCGGGATCAGAAGAGCGGAGCCGGCAGCACACCTTCCAGGGCCAGCAGCAGGCGCTTGGTCTCCAGACCGCCGCCGAAGCCGCCGATCCCGCCGTCACTGGCCACGACACGGTGGCAGGGGACGACGACCGGCAGCGGATTGGAACCCATCGCCGCACCCACCGCACGGGCGGCGCCCGGTTCCCCGACCCGGTCGGCGAGGTCCTGATAGCCGACCACGCTGCCGTGGGGGACGCCGTCGGCCAGGGCCTGCAGGACCCGGGCGGGGAAACCGGAGGAGAGCGACCAGTCCAGAGGGACGGTGAAGGACCGCAGCTCCCCGGCGAAATAGGCGGTCAGCTCGGTGGTGGCCGTCGTCAGATGCGGGAGCCCGTCGACCGGAGGGCCGCCGAAGATCTGCTCCAGACGGGCCGTCGCACCGCGGGCGGTCCCCTCGTCCGCATGGAAGACGACCTGGACCAGGCCCACCCGGGTCGCGGCGAGCAGCAGCGGACCGATGGGGGTCGTCAGCCGTCTCCAGGCCCAGTCGCGCCGCGCCGCCGCCTCCGGCGCGGCGTCCGGCCGTGTCGCCGGCCCGGAATCCCGCTCTGCATACGTCACCTGATCAGGGTAGGACGCACCACTGACAACGCGACGGGGAACGGACCGGCGCCCAGGCCTCCCGTCCCCCGCCACCAGGTGCTCAGCCGTTGGCGTGGTCCTCCAGGGCGTCGCGCACCACGTCGGGCTTGTTGGTGATGATGCCGTCCACGCCCAGACCGGCGACCTTCACCACGGTCGCCGGGTCGTCGACTGTCCAGGTGTACAGGTCCAGCGCCCGGTTGTGCGGGCCCCTGAGGCCGTGCACGGCGGCGACGTACTCCCGGGTGACCGCCGTGTGGACCGGGTTGATCTGGTCGCAGTACTTCGCGAACTTCGGGAGGTCGGCGACGGACGGATTGCCGAGGAAGCCCGTCTTGAGATCCGGCCGGAGGCTGTGCACCTTCTTGATGGCGTCGGCGTTGAAGCTCTGGGTGATCAGACGGCGCTTCACGTGGGCCTTGTCCAGCCAGCCCAGGCGGCGCAGCTCCGTGAGGGTCTGCCGCTCGATGCCCGGGTAGAGCTCGGGCGACTTGAGCTCCATCAGGAGGCTCTGGTCGTTGTGCTCGACCTCGTCCATGTAGTCCTCGAGGGTCGGCACCCGCTCCCCGCGGAACTTCGGTCCGAACCAGCTGCCCGCGTCCAGCTTCTCGATCTCCTTGAGCGTGAAGTCCGAGACGTTCCACGGGGAGCGGCCGGGGAAGACCTGCTCGACGTCGGTGGTCCGGGCGAGCGAGTTGTCGTGGAGGATGACCAGCTCGCCGTCCTTGGTGCGCTGTACGTCGTTCTCCACCCACTCGAATCCGAGCCGGTCGGCCGCGTCGATCGCGGCGAGGGTGTTCTCGGGCGCGATCGACGAGGCGCCGCGGTGGGCCACCGTCAGCGGGGTGTGTCCGGCCGGCGCGGCCTGGACGGCGGTCGGGGAGAGGACGAGCGTGGACAGACCCATGAGCACACCGGCGACAACGGTGGCAACGGGGCGAATACGCATACGGACTCCTCGTGACGTCGTGGAGTGAGCTGACGTGAAGTGACGGAACCGGTATCGGGCGGACAGAGGCTCGCAGCCTGGCCATAGCGGGAGGCGGTCATGTGGTGTCCGGGGCCTGAACGGGACGTGGCCGGTCTTCCGTGGAGCGTCGCGCAGTTGCAGGATGCCCGGTTCAGCCGTGCCACAGACGTACGCTCCGACGCCGTCCAACTTGCCGGAGCCACGGCATCCGCGCATCTTGGCCGATGATGCGTCACCCCTCGTGCTTCTGACCGGTTTTGGTCGAACGCCGTGCAGGGTGGCCCGGCGCGGCGGGGTTCCGGGTGCGGGCGGATCGCGCGCGAGGGCCGGCTGCCGGGCGGCGACGGGGGATGCTCCGCGCGGCGTCTCAGGGCACGCCCAGGCCGCGCGGCGTGCCGCGTCCGCCGGGCACCGCGAGCCCGGCGGTGCGGGCCCGTCGCCGCTCCTCGCCGCCCTCGCCTCAACGCCCCGCGGCGCCGCTCGCCCCGCACCCGCCGGGCACCGCCCCCACGGCAGAACCGCAGGTCGGAGCTTTGGCCCGTCGATTGTCAGTGCTGGGTCGTACCGTGGACCTCATGCGGCCCGAATCCAAGATCGAACGCACGGTGGCGCCCTTCGAGGTCGTCAGCCCCTACCAGCCCAGTGGTGACCAGCCGGCGGCCATCGCCGAGCTGGAGCGGCGCATCCGCGGGGGTGAAAAGGATGTCGTCCTGCTGGGCGCGACCGGCACCGGCAAGTCGGCGACCACCGCGTGGATGATCGAGAAGCTGCAGCGCCCCACGCTCGTGATGGCGCCCAACAAGACCCTCGCGGCCCAGCTCGCCAACGAGTTCCGCGAGCTGCTGCCCAACAACGCCGTCGAGTACTTCGTCTCCTACTACGACTACTACCAGCCCGAGGCGTACGTCCCGCAGTCCGATACGTACATCGAGAAGGACTCCTCCATCAACGAGGAGGTCGAGCGGCTGCGCCACTCCGCGACGAACTCCCTGCTCACCCGGCGTGATGTCGTGGTGGTCGCCTCGGTGTCCTGCATCTACGGCCTGGGCACCCCACAGGAGTACGTCGACCGCATGGTGCCCCTGAAGGTCGGCGACGAGATCGACCGCGACCAGTTGCTGCGCCGCTTCGTCGACATCCAGTACACCCGCAACGACGTGGCCTTCACCCGCGGCACCTTCCGGGTGCGCGGCGACACCATCGAGATCTTCCCGGTCTACGAGGAGCTGGCCGTGCGGATCGAGATGTTCGGCGACGAGATCGAGGCGCTGTCCACCCTGCACCCGCTCACCGGCGAGGTGATCAGTGACGACCGGGAGCTGTACATCTTCCCGGCCAGCCACTACATCGCGGGCCCCGAGCGGATGGAGCGGGCCATCGCGGGCATCGAGGCCGAGCTGGCGGACAGCCTCGCCACGATGGAGAAGCAGGGCAAGCATCTGGAGGCCCAGCGGCTGCGGATGCGCACCACCTACGACATCGAGATGATGCGGCAGATCGGCTCCTGCTCGGGCATCGAGAACTATTCGATGCACATGGACGGCCGCGAGCCCGGCTCCGCCCCCAACACCCTCATCGACTACTTCCCGGACGACTTCCTCCTGGTCGTCGACGAGTCGCATGTCACCGTCCCGCAGATCGGCGCGATGTACGAGGGCGACGCCTCCCGCAAGCGGACCCTGGTCGAGCACGGCTTCCGGCTGCCGTCCGCCCTGGACAACCGGCCGCTGAAGTGGGAAGAGTTCCTGGAGCGCATCGGACAGACCGTCTATCTGTCCGCGACCCCCGGCTCGTACGAGCTCGCCCGGGGCGACGGCTTCGTGGAACAGATCATCCGTCCGACCGGTCTGGTCGACCCGGAAGTGGTGGTCAAGCCCACCAACGGGCAGATCGACGACCTGGTGCACGAGATCCGTACGCGCACGGACAAGGACGAACGCGTCCTGGTCACCACCCTCACCAAGAAGATGGCCGAGGACCTCACGGACTACTTCCTGGAGCTGGGCATCCAGGTCCGCTATCTGCACAGCGACGTCGACACGCTGCGCCGGGTGGAGCTGCTGCGGGAGCTGCGATCGGGTGAGTACGACGTCCTGGTCGGCATCAACCTGCTGCGGGAGGGCCTCGACCTCCCCGAGGTCTCCCTGGTGGCGATTCTGGACGCCGACAAGGAGGGCTTCCTGCGGTCCGGTTCGGCGCTCATCCAGACCATCGGACGTGCGGCGCGCAACGTCTCCGGACAGGTGCACATGTACGCCGACAAGGTCACCCCTGCGATGGAGAAGGCCATCGACGAGACCAACCGCCGCCGGGAGAAGCAGCTGGCGTACAACAAGGAGAACGGCATCGATCCGCAGCCGCTCCGCAAGAAGATCGGCGACATCGTCGCCACCATCGCCCGGGAGGAGATCGACACCCAGGAACTGCTGGGCACGGGCTACCGCAAGGCCTCCGAGACCAAGGACGCCAAGGGCAAGGCACCGGTCCCGGCGCTCGGCGCCCAGAAGGCGAAGGGCAAGGGCGCCAAGGCGGGCGCGGAGCTGACGGACCGTCCCGCCGCCGAACTGGCCGCGCTGATCGAGGAGATGACGGAGCGGATGCGCGCCGCCGCGGCGGAGCTGCAGTTCGAGGTCGCCGCCCGGCTGCGCGACGAGGTGGGTGAACTGAAGAAGGAGCTGCGGCAAATGAGGGAGGCCGGGGTGAAGTAGGCGGGCCGGCGGGTGCCGGCGGGGGAGTCCGGGAACGGTACACGGCCGGTCCCGTCCAGGGCGCCCGCTCCGGCCGGATGCGGGCATCGCCGCACGTGAGCGCGGTGTGCTCAGCGGACCGGTGTGTTGCAGAAGCGCCACAAAACGCGGGCCGTGTGCGTCCCCGGCGCACCGCCGTGCGTAGGGTCGGAGGGCCGCCGGAATGCTGGGCGGGGACAGACGAGAGAGGGGACGGCGCGTGTCGGTCAATTTGTCCAAGGGGCAGGGCATCAGCCTGCAGAAGTCCGACGGAGGAACCCTGACCGCGGTGCGGATGGGGCTGGGGTGGCGCTCGGCGCCGCGCCGTGGCCTGTTCGGAAGGCGGACCAACGAGATCGACCTGGATGCCTCGGCGGTGCTGTTCGCCGACAAGAAGCCGATAGACGTCGTCTTCTTCCAGCACCTGGTCAGCGATGACGGCGCGGTCCGGCACACCGGCGACAACCTGGTCGGCGGCGCGGGTCAGGGCGGCGACGACGAGGCGATCCTGGTCGACCTGGCGCGGGTGCCGGTGCACATCGACCAGATCGTGTTCACCGTCAATTCCTTCACCGGCCAGACCTTCGCCGAGGTGCAGGACGCCTTCTGCCGTCTGGTGGACGAGACCACCGGTCAGGAGCTGGCCCGCTACACCCTCACGGGCGGCGGCAACTACACCGCACAGGTCATGTCCAAGGTGCACCGGGTGGGCAACGGCTGGCAGATGACCGCCATCGGCGAGCCCTCGGTCGGCCGCACCTTCCAGGACCTCGTACCGGCGATCGTGCCGCACCTCTAGCCACCACCCTCGCGGCAGCGCGCACCGGGCCGCGCCGCCGTTCCGGGCCCGGTCCCGGCGTCCGGCCCGGGGAACGCCACCACTACCAGGGGGAACGAAGATGACGGCCGAGCTGGTCCGGGGGCAGAACCATCCACTGGACCGGACGCGGGTGGAGATCCGGGTGACGGCGGGCGGCCCCGTCGTGGCCGGGGTCACCCTCGGCGACGAGCAGGGCAGGCTCTCCGGCGCCGAGGCGGTGGCCCATCCGGGCCGGCCCCGCCGTACCGGCATCGAGGTTCCCCGCCAGGCGGCCGCCGAGCACCGCATCGCGGTGGATCTCGACGCGCTGCCCGCCGACGTCCACCGGGTCAGTGTGCTGCTGGCGCTGCCCAGCGGGATCGGTGGGCTGGCCGCCTTCGGCGCCGCCGCCGCGCCCGCCGTCGCGGTCACCGGCCTCGACGGCACCGGCCTCGTCCGCTACACGATCACCGGACTGGGCACCGAGTCCGCCGTCGTCGCCGTGGAGCTCTACCGCCGGCAGGACGCCTGGAAGGTGCGTGCGGTGGGCCAGGGCTACGCGGACGGCCTCCCGGCGATGCTGCGTGACCAGGGGCTGCCGCAGGCGGCGGAGCTGGCCGCGGAGATCGAGGAGGCGGTCGGCCTGGGCCAGGCCCGTGCGGTCCCCGCGCCCGCCCCCATGGCGGCCGGCCGCGCCGAACGGTCCGGCACCGGTCCGGACGCCGCGCCCGCCCAGGACCGGCCGTCCCCCGCGCCCGCCACGGCAGCTGACGGACCGACACCGTCCGGTACGGGAGCCGGGGCCGCGGCAGGCCCCGGAACCGGAGCGGTGCCGAAGACCGCCGTAGGCACCAAGGCCGGAGACCTGCCGCCCGGCCCGGGGGACGGCGGCCCCATCGACTACCGGCACCCCCGCCGGCGCAGCGCCCCCGCCCCGTCCTCCGCCCCGCCGGCCGGCCCGGCCCGCTCGGCCACGGGCCCCGCCGCACCGGACGGCCCCGCGCTTCCGGTGGCCGGTGACGCCGCCGGCTGGAGCATGGACGAGCGGCTCTACAACCAGGTCTGGGGCATGTTCGAGGACCTGGCGCGTTCCGTCGCCGCCTACCGCAGCGCCACCGACTTCGCCGAGACCCGCCTGGAGCAGGAGCTCGACCGCGCCCTCGCCGACCCGCGCGACCGCCTCGGCAGGGCGGGCGAGGCCGCGCGCGCCACCGCCCGCGACAAGCACGCCACCCTCGTCACCCAGGCCCGTGCCGCCCTCGACCGCGACCTCGCCCAGCTCACGGCCGAGTCGGAGGTCGTGGAGCCCGCGCTGCCGCCCGCCTTCGCCCGCTGGGACAACCCCGTATGGCAGGGCTACCACGTCCCCCTGGAGCGCCCGATGGCGCTGCGCCTGGGCGATCTGCACCTCCCGGAGGTGCTGGACCTGCGCATCCCCATGCTGGTCCGGCTCCCGCTGGAGCGCGGGCTGTGGATCGACAGCGGGCCCGACGCCGGTGTCCGCGGCGGCCCCGGCCCGGAGCGCGACATCGCGCGGCGGGAGCTGCCCGGCGCGCTCGCGGACGGGCCGCCCGACGAGGCCGAGCTGCGCCGCCTGGCCATGGAGACGGCCGTCGCGATCGCCGCCCGGCTGCTGGCCATCCACCCCGCCGGAGAGTTCGCGGTCCAGGTCATCGACCCGGGCGGGGCCGCCGCGCCCGCGCTGGCGCCCCTGGTGGAGAGCGGTGCGCTGCCCGCGTACCCACTCCCGGGCGCCAAGGGGGTGGCCGCGGTCCTGGAGGGGCTGACCCGCCGGGTGGAGCTCGTCCAGATGGCCGTGCGCCATCGCGCCGCGGACGCGCTGCCGGCCGATCTCGACACCGCCGAGCAACTGCTGATCGTGCACGACTTCCCGCACGGCTTCGACGACCGCGCCCTCACCCGGCTCCGCTATCTGGCCGATGAGGGGCCGGCGGTCGGCGTGCATCTGATGCTGGTCGCCGACCGCGCCCAGAGCCGGGAGTACGGCCCGGTCCTGGACCCGCTGTGGCGCTCCCTGCTGAGGATCACCCCGGTGCCCGACGCGCACCTCGCCGACCCCTGGGTCGGCCATGCCTGGACGTACGAGCCCCCGCTCGCCCCGAAGGGCAGTCAGGTGGTGCGTCAGGTGCTGGGGCGGGTCGCGTCCGCCCGAAAGGGCTCCTGACCAGCCACTTTACCTTTCTCTTTACTATTACTTGGTCTTCCTTTACGCTTCTTTGTGCGGAGGGGAGTATTCCCGCTACGACGTACCCGTCATCACGGATTGCGAGTGTGACGAGATCCCGGGGCGTCGGCCCCGTCCCCTTCGGGCGGACGGGGCGGAAGAGACCTCCGGCAGCGACGACGCTGTGAGTGCCGTACGACTCTGCCGGAGGAGCAGTGGACGTTTCCCTGAACCTGTGGGTGCTGACCATCCTTGGTCTGTGCGCCCTGATCGCCGCCGATTTCTTCATCGGCGGCCGCAAACCACACGAGGTCTCCCTCAAGGAGGCCGGAATCTGGACCGGCGTCTGGGTCGCCCTCGCCGCGCTGTTCGGACTCGGGCTGCTGGTGTTCGGCGGCTCCGCACCGGCCGGTGAGTTCTTCGCCGGATTCATCACCGAGAAGTCCCTGAGCGTCGACAACCTCTTCGTCTTCGTGCTGATCATGGCGAAGTTCGCGGTTCCGGCGGCCTACCAGCAGCGGGTGCTGATGGTGGGCGTGCTGATCGCGCTGGTGCTGCGGGCCGGCTTCATCGGCGCGGGCGCCGCGATCATCGCCAACTTCTCCTGGGTCTTCTACATCTTCGGCGCGTTCCTCATCTGGACCGCGTGGAAGCTCATCAAGGAGGCCCGTGCCGAGGAGGAGGACGAGGAGTTCGAGGAGAACCGCTTCCTCAAGATGGTCGAGAAGCGCTTCCCGTCCACCGACACGTACCACGGCACCAAGCTGTTCATCGTCGAGAACGGCAAGCGGCTGATGACGCCGATGCTGATCGTCATGCTGGCGATCGGTACCACCGACGTCCTCTTCGCCCTGGACTCCATCCCGGCGATCTTCGGCCTCACCCAGGACCCGTACATCGTCTTCACCGCCAACGCCTTCGCCCTGATGGGTCTGCGGCAGCTGTACTTCCTCATCGGGGGCCTGCTCAAGAAGCTGGTCCACCTCTCGTACGGCCTGTCGGTCATCCTGGGCTTCATCGGGGTGAAGCTGGTGCTGCACGCCCTGCACGAGTCCGGGGTGCCGGTCCCGGAGATCTCCATTCCGGTCTCCCTCGGCGTCATCTGCGCCGTCCTGGTCGTCACCACCATCACCAGCCTGCGCGCCTCGAAGAAGCAGGCCGCGGCGGAGGCCACGGCCAAGGAGCGCATCGACGCCTGAGCCCGTACCAGGGCCCCAGGAACGGCGTCGGCGGCGCCCGGTTCCCCTCCTTCCGGAGCGGGAGCCGGGCGCCGCCGTCCGTCCGCCGTACTACCAGCCCCGCTTGCGCCACTCGGCGAGCTGCGGGCGCTCCGCGCCGAGGGTGGTGTCGTTGCCGTGGCCCGGATAGACCCAGGTCTCGTCGGGGAGTTCGCCGAAGAGCTTGTGTTCCACGTCGTCGATGAGGCTGGCGAAGTTCTCGGCGCTGCCGAAGGTGTTGCCGACGCCGCCGGGGAACAGGCAGTCCCCGGTGAACAGATGCGGGGCGCCGTGCGGGTCGTCGTAGACCAGCGCGATGCTGCCCGGGGTGTGCCCGACCAGGTGGCGCGCGGTCAGCCGGACCCGGCCGACGGTGAGCGTGTCGCCGTCCTCGACCAGCACGTCCGTGGGGACGGGGATGGCCTCGGCGTCGTACCGCCCCGCGTACGTCCGCGCGCCCGTCGCATCGACGACCTCGCGCAGCGCGCCCCAGTGGTCACCGTGCCGGTGGGTGGTGACCACGGAGCCGATGCCGCTGTCGCCGATCAGCGCGAGAAGGGTGCGCGGCTCGGCGGCCGCGTCGATCAGCAGCTGCTCATCGGTCGCCCGGCACCGCAGCACATAGGCGTTGTTGTTCATCGGACCGACCGCGACCTTGGAAATCATCAGGTCGGTCAGCTCGTGCACGTCGGCCGGTCCGCCGACCTTCACTGCTCCGCTGTAGCCCATGGGACCACTCTAGAGCGGCGGTACGCTCGGCAGCTCGCTGCCGCGGCTGTCCAGTTCGCCGCCGTCACCGCGCCCGGTGAGCCAGCCGACCAGGGCGGTCGCGGGGCCCGTCACCACCAGCGGCGCGGCCGTGGCATCCGGTCCGGTGGCCGTGCGGCCGGTGCGCCACCTGCGGCCGTCGTCGGACCGTAGCTCCAGAGGGGGCAGATCCGGGTGCCCGGCGAACTTGACCGCGGAGAGGAAGTACAGCTCACGGTCGACGAACGCGGGCGACAGCTGGTCGACGGTGTGGCCGACGCCGAGGTCGACATGGTGCAGTTCGAGCTCGGTCAGCCGGCGCAGCGGCAGCCGGTCGGCCCGCTCGACGACACCGTTGCGCATCTCCACCTCGAAGCCGTGGCGTGCCTCCGGCAGCGCCTCCATCGCCGCGTCGAACCGGGCGGCGGCCTCCCGGAGATCCTCCAGCTGCGCCGCCAGTGGCCGGCCGGCGCCCCGTTCGATATCGCGCTCGCGTACCTCGGCGCTGGCGTACATCGGGGTCCGCACGTCCGTACGCGCCCAGGTCAGGAGATTGCCCAGGGCGTCCGCGTTACGCGCCAGATGGGCGAGGACATGGCCGCGGGTCCAGCCGGGGAGCAGGGACGGTTCGCCGATCGCCGTGTCGTCGAGCTTGCTCACCGAGACCAGGAGCCGGTCGGTGGCCTCGCGGACGGCGGCCACATCGTGCGGGAAGTCAGGCGGGGTGAGGGTCATGGTCCGACGCTAGCGCCGTCGGGGCGGCCGCGGGAGTCGGCGGGCGCCGGCCGGGGCGTACGCGGGCGGGGCGGGTGGCGTGTTCCGGCC